>NZ_AP024881.1:659931-989897 GCF_024347675.1 Vibrio ishigakensis | reverse complement strand
CGGGGTTTGAATACGAAATTGCTGAGAACGGGCAAATAGCCGTAGAAATGTTCCAGCGAGATAACAGCTTCGACATTATTTTGATGGACTGCATGATGCCTGTAATGGATGGGTTTCAAGCAACCAAAGAAATCAGGGCCTACGAGCAAGATGAAGGGCTACCTAAGACGCCTATCATTGCACTGACGGCCAGTGTTATTGATGACGATATCCAACACTGTTATGACTCTGGCATGGACGCTTATGTACCTAAGCCTGTGCGTAAAGAGAAATTGCTCGATCAGATAGAGAGCGTGATGTGATGGTTTTCTCGGATATATAAAAGCAGGACAAACGGATGCAAAAATGTCTCGGTTTACTCGCACTGCTCGCTTCTTTCTCTGTATTTAGCTTGCAAGCTACAGCAGAGCAAGACTATGCGATTTTCTCCCTCGACACGGGTTTTGATGAGTTGAGTGTTGCTAAGGCTCGTCAACTGTATCGGGGCAAAACCAAGCGTCTTCAAGGAAAACGCTTTGAGCTCTCAGACTGGCCAGATAGCTCTAGCCAACGCTCAGATTTTTATCGCTACCTACTCAACAAAAACCTAGCTCAAATGAATGCTCACTGGGCCAGTCTCTCTTTCTCTGGCAAGGCCCGACCTCCAAAAGTCATCAACAGCCCGGACATAGACGCTCTCTTAAAATGGATGGATGAAAAGCCAAATCGTATTGGATATGCGCCTCTCAACAGCCTTCCCGCCAACGCAAACATCCTCTTCATTTTGAATTCGGAGAAATAGCATGAAGAAGTCACTCGTTTCCATAGCACTACTTTGCGTTGCTCCGACCAGCATCGCTGCCATTGATATAACGGATAATCTTACCCTGAGCGGATTCGGCTCAACCTCTTGGGCAAAATCTGACAACGAAACTCCCCTATTGGTCAATCACAATATCAGCGATGAGAACTGCTTTGATTGCGACACCATCTTTGGCTTGCAGCTAGATTTTTTCTATAAAGATTTCAAAGCGTCAGCCCAGGTAGTGAAACGCCCGCAAAATGAATGGAGCGAACCCAAACTTGAGTGGGCATATCTTGCCTATAACTACGAGCCGTTTGAGTTTCGTGCTGGCCGATTACGTATGCCGGTGTTCTTGGCGTCAGAGTACTATTATGTAGGCCACGCCTTTACTCCCGCTCGTCCACCGAATGAAGTCTACGACAGTATATTGGGGATCACCGCATACAATGGTATCTCGATACTGTGGAATTATGATCTCAATGACAGCATGACATTGACCACGACACCCTTTGTTGGCTTCCATGATGAGAGCAAGGTTGAGATAAATAGCAACACTGAGCTCAAGTTCACCACCAACAATATGTATGGTGTCAATTTTGTCCTGAGCGGAGACAACTACCGTTGGAATCTGACCTATTTGGATTCTAACTATGACCAAGAGACTCGACTGCGCAACTTGAGTGTAGATATACCTAATGTGGGTCTGGTACCTGTGCCAGACCAAACTATAGTGACTAAAGATCAGGATATTCAACTTATCTCGCTGGGTGCTGAATATGAATTTGGCCATTTTGGCCTTACCGTGGAGGGGCAAACGAACGATATTGCCTCATCGTGGTATGCTCAGAGCAGCTATCACATTGATAGATTTACCCCTTACTTCATCTATGGACAAACCTTTAACGCCGATGACGACAAAGTAGGTGACAGTTACCTGCTGGGTTTGAGATATGACGTCCACTTCAATGTTTCGGTCAATGCTGAGTGGCAATATTTCAACGCTTATCGAGGAACATCCGGTGCGTTCGTATCAACACCTGAAGAAGACAGCGCCAACCTTTACACCGTAATGCTTAACTTTGTATTCTAGACACATAATTAGTCACTCGAAGTGGCAAGTATAGTGTCCAGAGTTAGCATATTGTAAATATCTTTTGACGGATTAACCGTAACTAGCACTTTCGAAAAAGGTACGCTGGACTGTATCTTTTATTTACACCTTGTTACAATTCACCTAGCAAATGTATTGCGCTAGGTGAAAGTGAGTAACAAAGGCACTCTGTTTGAGTTTGTCCCCTACTTCACATCTACAATTGTTAAAAAATCGTTAACATTGACACGTCTCCTTATGTATCAAATTGTAACGGTTGTCGCTAAATGTGGATTCTTTCGCCTCTAAATAAGGTAAAGTCAGCAATGAACTGATTACATCCGATTTAGGGAAAATCAAGGATATGATTAATAAAATCAATAATATAATTTTACCGAATACATCAAATTCAGCCCAAGATTATGCACTAGATCTAGTCAGCAGTGTCATTCAAAGTGAGCTTGCTATTGGCTACTGTCTAGAAGTATCTGCAATCAGCAATACCCATGTCGACATCACCGTAATAAGCCCAGAAATTTGTTGTCCGGCTACTGTAAAAGTGCCGCTAAATCAGGTAACAAAAAACGAACAGCTTCACATATGGAAACAAATTAAAGAGGAGATTAGCGAGAACCTGAAGCGATAAGTCAAAGCAATAGATATCTGCTCTCTTCCCAGTTTCACATTTCGGGGAAACAGATAAATATTCAACAAACCAATTTTAGAACATTAAAGGCTCGGAACTGCTCCGAGCCTTTAATCTTTGCGTCAAATCTATCTTAGTCACACATTTTTTCTTCATAAGTCTCATCTTGCGCGCTACAGCCGTTACTACACCTGATTATGAATCATACTCATTTAAGTTCTGCATAGAGCTCATAAGTAATTCACCATATTCCTTCTCTGCGTTACGCCTTGTGGATATCCTATTTCTTCAGCGAATAAAAATTCACAAAAATCATTCCCAGTACAGATAACGCAGTAACAAGCAATGAATAAAAACGAAAAGTACGCAGCTTATGAGTATGCGTTGGAGTTGGTTGGCGACATCATTCAGAACGAGTTAGCCATTGGGTATTGCCTAAAGGTGATAAGCAGCGATAACAAAAGTATCGAGGTTACCGTTATGAGTCCTGAAATATGCTGCCCAGCTACAGTTAAAGTTTACCTAACGCCTTTAGATAATGATTTAGCGCGCAATAAGGATTCAATAAGAGATAAATTAAAAAATCACCTCTCGAAGAAAAAGGCCTAGCACTGGGCTAGACCTTTCATTCTTAGGCTCGAATCTGGATACCTATTCTAGATGTTGTTATCAAAGTCATTGAATTGGTTATCGTTTCCAGTATCACCACTGTCATGACTTGAACTGTCGTCAGTAAAGTCAATTTCAGAAACGCTACCGTCCACAGACGTCCAATCCGTATTACCGCCATCACTTTGAGGATCAACTGGATCTGCTCCGCTCTTATCGCTCGCCTGCATTGCATATTGGTCATCTACTTCAACACTCAACGAGGCCGAAGCATCTGGCAAAGCATTGTCGAGGTCATCGTAGCCCTGGAAGTCCATAGTGAACTCACCAGAGAATGACTCATCTAGAGACACCTCTACAGCTTGCTCTAGGTTACCGCTTACTGTGTAAGAGCCGTCACCATTATCGATAGCACCCTGAACCGAAGCACCATCTGGCAGGCCAGAAAGCTCAACATGTTCAACACCTTCCGCTTGAGATACCTCATTTGGAATAGAAACATTGATGCTGTCACCCGGTGCCGCTGTGATGTCTGCTTCTTCGGCTTCACTTTCAACCTCCACCTCAGTCTGCTCTTGAGCACTAGCAACTTGCTCTTCATTTGAGGTTTCCATCTCTTGCTCTGGTTCAGTCGCATCGACGCCAGTTTCAACCGCAAGACTCAAGTCATGCTGGGTATATTCATCACCCGACTGCGTTGTAACCTGAAGTTCCAGACTGCCATCAAACTCAGGTGCTGCCCAGAAGGTCCACTCACCCTCACCAGACTCCATGATAACGCCACTCTCATCACTCGCATCGACATCCGTCACCTCGCCTTCAGAAAGACCCAGTTCAGACAGCAGCGTCTCTTCAGTCAGTACAAGGTCGCCGTCATCCGATAGAACAAACTGCTCAGAACTGGCTGGCGTCGCATCACCAGACTCAACCAAGTTGACATGGAATGAGCTCTCAATGCGACTCTCACCGTCGGTGGCAATAAAGCCAACCTGAACATCACCTGTATAACCTTCTGCCGGGGTAAACTGATGTTCACCGTTTGGCAAGGTTTCAAGTAGACCATCACCCTCCATCAAGCTGATTGATTCGATTGCCAGAGCGTCACCCTCTGCATCCGAGATATTTGACAACATATCTTGGTCAGTGAAGTGCAGGCTATTGCCGGTTTCGACTTCGGTAGTGACTACCGACTCTACCTCAGGAGCCTGATTTGCGACCGGTGCTTGGTCATGAACCACGAATGCACTTTGCTCATCGTGCAAGATGCCATCACGCTCAATCACGTAGGCAAAATCTACCTCTCCGGTAAAGCCATCGGCCGGAGTGAAGGTCCAAGTACCATCGCCATTATCGACTATCTCACCTTGATTGCGGTCCACCAGATGAACCATCTGCACCTCATCCCCCTCTTCAGGCGAGATGTTCTGTGCGATACCCATCAGGTCTTCGGCTGTCAGGATAATTGAGTCGCCTTGAACTAGGTCGAAGTCACCTGCAATGATGCCATCATCTAGCTCTTCAGCTTCGTCGCCATAATCAACGGTTGTCGCTGATACGGTAACAAAGAAGGTGCCGGCGAAGTCTTGCGGTGGTGTCATTTGCAGATCTGAAATATCCCATTCGGTGATATCTACATACTGCCCTTCTCTGGTGATCTCTATGGTGTGTTCACCATCTGTCACAACGAACCCAACTGGGAAGCCTGTCATAACCAGGTTACTCAAGGATTCAGACTCATCCACAAGCCCCACGTTCAAGCCTAGGTGACCTGTTGAATCTTCAGAGAAGACAAGTGGCCCTTCGTGGTCGGTGGTAATCACCGCACCATCGGCGACAGGACGCACAAACACAGGCACATCAAGCAGAGTTTCAAACTCACCGTCGCTGACAATCACTTGCAGGTCTGAAATACCGGCAAAGTCATCATTCGGTGTGAAGGTCCAAGTACCGTCACCGTTATCTTGGATTTCACCTCCATCTTCGCCATCTGCTGTGATAATGCGTGATACAACCAACTGTTCCGTATCTATATCACCAAACAGATCCAGCATATCGCTCGCATCGAAAGTAAAGGCACCATCCTCACTGGTTGTCAGCAGTGCATTACCTTGATTAAACGGTGCATCGTTAACAGGAATCACATCAACATTGATAGAACCCTCTACTTCCGCCTCACCGTCAGACACAAGGTAATCTAGCTCTACAACCCCATTGAAGTCTTGAGCTGTTACCAGATGATACATTCCATCTGGCTGCAAGGTTAGCGTTGCATTTGGAGGGTTCTTAACCGAGATATTCTCTAGGCTAATCTCATCACCATCAACATCGGTAACCTGATCCAAGATGTACTGTGGATCTATGGTTAGGACTTGGTCTTCTTCCCCTTGCAGTTGCACGGTTGGCGCATCTGGTAGGTCGTTGATGGCGGCGACGTCTATGTTGCCATCTACCGAAGTGGTTGCCTCACCATCGGTTACATCGAACGTCATTGGCACATTGCCGTTGAAGTTCTCTGTTGGTGAGAAGGTCCAAGTGCCGTCCTCGTTGTCCGTCAAAGAACCGAACTGAGGGTCAATACTTAGGTTGTTCGCGGTTAGCTCATCTAGGTCATGGTCAACATCTGTCGCATTCGCCAGAAGCATCTCTTGAGTGATCAAGATATCGGTATCTTCATCACCACTCAGAGTAACAGCATCGGACTCAGGTGCATCGTTCACTGGAGCAAGGTCTAGAAGTGCCGTGGTATCAACAGCATCTGTACCATCAAACACTTGATAAGCCAGCTCTACTTCACCGTTAAAGTTCTCATTCGGGTGGAACTCATAGAAGTTAGATGCACTTACATCGCCAGTTACATTAGGTGCTGTGTCACTGACTAGATCGACAATTTCACCATCTACCACTTGGATGTCAAAGGCGAGATCATCAGAAACCTCAGCCACCGATTTACCTGCCTCAATGTCCGCATCATCGACGCGCTCATAAGACATGGTGAATCCACCCAGTTCGATGTTAGACGCAGCAGAGCCATCATCGAACGGTTCCTGAGCTTGACCAATAATCGCCTGAGTACCATCAGGGATCATAGTGCTGGTTAACACTGTGTCAGTCCCTACAACCTCACCGTTGTCAAAGACCTTAAGCACACCATCTTCGCTGTCCCAACTGATCACGATATTGTGCTGTTCACCATCGTTCAGGTCTAGAGACTCAAAGATGGAGTTATCGCCTGAGTTAAGGTCGATACCTAAACCACCATCGTCATTTCTGACATAGATGTTAAGGCCATTGCTGGACTCTGAGTTGATTGGCCCACCAAAGATGCTCTCAATAGAGCCGCTGTGTTCACCAGTTGAGGTATAACTAAACTCGATGGTAAAGGCATCGAATGACTCAAGATCATCATTCAGTTCAATCTGAGAGGTTTGCTCAGCGCCAAAGCTAATAGCTCCAGCTTGGTTCAAGGTGCCGTCTTCACCGTCGTATCTTACGTTTTGGACAGAAAGCTCATCACCATCAATATCCTGGGCATTGGCTAGCAATTGCTCTTCAGTAATTCTCATTACTGTGTCTTCAAAGCCACCAATAACCACCTCATCTGGAACAGGCAGGTCGTTCACAGGATTAACGGTTAAATCAGCCGTCGCCTGAATGGTGTCTGTACCATCAGTGATATCAAAGTGCATATCGATATCGCCGTTGAAGTCCGCATCCGGCGTGATGGTGAAGCTACCGTCTTCGTTCTGAGTGACGTTGGCATTGCCATCTACCGTTAGGTTGCTCGCAGTAAGCGCGTCACCTTCAACATCAGCAGAGCCAGCAAGTAGCTGCTCTTGGCTGATAGTGATGGAGCCATCTTCGTTTACTGTGTAAGCGTTCTGACCGGCTACTGGTGCGTCGTTCACCGCAATGACTTCAATGCCAGCAGTCGTACTCGTGGTAGCGCCATCGTCATCAATAACAACAACGTCTAGCGTCACATCGCCATTGAAGTTCTCGTTCGGCGCGAAGGTTACCGAGCCGTCTTCATTCTGAGTCAGGATACCGTCGGTGCCGGTGTAGGTAACGCTATCTAATGATACGGTACCATCCACATCTGAACTATTCGCTAGAAGCTGCTCAGGACTGATATCAATAGTGCCGTCTTCGTTCATCTGATACGAGGTGCTGCCCGCCACCGGTGGATCGTTTACATCCAGAACAGTCACATTGATGTTGGCATCGACGCTTCCGCCTTGGCCGTCACTGACAGTGAAATCAAGGGGCACTTCGCCATTGAAGTTGGCGTTTGGTGCGAACTCATAGGTGCCATCACCGTTGTCGGTGAACACGCCGTCCGCGCCTGTGTAGCTGACATCGGAGATAGATAGCGCATCGCCATCAATATCATCCGCACCGGCTAAAAGCTGCTCATCGGTGAAGGTCAACGTGCCATCTTCATTGATGGTGTAGCTGACATCTTCCGCCGTTGGCAGATCGTTCACAGGATTCACAGTTAAATCAGCCGTCGCTTGAATGGTGTCGGTACCATCGGTGATATCAAAGTGCATATCGATATCGCCGTTGAAGTCTGCATCCGGGGTGATGGTGAAGCTGCCGTCCTCGTTTTGAGTAACGTTGGCGTTACCATCGACCGTTAGGTTCGAAGCGGTTAGCGCATCTCCTTCCACATCACTTGAGCCAGTCAGTAGCTGCTCTTGGCTGATGGTGATAGAGCCGTCTTCATTCACCGTGTAAGCGTTAGAACCGGCCACTGGCGCGTCATTTACTGCAATGACATCGATACCCGCAGTGGTAGTTGCCGTGGCACCGTCCTCATCGATAACCACCACATCCAGCGTCACATCGCCGTTGAAGTTCTCGTTCGGCGCAAAGGTCACCGAGCCGTCTTCGTTCTGGGTCAGAATACCGTCGGTACCTGCATAGGTAACGCTATCTAGCGAGACTGTGCCATCCACATCAGAGCTGTTGGCCAAAAGCTGCTCAGGGCTGATATCGATGGTGCCGTCTTCGTTCATCTGATATGACGTTGAGCCGGCTACCGGTGGATCGTTCACATCCTGCACTGTGACATCAATGTTGGCATCGACCGTGCCGCCTTGGCCGTCACTCACCGTAAAGTCGAGCGACACGTCGCCATTGAAGTTCGCGTTTGGCGCAAACTCATAAGTGCCATCACCGTTATCGGTGAAGACGCCATCAGCACCGGTGTAAGACACGTCGCTCACTGATAGCGTGTCGCCATCAATGTCATCGGCACCAGCTAGAAGCTGCTCATCGGTGAAGGTCAGCGTGCCATCTTCATTGATGGTGTAGCTGACATCTTCTGCGGTTGGCAAGTCGTTCACAGGGTTAACGGTAAGGTCAGCGGTCGCCTGAATGGTGTCGGTGCCATCGGTGATATCAAAGTGCATGTCGATATCGCCGCTGAAGTCCGCGTCCGGCGTGATGGTGAAGCTGCCGTCTTCGTTCTGCGTGACGTTGGCATTACCATCGACCGTTAGGTTGCTCGCAGTAAGGGCATGACCTTCCACATCAGTTGAGCCAGCAAGTAGCTGCTCTTGGCTGATGGTGATGGAGCCATCTTCGTTAACCGTGTAAGCGTTTTGACCTGCTACTGGTGCATCGTTCACTGCAATGACTTCAATACCTGCAGTCGTGCTCGCGGTAGCGCCATCATCATCGATAACCACTACATCCAGCGTTACATCACCATTGAAGTTCTCGTTCGGCGCAAAGGTGACCGAGCCGTCTTCGTTCTGGGTCAAGATACCATCGGTACCGGTGTAGCTCACGCTATCAAGGGATACGGTGCCGTCTACGTCAGAGCTGTTTGCCAGCAATTGCTCAGGGCTGATATCGATGGTGCCGTCTTCGTTCATTTGATACGAAGTGCTACCTGCCACTGGTGGATCGTTCACCTCCAGCACGGTCACATCGATGTTGGCATCTACTGTGCCACCTTGGCCGTCATTGACAGTGAAGTCGAGCGAGACTTCGCCATTGAAGTTGGCGTTTGGCGAAAACTCATAGGTGCCATCACCATTATCGGTGAAGACGCCATCGGCTCCGGTATAGCTGACATCAGACACTGACAATGCATCGCCATCAATGTCATCCGCACCTGCTAGCAGCTGCTCATCGGTGAAGGTCAGCGTACCATCTTCATTGATGGTGTAGCTCACATCCTCCGCTGTTGGCAGGTCGTTTACAGGGTTAACGGTGAGGTCAGCGGTCGCCTGAATGGTGTCGGTGCCATCGGTGATATCAAAGTGCATGTCGATATCGCCGTTGAAGTCCGCATCTGGCGTGATGGTGAAGCTGCCGTCCTCGTTTTGAGTAACGTCGGCATTGCCATCGACGGTCAGATTCGAAGCGGTTAGCGCATCACCTTCCACATCAGAAGAACCGGCTAGAAGCTGCTCTTGGCTGATGGTGATAGAGCCATCTTCGTTGACCGTGTAAGCGTTTTGGCCGGCTACTGGTGCATCATTCACCGCAATAACATCGATGCCAGCAGTAGTCGTTGCGGTAGCGCCATCATCATCGATAACGACTACGTCTAGCGTCACATCGCCGTTGAAGTTCTCGTTCGGAACAAAGGTCACCGAGCCGTCTTCGTTCTGAGTCAAGATACCGTCGGTGCCAGTATAGCTCACGCTATCCAGCGATACCGTGCCATCCACATCTGAGCTATTCGCCAGAAGTTGCTCAGGGCTGATATCTATGGTGCCGTCTTCGTTCATCTGATAAGACGTGCTACCTGCCACCGGTGGATCATTCACATCCAGCACATTGACATCGATGTTGGCATCGACCGTGCCGCCTTGACCATCACTGACGGTGAAGTCCAGAGACACGTCGCCATTGAAGTTCGCGTTTGGCGCAAACTCATAAGTGCCGTCACCATTATCGGTGAACACACCATCGGCACCTGTATAAGACACGTCGCTCACTGATAGCGTGTCGCCATCGATGTCATCCGCACCTGCCAGTAACTGCTCGTCGGTGAAGGTCAGCGTGCCATCTTCATTGATGGTGTAGCTGACATCCTCGGCCGTTGGCAGGTCGTTGACTGGGTTAACCGTGAGGTCTGCGGTCGCTTGGATGGTATCGGTGCCATCGGTGATATCAAAGTGCATGTCGATATCGCCGTTGAAATCTGCATCCGGCGTGATGGTGAAGCTGCCGTCCTCGTTCTGAGTAACATTGGCATTACCATCGACCGTTAGGTTCGAAACGGTTAACGCATCACCCTCGACATCAGAAGAGCCCGCTAGAAGCTGCTCTTGGCTGATGGTAATGGAGCCATCTTCGTTCACCGTGTAAGCGTTTTGGCCTGCCACTGGCGGATCGTTCACCGCAATGACGTCAATACCAGCAGTAGTTGTCGCGGTAGCGCCATCATCATCGATGACCACCACATCCAGCGTGACATCGCCATTGAAGTTCTCGTTCGGCGCAAAGGTCACCGAGCCGTCTTCGTTCTGGGTCAGAATACCGTCGGTACCTGTGTAGCTGACGCTATCCAGCGATACCGTGCCGTCCACATCAGAGCTGTTCGCAAGCAATTGCTCAGGACTGATATCAATGGTGCCGTCTTCATTCATCTGATAAGACGTGCTGCCGGCTACTGGTGGATCGTTTACATCCAGCACGGTCACATCGATGTTGGCATCGACGCTTCCACCTTGGCCGTCACTGACAGTGAAATCGAGCGACACCTCTCCATTGAAGTTTGCATTCGGCGCAAACTCGTAAGTGCCGTCACCATTATCAGTGAACACACCGTCTGCACCTGTGTAGCTGACATCTGATACTGACAGTACATCACCATCAATGTCATCCGCACCTGCCAGAAGCTGCTCATCGGTGAAGGTCAGCGTGCCATCTTCATTGATGGTGTAGCTCACATCCTCGGCCGTTGGCAGGTCGTTCACTGGGTTAACTGTGAGGTCAGCCGTCGCCTGTATGGTGTCGGTGCCATCGGTGATATCAAAGTGCATATCGATATCGCCGTTGAAGTCTGCATCCGGCGTGATGGTGAAGCTGCCGTCCTCGTTCTGAGTGACGTTGGCATTACCATCGACGGTCAGATTCGAAGCCGTTAACGCATCACCTTCCACATCGCTTGAGCCAGCAAGTAGCTGCTCTTGGCTAATGGTAATGGAGCCATCTTCGTTGACTGTGTAAGCATTAGAACCCGCCACAGGCGCATCATTCACTGCAATGACTTCGATGCCAGCAGTGGTGGTTGCGGTAGCGCGATCATCATCGATGACCACCACATCCAGCGTCACATCGCCATTGAAGTTCTCGTTCGGTGCGAAGGTTACCGAACCGTCTTCGTTCTGGGTCAAGATACCGTCGGTACCTGTGTAGCTCACGCTATCCAGCGATACTGTGCCATCCACATCAGAGCTGTTCGCCAAAAGCTGCTCAGGGCTGATATCGATGGTGCCGTCTTCGTTCATCTGATAAGACGTAGAACCTGCCACTGGTGGATCGTTCACATCCAGCACGGTCACATCAATGTTGGCATCGACCGTGCCGCCTTGGCCGTCACTGACCGTAAAGTCGAGCGACACTTCGCCATTGAAGTTGGCGTTTGGCGCAAACTCATAAGTGCCATCACCATTATCAGTGAACACACCATCAGCGCCTGTGTAAGACACGTCGCTCACTGATAGCGTGTCGCCATCAATGTCATCCGCACCTGCCAGTAGCTGCTCGTCGGTGAAGGTCAGTGTGCCATCCTCATTGATGGTGTAGCTGACATCCTCAGCAGTAGGGTCATCGTTAACAGGATTAACGGTTAGATTAAGGTTGGTAGATACAAGCTGATCACCATCCGAAACATCAAACGTAAACTCAATCTCACCATTGAAGTCGGCATCCGGAGTTAAGGTGAAGGTACCGTCTCCATTATCCGTGACCGTGATATTGTCATCGTCAGTGGCTAGGTTAGACGCCGTCAGTGCATCACCATCTAAATCGCTGGCATTCGCTAGCAACTGCTCTTGTGTGATGATGATAGATCCGTCTTCATCCACGGTGGCGGCAACTGCTTCGGCCTCTGGAGCGTGCTCAATATCAATAGTGATTGTCTGACTGACTGTCTCAGAGTCATCATTGGATAGTTCGGTCGCTGTTGCTGACACCTCGATATCAAATGAATCGACCAAGCCTTGTGGGATCTCTAGCTCAATTGTCTGGGAGATAGCGGTTGTAGGTAGCACCACAGAACCACTCTCGCCGACAGTGATTTCACCGCTATAGATCTGACTGTTTACTTCACCTACATCAATAGTAAAGTTGAAGTCTGAATAGTCAGCGTCACCACCTCCATAGAGATCCTCGAAACCATAGACGATTTCACCATCTTCATTGACTGTGGTGCGAGTATGTTCAATACCATCTTGGTTCAAACCAACGCTTGAGCCACCATGGAAGATCGCATCACCAAAGGCACCGTCAATAACTGTGGTTTCGCCATTTTCATCCACAAATACCAGCTGCGGGTCAATGGTATCCATGGTCGCAGGCGAACCATCCTCTGCACGGAACTCAAAGCTACCGTTTTGCATAGCATCAAAGTCGTTATGCGGGTACCCGTGTGGCACCAAGAAGAGGTTAAAGCTCTCACCTTCTTCAATTGGGAAGCTGAACGAGCTTTCACCTGGGATTAGGTCACCGCCACCACCGACTTGGGAGGCATTTTCATAAACGATTTCTACGCCTGTGATATTGCCATCGCTATCAACCTTGTAATAGCCTGCAGCATTTTGGAATCCTGCGGTTTCACCCTCAAAGGTTACGGTTATTTCCGTGTCGTTGAAGCTAGTGATACCGTTTTGTTGATCGCCAAGCACTTCCTCATTGTCATAACGAATCACAGTACCTTCAGGAATACCGTTCACCTCTACGGTCAAGGTCTCTGACAAGTCCTGATCCACAAGGCTCGCACCTATGTTCAGCTCAACAGTACCACCCGGCTCGGTAACGATAGTACTATCACCAACTTCTGTACCTTCACCATCGGTAATATTAAGATTCGGCGCATCTGCTACCGCCTCAACATTCACATCGATTACTTGAGAAACCGATGCCTCACCGTCTGACACAGTGAAATTCAGCTGCAAGTCACCGCTAAAGTGCTCACTCGGGGTGAATGAGTAAGTGCCATTGCCGTTATCAACCAGACTGCCCTGGTCACCGGAGTAGCTCACATCAGAGACAGATAGCTCATCACCATCGATGTCTGTCGCATTGGCTAGAAGCTGCTCATCTGTGATCAGAAGTGTGCCATCTTCCAGCATATCGAAAGATACCGCATCAGCTTCTGGTGCATCATTCACTGGTGTGACATCTAGGTTCAACTGCGTGGTCGTGCTTAGCTCACCATCACTCACTTCGTAGTCAAACTGGATCTGACCATTAAAGTCTGCCGATGGAGTTACGGTAAAGGTGCCGTCTCCGTTATCCACAACAGTTGCGTTTGGATCATTAGTGGATAAGTTTGAAGCGAATAGTGCATCACCATCCACATCAGAGGCATTCTCAAGCAACATGGCCTGAGTTACCAAGATAGAACCGTCTTCCGCCACTTCTGCAGAGATCGCCTCTGCTTCTGGAGCATCGTTAACAAATTCAATCTGAAGGTCGATATTCGCAGTAACGATATCCGTGCCATCACTGACATCGAATGTGAGGTCAGCACTGCCAAAGTAGCCTTGGTCGGTATTGATGGTGAAGGTTCCATCGCCATTATCAACCACAGATACGTTGTCATTCTGACTGGTCACATTCAGCGCTGTCAGGTCGTCCCCTTCAATGTCTGTCGCTTGCGCGAGCAGTTGCTCTTGGGTAACTACAAGAGACTCACCGTCATAGGTATTGAAGGTTAGATCCGGCACATCCGGCAGGTCGTTAACTGGGTTAACCGTTAGGTTCAGTCCCGTAGACACGGTTTCGATAGCATCGGTCACGTCATAGGTAAATTCTACCTCACCGAAGAAGTTCTCACTCGGTGTTATGGTAAAGCTGCCATCTGGATTCTCTACTATGCTCGCGTTTGGATCATTGGTTTGCAGATTCACCGCTTGCAAGGCATCGCCATCCACATCCGATGCGTTGGTCAACAAGTCTTCTTGAGTGATGGTGATGGTGCCATCCTCATCCACAACAGCCTCAACTGGAGCAGACACCTCTGGGCCTTCGTTAACCATCTCGACGTCAATACGAGCCGTACTTGGCGCACTGGCCAAGCCATCACTGATATCAAAGGTCAGGTTTACTTCGCCGTAGAAGTCTTCAGCAGGCTCAAAGGTAAAGGTATTGTCGCCATTATCGGTCAAGGTGCCTTGGGTTTGATCCGCTAGCAGTAGATTTTCGATGTGAAGAATATCGCCATCCACATCGCTTGCACCACTCAATAGATCCTTGGCCTCAATGATCATGGTGCCATTTTCTAACATCTGGGTATGTAGAGGCGCACCCGGAACCGGCACATCGTTCACTGGGATAACAGTAAGGTCGATATGAGTATCTACCTCATCGGTACCATCAAACACCTTATAATCAATGTCCACTTCACCATTGAAGTTTTCATTAGGCATAAAGGTAAAGGTGCCATCTTCATTATCGATCAGCTCGCCATTTTCACCTGAGTAACTGATTTCTGAGATAGAAAGGGCATCACCCTCGATGTCACTTGCATTAGCAAGTAGATCCTCAGCAGTGAACGAAATGCCTACATCTTCATCGGTAGATAGGACAATTGGTCCAGATACAATCGGAGCATCATTCACTGAAGCAAAGTTGATATTGATGATGTTGTCATCAGTCAACTCGCCGTCAGTAACTTGATAGCCAAGCTCAATCTCACCATAGAAGTTCGCATCTGGGGTGACTGTCCAGGTACCATCGCCATTATCCGTCAGAGTGGCATGTTCTGAATTCTCACCCACAAGCTCTAGGTTTTGAATATCTAGATTATCGCTATCGATATCCGATGCCTGAGCTAGTAGCTGCTCTTCTGTGATTACAATAGATGCGAACTGTGCTGCCCCTTCAGTATCAACTTCAACATTTGGCAATTCGGCGGTTAGATCAATCTCTGTTTCATCCGCGTGGATGTTAAGAGTAACAGCTTCAGTGATCTCGGTACCGTCCACTCCTAGGCTAGTAAATACCGCCTCATCTGGACAGGTTTGCGACACCGTCATGTTTTGCACAACGTAGGTGCCATTACCCTGAATCGTTCCAAGCTCGAAGTAAGATACAGGCTCACTTACGGTTAGGGTGTAATCAGTCTCGTAACTGTTACGGTCTTCTTTATGGTATGTAAGTGAATCAATCACCTCACCATCGGCGTTAAACGCCTTGATCTCAACCTCGGTAAAGTGTCGAGACTCTTCCATAAACCAACCACCCACACCATCTAAGTGGAAGCTGATTTCATTGATGTCTTGACCTTCAACGGTAACCGTCAGTTTCTCATCACCGCTAAGGCCTTGACGATCTGTATCTCCAATTCCGTGACCGATATGAGTATTACCGTTCCACGCCCCTAGTGGGTCATCATTACTCTGAACCGTCACCGTTAGGTCGCCATCGGTGAACTCTCGAGTATATGGGTCAACCTCAGTACCCCAATCGTCAACGCTAGCGTTGTCATCAAAGGTACCGATTTGCGTGGTATGAGTGCTGTCTGAAACATCATCGTTCGGAACAAAGCGAACCTCGGTATCAGCTGGGATCTCAACACCAACCTCTAGCTCGACCCACTCATCGTTGAGGTTGGCCTCAATGATGCCGTGCTCGGGTGCTTGATCGAGACGGATAGCTGGTTCTTCTCGCAAGGTCACACCAACGGTCTGATCTTCCTCCGCCTGAATGAACAGCTCATCGCCAGCGTCAGGCGCATCATTCACCGGATTAACCGTTAGGTCTGCACTGCCTTGGACCACATTGTTGCCGTCACTGACATCAAAGCTGATATCAATATCACCATTCCAATCTGCATCTGGCGTGATAGTAAATGAACCATCATCATTGGCCGTTACCGTCGCATTACCATCTACAGATAGGTTTTGTGCGACTAAGACATCGCCATCAATATCACTTGCATGGGTAAGGAGCTGCTCTTGGCTAAGGGTGATCTGGCCATCTTCATCTATGGTGTATGCAAGACTGCCATCAACGGTTGGCGCATCGTCAACCGGCGTTACCTGAATATCGATATTGGCAGAAGCGGATTCGGTGCCATCGTTAACCTGGAAAACCAGGTCTACATTGCCGTTGAAGTTTTCATTTGGTGCGAACACATAAGTTCCATCACCGGCATCAGTAAGTATGCCATCGGTACCCTGATAGCTAACGCTATCAATAGTCAGGTTATCTCCGTCGATATCTGCAGCGCCTTGAAGAAGGTCTGCATCCGTAAAGATCAGAGTGCCATCTTCTTGGATAGTAAATTGCTTATCATCAGCCGTTGGTAGATCGTTGACTGGATTTACAGTCAGATCAGCCGTTGCTTGGATAGTGTCTGTACCATCAGTGATATCGAAGTGCATATCAATATCACCGTTCCAGTCTGCATCTGGCGTGATGGTGAAACTACCATCCTCATTGGCGGTGACTTCAGCATTGCCATCAACCAAAAGATTAGAAGCAGTTAGACCATCACCCTCAACATCACTAGAACCAGCCAGAAGTTGCTCTTGGCTGATAGTAATGGAGCCATCTTCGTTGACCGTGTAGGCATTAGAACCGGCAACAGGTGCATCATTGATTGGCAATACATCGATATTGGCATTGGCTTGCGTAGTTGCCCCACCCTCATCGACAACCACTACATCAAGGGATACCTCACCATTGAAGTTCTGGTTTGGTGCGAAGCTATAGGTGCCATCGCCATTGTCGGTAAGGATACCGTCTGTACCTGTATAACCGACACTGTCTACTGCGACTTCACCTTCAATGTCTGACGCTTGCGCTAGAAGTTGCTCCGCAGTGAAGACCAGAACCTCATCTTCATTGACGGTATAAGCTGTGTCTCCGGCGACCGGTGGATCATTCACCTCAATTACGTCAATGTTTGCGGTGGTTTGTACCGTCGCATCATCTTCATCTACGACAGTAACGTCTAGGTTTACGTTGCCACTGAAGTTTTCATTTGGCGAGAAGGTATAAGTCCCGTTTCCATTATCAACCAACACACCGTCAGTACCTGAGTACGAAACGTCATCGACCGCTACTTCGCCCTCAATATCGGACGCATTAGCAAGCAATTGCTCATTGCTGATGGTAATAGAATTATCTTCTTGAACCGTATAAGAAGTTGAGCCTGCCACCGGCGGATCATTCACTTCGGTTACCACAATGTTGATTTGTGATTCAGAGATGAACTCACCATCATCAACGGCATAGTTAATGCTCAGATTGCCGCTAAAGTTCTCGTTTGGTGAGAAAGTGAAGGTACCGTCACCGTTATGAGTGAACACCCCATCATCGCCATAATAGTTATCCACCATTAATGACAAATCATCGCCATCAGGATCGCTAGCATGTGCGAGCAAGTCTGCTTCGGTAAAGGTTAGGCTGCCATCTTCTTCCATTGTGTAGTTCACAACGTCCGCTTCTGGCGCCTCGTTTTCATCAATTGGTGGATGCGCACCAAGCACTTCGATATCAGCTGTGGTCTGCGCGGTTGCACCATCTTCATCCACAACGGTTACATTCAGCGACAGGTTGCCGGAAAAATCCTGAGAAGGCTCGAAGGTGAAAGTGCCATCGCCATTATCGGTCAGGTCGCCAAAGCTACCATTGTAAGAAACCGAATCTACAAATACGTCGCCTTCAATATCCGAACTGTTGGCTAGTAACTGATCTGAGCTGATAGTGATGGTGCCATCTTGCGCCATCATATAGGAGGTTGAGCCTGCAATCGGCGGATCATTGATCGGCAGTACATCAATACTCGCCGTAGCCGTATCGGTCGCACCTTCCGCATCAACAACCACGACATCCAGCGCAACCTCACCGTTGAAGTTTTGGTTCGGTGCGAAACTAAAGGTTCCGTCTCCATTGTCGGTCAAGATACCATCGGTACCTGAGTAACTGACACTGTCCAGTAATACCCAGCCCTCAGCGTCGCTAGATTGAGAAACCAACTGTTGCATACTAAAGGTCAGCACTTCATCTTCATTGATGGTGTATGCAGTATCCCCAGCAACAGGTGGATCATTCACTGCAATAACCTCAATACCTGCGGTAGTCGTTGCGGTAGCGCCATCGTCATCAATAACAATAACGTCTAAGGTTACATCGCCGTTGAAGTTCTCATTCGGCGCGAAGGTCACTGAACCGTCTTCATTCTGGGTCAAGATACCGTCAGTGCCGGTGTAGCTGACGCTATCCAGCGATACGATACCATCCACATCAGAGCTGTTCGCAAGAAGCTGCTCAGGGCTGATATCAATGGTGCCGTCTTCGTTCATCTGATACGAAGTGCTGCCTGCGACCGGTGGATCGTTCACATCCAGCACGGTCACATCGATATTGGCATCGACTGTCCCGCCTTGGCCGTCACTGACGGTGAAGTCGAGGGACACGTCGCCATTGAAATTGGCGTTTGGCGCGAACTCGTAGGTGCCATCACCGTTATCAGTGAACACGCCGTCTGCACCGGTATAGCTGACATCTGATACTGACAGTACATCACCATCAATGTCATCGGCACCCGCCAGTAGCTGCTCATCGGTGAAGGTCAGCGTGCCATCTTCATTGATGGTGTAGCTCACATCTTCCGCCGTTGGCAGGTCGTTGACTGGGTTAACCGTCAGGTCTGCCGTCGCCTGGATGGAGTCGGTGCCATCGGTGATATCAAAGTGCATATCGATATCGCCGTTGAAGTCCGCATCCGGCGTGATGGTGAAGCTGCCGTCCTCGTTTTGAGTGACGTTGGCATTACCATCGACGGTCAGGTTACTTGCTGTTAGCACATCCCCTTCCACATCGGTCGAACCAGCCAGAAGCTGCTCTTGGCTGATGGTAATGGAACCATCTTCATTCACCGTGTAAGCATTTTGGCCTGCCACTGGTGCATCGTTGACCGCAATGACATCAATGCCTGCGGTGGTGGTTGCGGTAGCGCCATCGTCATCGATAACCACCACATCTAGGGTCACATCACCGTTGAAGTTCTCGTTCGGCGCAAAGGTCACCGAACCGTCTTCGTTCTGAGTCAGAATACCGTCGATACCTGTGTAGGTAACGCTATCAAGCGATACCGTGCCATCCACATCTGAGCTATTCGCAAGCAATTGCTCAGGACTGATATCGATGGTGCCGTCTTCATTCATTTGATAGGAAGTGCTGCCCGCTACCGGTGGATCGTTCACATCCAGCACGGTCACATCGATGTTGGCATCGACTGTCCCGCCTTGACCGTCACTGACAGTGAAGTCTAGAGATACTTCGCCATTGAAGTTCGCATTCGGCGCGAACTCATAGGTGCCGTCACCGTTGTCGGTGAACACACCATCGGCGCCTGTGTAGCTGACATCTGAGATGGAGAGTGTGTCACCATCGATGTCATCCGCACCCGCTAGAAGCTGTTCGTCAGAAAAGGTCAGCGTGCCATCTTCATTAATGGTGTAGCTCACATCCTCTGCCGTTGGCAGGTCGTTGACCGGATTAACCGTAAGGTCTGCAGTGGCCTTGATGGTGTCTGTACCATCGGTGATATCAAAGTGCATGTCGATATCGCCGTTGAAGTTCGCATCCGGCGTAATGGTGAAACTGCCATCCTCGTTTTGAGTGACGTCCGCATTGCCATCAACGGTCAGATTACTCGCTGTAAGCCCATCCCCCTCTACATCACTTGAACCCGCAAGTAGTTGCTCTTGGCTGATGGTAATTGAGCCATCTTCGTTGACTGTATAGGCATTAGAACCTGCTACTGGTGCATCGTTGACCGCGATGACCTCAATGCCTGCAGTAGTCGTTGCCGTAGCGCCATCGTCATCTGTCACAACTACGTCTAGTGTCACATCCCCGTTGAAATTCTCGTTCGGTGCGAAGGTCACCGAACCGTCTTCGTTCTGGGTCAGAATACCGTCGGTGCCTGTATAGCTGACACTATCAAGCGATACCGTGCCGTCCACATCAGAGCTGTTCGCAAGAAGCTGCTCAGGACTGATATCAATAGTGCCGTCTTCGTTCATCTGATACGAAGTGCTGCCTGCCACCGGTGGATCGTTCACATCCAACACGGTCACATCGATGTTGGCATCGACTGTGCCACCTTGGCCGTCACTGACGGTAAAGTCGAGGGACACTTCGCCATTGAAGTTCGCATTTGGCGCAAACTCATAGGTGCCATCACCGTTATCAGTGAACACACCGTCCGCACCGGTATAGCTGACATCTGATACTGACAGTACATCGCCATCAATGTCATCCGCACCCGCCAGAAGCTGCTCATCGGTGAAGGTCAACGTGCCATCTTCATTGATGGTGTAGCTGACATCTTCTGCCGTTGGCAGGTCATTCACAGGGTTAACCGTAAGGTCTGCGGTCGCTTGGATGGTGTCAGTGCCATCGGTGATATCAAAGTGCATGTCGATATCGCCGTTGAAGTCCGCATCCGGCGTGATGGTGAAGCTTCCGTCCTCGTTTTGAGTAACGTTGGCATTACCATCGACGGTTAGATTCGAAGCGGTTAGTGCATCACCTTCCACATCAGAAGAGCCTGCCAGTAGCTGCTCTTGGCTGATGGTAATAGAGCCGTCTTCGTTGACGGTGTAAGCATTAGAACCTGCCACCGGCGCATCGTTCACTGCAATGACTTCAATGCCAGCCGTCGTACTCGCTGTGGCGCCATCATCATCGATAACCACCACATCCAGCGTCACATCCCCATTGAAGTTCTCGTTCGGCGCGAAGGTCACCGAGCCGTCTTCATTTTGAGTCAGGATACCGTCGGTACCGGTATAGCTGACACTATCTAGCGATACCGTGCCGTCCACATCAGAGCTGTTCGCAAGCAATTGCTCAGGGCTGATATCAATAGTGCCGTCTTCGTTCATCTGATAAGACGTTGAGCCCGCTACCGGTGGATCGTTCACATCCAGCACGGTCACGTCGATGTTGGCATCGACTGTGCCGCCTTGGCCGTCACTGACGGTAAAGTCTAGCGACACTTCACCATTGAAGTTAGCGTTTGGCGCAAACTCGTAAGTGCCGTCACCGTTATCGGTGAACACACCATCGGCACCGGTATAAGACACGTCGCTGACTGATAGCGTATCACCATCGATGTCATCGGCACCTGCCAGCAGCTGCTCATCAGTGAAGGTCAACGTGCCATCCTCATTGATGGTGTAGCTGACATCTTCGGCCGTTGGCAGGTCGTTGACTGGGTTAACCGTAAGGTCTGCCGTCGCCTGGATAGTGTCGGTGCCATCGGTGATATCAAAGTGCATATCGATATCGCCGTTGAAGTCCGCATCCGGCGTGATGGTGAAGCTGCCGTCCTCGTTTGGAGTGACATTGGCATTGCCATCGACGGTCAGATTCGAAGCCGTTAGCGCATCACCTTCCACATCGCTTGAGCCAGCAAGTAGCTGCTCTTGGCTGATGGTAATGGAGCCGTCTTCATTCACTGTGTAAGCGTTCTGACCAGCCACTGGTGCATCGTTCACTGCGATGACTTCAATGCCAGCCGTCGTACTCGCTGTGGCGCCATCATCATCGATAACCACCACATCTAAGGTCACATCCCCGTTGAAGTTCTCGTTCGGAGCAAAGGTCACCGAGCCGTCTTCGTTTTGGGTCAGGATACCGTCGGTACCGGTGTAGCTCACGCTATCTAGAGAAACTGTGCCGTCTACGTCAGAGCTGTTCGCCAGCAATTGCTCAGGGCTGATATCTATGGTGCCGTCTTCGTTCATCTGATAAGACGTTGAACCGGCTACCGGTGGATCGTTCACATCCAGCACGGTCACATCGATATTGGCATCGACCGTGCCGCCTTGGCCATCACTGACGGTAAAGTTTAGAGACACCTCACCATTGAAGTTGGCGTTTGGCGCAAACTCATAGGTGCCGTCACCATTATCGGTGAAGACACCGTCCGCACCGGTATAGCTGACATCGGAGATAGATAGCGTATCACCATCAATGTCATCCGCACCCGCTAGCAACTGCTCATCGGTGAAGGTCAGCGTACCATCTTCATTGATGGTGTAGCTCACATCCTCGGCCGTTGGCAAGTCGTTCACAGGGTTAACGGTTAAATCAGCGGTGGCCTGGATGGTGTCGGTGCCATCGGTGATATCAAAGTGCATATCGATATCGCCGTTGAAGTCCGCATCCGGGATGATGGTGAAGCTGCCGTCCTCATTCTGAGTAACATTGGCATTGCCATCTACCGTTAGGTTGCTCGCAGTAAGGGCATCCCCTTCCACATCAGAAGAGCCTGCCAGTAGCTGTTCTTGGCTGATGGTAATGGAGCCGTCTTCATTCACTGTGTAAGCGTTCTGACCAGCCACTGGTGCATCGTTCACTGCGATGACTTCGATGCCTGCAGTGGTGCTTGCAGTAGCGCCATCATCATCGATGACCACAACATCCAGCGTGACATCGCCATTGAAGTTCTCGTTCGGCGCAAAGGTGACCGAGCCGTCTTCGTTTTGGGTCAGGATACCGTCGGTGCCGGTATAGCTGACGCTATCTAGCGATACCGTGCCGTCCACATCCGAGCTGTTCGCCAGCAATTGCTCAGGGCTGATATCGATAGTGCCATCTTCGTTCATCTGATACGAAGTGCTACCTGCCACCGGTGGATCGTTTACATCCAACACGGTCACATCGATGTTGGCATCGACGCTGCCACCTTGACCGTCACTGACGGTGAAGTCGAGTGAGACTTCGCCATTGAAGTTGGCGTTTGGCGCGAACTCATAGGTGCCATCACCGTTATCGGTGAACACACCATCCGCACCGGTATAAGACACGTCGCTGACTGATAGCGTATCGCCATCGATGTCGTCGGCACCTGCCAGTAGCTGCTCATCGGTAAAGATCAGCGTGCCATCCTCGTTGATGGTGTAGCTGACATCCTCTGCAGTTGGCAGGTCGTTCACAGGATTAACCGTGAGGTCAGCCGTCGCTTGGATAGTGTCGGTGCCATCGGTGATATCAAAGTGCATGTCGATATCGCCGTTGAAGTTAGCATCCGGCGTGATGGTGAATGAGCCGTCCTCGTTCTGAGTGACTTCGGCATTGCCATCGACAGTCAGATTCGAAGCCGTTAGCGCATCACCTTCTACATCACTTGAGCCAGCCAGAAGCTGCTCTTGGCTGATGGTAATGGAGCCGTCTTCGTTCACCGTGTAAGCGTTCTGACCAGCTACTGGTGCATCATTCACCGCAATGACTTCAATGCCTGCAGTGGTGCTTGCAGTAGCGCCATCATCATCGATAACCACCACATCCAGCGTCACATCCCCATTGAAGTTCTCGTTCGGAGCAAAGGTGACCGAGCCGTCTTCGTTCTGGGTCAAGATACCGTCGGTACCTGTGTAGCTGACGCTATCCAGAGACACTGTGCCGTCCACATCAGAACTGTTCGCAAGTAATTGCTCAGGGCTGATATCAATGGTGCCGTCTTCGTTCATTTGATAAGAAGTGCTACCTGCCACTGGTGGATCGTTTACATCCAGCACGGTCACATCGATATTGGCATCGACGCTGCCGCCTTGGCCGTCACTCACCGTAAAGTCGAGCGAGACTTCACCATTGAAGTTGGCATTCGGCGCAAACTCGTAAGTGCCGTCATCGTTATCAGTGAACACACCATCCGCACCGGTATAAGACACGTCGCTGACTGATAGCGTATCGCCATCGATGTCGTCGGCACCTGCCAGTAGCTGCTCATCGGTAAAGATCAGCGTGCCATCCTCGTTGATGGTGTAGCTGACATCCTCTGCGGTTGGCAGGTCGTTCACAGGATTAACCGTGAGGTCAGCCGTCGCTTGGATAGTGTCGGTGCCATCGGTGATATCAAAGTGCATGTCGATATCGCCGTTGAAGTCCGCATCTGGCGTGATGGTGAAGCTGCCGTCCTCGTTTTGAGTGACGTTGGCATTGCCATCTACGGTTAGGTTGCTCGCGGTAAGGGCATCACCTTCCACATCACTTGAACCGGCTAGAAGCTGCTCTTGGCTGATGGTGATGGAGCCATCTTCATTCACTGTGTAGGCGTTAGAACCGGCTACTGGCGCATCGTTAATAGGCAGAACATCAATATTTGCAGTCGCGTTTACTGTTGCACCTTCTTCGTCGACTACCACCACATCAAGGGCGATCTCACCGTTGAAGTTTTGGTTCGGTGCAAAGCTAAAGGTACCGTCTTCATTTTGAGTCAGGATACCATCGGTACCAGTGTAATTAACGCTATCAACTGCGACTTCACCCTCAATATCACTCGCTTTTGCCAGCAACTGCTCAGCAGAGAAGGTCAGCACTTCATCTTCGTTAATCGTGTAAGCTGTATCCCCCGCAACCGGCGGGTCGTTGACCGCGATAACCTCAATGCCTGCAGTCGTAGTCGCTGTAGCACCATCATCATCAATGACAACAACGTCTAGTGTTACATCGCCATTGAAGTTCTCATTCGGTGCGAAGGTGACTGAGCCGTCTTCGTTCTGAGTCAAGACACCATCGGTACCTGTGTAAGTAACACTATCGAGCGATACGGTGCCATCTACGTCTGAGCTGTTGGCCAGCAATTGCTCCGGACTGATGTTGATGGTGCCATCTTCATTCATCTGATAGGAAGTTGAACCCGCTACTGGCGGATCGTTCACTTCAACAACAGTAATATCAATATTGGCTTCAACAGACTCTGTGCCATCGGTAACGGTAAAGCTAAGATCGACTTCACCATGGAAGTTTTCATTTGGAGCAAAGGAGTAGGTGCCATTGCCGTTATCGGTCAAGACACCCTGATCGCCGGTATAAAGCACGCTTTCAACAGAGAGATCATCACCATCAATATCTGTTGCACCCACCAATAAGTCTTGAGCGGTGAAGGTTAAAGTGCCGTCCTCCTCCATGGTATAGGCTTTATCTTCAACTTCCGCCGCGTCGTTTTCGTTGGTAACTTGAATCTCAATGGTTTCAGACACAGTTTCAGAGTCAAAATCATCTTCAATCTCTGAGACTGCCTCTTCAGACTCGTCTAACACGTCAACTTGGAAGGTTTCTGACACAGTTTCAGAATCAAACTCATCGTCCTCAGCAGCAGGCTGAGCCTGTGCTCCACCCGCGCCACTAGCGACTTGAGCCGCTTGCGCTGACACCTGCTCTTGGCCTTCTGAGCTTGCAACATCACCCGCACCTGACTCTCCATCTTCAACTGAACCGCCAACAGATTGAGTGGCGGAAGAGCCGGTATCTCCACCGGCTCCAGATGGGCTATCGCTCATTTCACTATCAACAACATTGGACTGTGCCGCTTGTCCGCCACTGTCGCTTCCCTGGCCACTATCTTCGCTGGCCGCCGCCGCGCCTCCCGAGCCAGAGTCCTCTTCCTGACCCCCTTGAGAATCACCCGACGCACCTTGGTTTGCATTATCTGCAGCTTCGGCTTCAGCACCAGCTGTCGCTATAGTCGTGGCTACAGTGCTCTGTTGGTTTTGTTGGTTCTGTTTTTCTACCTGAGCATCTTCGGTTTGTATATTCTCAACAGCATCGTTCAAAGGGTTGTTCTTGTCTTCAGCCATCTCAGCCTCCGTGTCCTATGAGATTTTTGATATTTCCTGAGCGGCATTAAAGGAGAAATTTCAGAACAACCAAGTATTTTTTGAAAATTTTCTTGAAAGTTATCAAGAGTATCCTTTCCTATATGCTGTAGATCACTCTATTTTGAAAAAGGCAGAAAAATGGTTGAGGTAGATAAATTACTTTCGTCGATCAATTACGATAAAACTGGCCTTAGAATTTTATTACAAGAGTATTACGACGAGTTTAAGCTTGGGCACAAAGAGATAGAAAAAATGTATTCTGAGGATCAGTTACAAGACCTCGGTAACTATATTTACCAACTAAGAACATCTCTAGAATATATGGAAGAGGTAGATACGAGTAAGAAGCTAAATAAGCTTGAAAGTCAGTGTCGCTTAGGGGTTACACCCAGTGCCGATGAGGTGATCAGCGTGCTAACAAGCCTATTTGTGACCAACAAGCACATAGAGTCAGTTCTACTCGACTTAGAGAAACCTAAAAACCAGACAAGCAGGGTTAAACCCACTTTGAAACGGTGCACCAGTAACTAGTTCAGACTGACAACAAGGAATTTGATAAAGGGAAGAACAGCGTGTGATAACAACTAAGCAACTTCAAGGATGAGGGATGTAGCATGGACAATAACGAACTTGATTATCACATCAAAAAAGCCCTAGTCTCGCGTAACAAACCAGTAGCAGAGAACCTCGAGAGCAATATCGTTCTTTCATCAAGTATGACGGTATTCCAAAAGGTGCTGCTGCTTACCTTTGTTTCACTACTCGTGATAGTGGCGGTTGCCTCACAGGCTGAAATCGACATAGTGGTTTCTGCGCGAGGAGAATTGCTACTCGATTCTGACATTGAGAAAGTCCAGCACCTAGAAGGAGGGATCCTCGAAGAGATCTTGGTTAAGCCTGGTGATTTTGTGTTTGAAGGCCAGGAAATTGCGCGACTGAAAGCGGAAGATCGCAGTACCCAACTCAACAGTATCCAAAACGAGATCACTCAATTAAAGCTAGATATTATTCGATATCAAGCCCTGATAGATATGCAGGAGCCTGACTACAGTAAATTCACCAATCACTCCCACCTAGTAAATAGCAACGTCACTACTTGGCAAGAAGAATATAATAAGAACATTTCCAACGAATCCCTTATTCGACACGATATCGAACATAAGGGAGTGCTAATACGCTCGATGAAATCGAGAAAAAAAAGCGCCACTGCACAATTAAAGCTAATTCAAGAGCAACTAAAAATTAAAAGTACCCTATATAAGGAAGAGATGGCTTCATATATTGACGTGCTGAATATGAGAGTTCAGGAGTCAAATATGGTTAGGGAGATAGAAAATCTAGACGAATCCATCATGAATGAGCGATTTCAACTGGATAAGATGAATAAACAGCTCACTGATCTTATTGCGGATAGAAACTCCAAGTATCAATCGCAGATCATCGAGGCCAACAAAGAGATAGAGCTAAAAGCGATACAAACCTCTCAACATACGGACAAAGTCGATCGACTCGTGGTTTATTCGCCGGTTGATGGTGTGATAGATAAGGTCCATTTCAACTTTAAATCTGCTGTTGTACCGCCAGGAGAGAGCATCGCGGATATCGCTCCCTTGAACAATAGCCTGCACGGTGAAGCTAAGATACCAAGGAAGGAGCTCGGTTTTGTCGAGGTAGGCCAGACCGTCAAGGTGAAAATCGACACTTACAACTTCGCCAAATATGGCTACATCGAGGGCAAGATCACCTCGGTCAGCCGCACATCCTATGAGGAGGAAGAAAACAAGTTTTACATCGCCAAGATTTCTCTAGCCAACAACAACTTGGAGCGTTCTGGCGTGGTGTATAACCTATCCCCTTTCATGGAGTTCACCGCCGATATCAAAACAGGCTCGAGAAGAGTCATAGATTACGCCGCCAAACCTGTGCTGTCAGCCATAGAGAGCGCATTCGATGAAAGGTAATCTATGATGACAAAAACGAGCAAGGTTCGGATCCCTGCTTTTAAAGTCAGCCTGCTGATACTGCTTTCTGTCATTTTGGTCTGCTCCGTTATCTTCTGGAGCCGACTACAGATTGGCACACTTAAAGACATAGACTCGCTGCCAATCGTGGTTGCGAGTAAAAATCTGAATCGTGATATCTCCAATACGCTGGATTACTTGAGTTTCTGCATCGATAGCAACTCCTGCCAACAAACCGCTAGCAAAACCAGTGAAATAGTCACTTCACTGCGCGATTTCGAATCTGAGGCGGCGACCGACAAAAAGCATCTGAGCTTAGTGGGCTCTCTTGAGTACACCAACCTATTGTTATCAATCAATAAATTCAATGCTATCCCGTCACCGAGTAGCGCAGACAAACAAAAGCTGTTTTTCGACCTTTCCAAGTTGCTATTGGTAATAGACCAGAACAACGACCGCTTAATACGAACCCATATTGAGGCCTATGTCAGTGAGCGTGATAAGAAGCTGTATGTGATCATCAACATCATTGGCGTGCTTTCATTTTTACTGCTTACCGTTACCCTGCTGACATTATTTAGCGTTAGAAAAACCAAGCAAAAGAACAGTACGCTCAACAAGAAGATCGATCGTTTAGCCGAAGATATAAAGACAGAGCGCATCGACTACATAGAAGAGCGATTGACCAGCCTAGAGCTGGACAATTCGGAGCGCGCCATCTTCTCAAGTGTTCTTAAAAGCTACAAAGAACGAGACTCTTTGGAGGCCAATGCAGATTTGTATCGCCACCTTTATGGGTTAATTGGATACGAGATCCGCGGCCTTACCAACACCATCAAGGGTGGGGTTAACTTTCTGGTGCAAGATACAGAGAACGAGAGTATCGCCATGGCGCGAGACATTACCTCGGCCACCAAAACCTTGTCTGATTTGGCGGAGAACTATAACCAGCTTATCTCCAACACCAATTCAAACAGCAACAAGAACTTCTCTTTCCCTACTCTGGTGTCGGAATTGGCCATATTGGTCTCAACCAAGACCCAAAGGAGTCAGCAGAAGTTTGAATGTAAGATCTCTCAAGACCTACCCAATATCGTGTTTGGTAACGCCACCAGCCTGTTTTGGGTTCTGTTCCTGCAGATCTCAAATGCCATCAAGATCCGTGAAGATAAAAGCATCCTTATGGTCATCGACTCCACCAAACAGTCTGACATTGAGTGGACCAAGACCAATATCGAGATCTATTTCCTTACCAGCTTTGATAACAACCTAAAGAAGATTGAGTCGCTATTTTGGAGTGAAGAGTCGAAAGAAAACTCAGAGAACTGGACCAAAACTATACTCAGGGATTTCAAAGACTTCAGCCTGAATTGGTTTAGCTCTGGGAGACAAGAGCGACTTAACATTCAGTTTATGCAAAAGACCAACTCCTTTTGCAAAGTTGACCACAGCTTGGAAGAAAGCCGTTTCCTTATCTGCGCCGGCTCGGTGCTGAAAACTAACATCTTGGCCGACATGCTTGAGGGGCATGGCGCGAGCGTCGACATCATAGAAAAGCCCAACGATATATTGAGCAAGCTAAAAGGCAGCGACAGCTTTGATTACGATGCCGTTCTGATTGGCGACGACTTGGAAGGAATAAGGATGCAGCCCTACAGCAAGATCCTAGCTTCCATGCTCAAAAAAGAGGGTAAGACCAAGCTCTTTGTCTCTGTCAGCACCACTCAAACGGCGCAGGAATTAAATGGCTTGGTAGATAAAACCTTCTTTGCTCCGCACATAGAACACGAGTTCATCCCAGCTCTGTCTGAGGCCCTTTCAGAAGAGTCTGAAGAGGTGACCGAAGAGAAAATGGACATATTGATCGTTGAAGACGACAAGGTTCAGCAATTCCTGCTCAAGCAAATCTTAGTGAAGAACGAGCTTGAGGCTAGCACGGTCAATGATGGTTCTGAAGCGGTTGAATACGTGAAAAACAACAGCTGCGAAATCATCTTTATGGACTGCATCATGCCGGGAATGGGAGGCATAGAGGCAACTCGGATTATACGAAGCTATGAAAGGCAAACTAAGCAGAAACGTCCATGCACCATCATAGGTGCGACCGCACTCACCAGTGCCAGCGAACATAAGGCCTGTATCGATGCGGGAATGGATTTTGTAATTAGCAAACCCTACAAAAAAGACGAAATATTAAAGGCAATTAAGAAGTATGCAGCGATTCAGAAGTTGGCCTAGGTTTAACCGTTTCATACCACTGATTCCCCTAACCTTTGGGTTTGCCGGGAACAGTTTCGCCAATGACATTGCACAGGTAATAGAGCTTGCGCTAAACAACAATCTTGAAATAGCGGCGAGTAAGCTCAGTATCGAAGAGAGTGAAGCCGACTTAGGCGTCAGTCGTTCCAAATTCCTGCCCTCTTTGACGGGTGCCGCCGATACCACATGGAATGAGAATAAGACCGACCTACGCACAGTCCCAGATACCAAGAGCGAATATAACTCACACAGCTATAGCCTCTCCTTTAGTCAGTCCATCTTTAATCTGAGCGATATCTTTGCTCACGGCACCTCCAAGCTCAACTTTTCCGTAGCCGAGGTCAATCACGACATCAAAGTCAAAGAGGTGATTGAGTCCACGGCCATAGACTACTTTGAATACCTAAAGAATCGCGCCCAACTCAATGCTACTGTTGCGGAGTTGCAGTCCTCTTCTTCTCGCTATGATCAGATGAAGCGAAACGTGGAGTTGGGCAACGTTGCAGGCAGTGAACTCTACGAGGTTCTTGCGCAAAAAGAAGGGATAGCTAACCGCCTTAGGAGCCTAAAAAAAGACCGGGATGTGGTATTAAATCGACTCAACTCTGCGGTGCAATATCCAGTGACTCCTATGCAGGACCTCAAGCCTGAGGTGCTGTTTGATGTGATTGCGGATATGAAACAAGATGAGTTGATTGAGGATGCCATCAAATACAACAACAGTGTGCTGGTATCTAAACTCGAGGTGAAGATTGCCAAGCGCAGTCTCCAAGAGAGTGGCGCAGACTTTCTGCCTAGCGTGTCGGTTACCGGCAGTTATCGAAACGACGACAGCAACAACTACGATAGGACTGACCTTACCGCCACCGGTAAAAGCGAATCCATGACATTAGGTCTAAACCTATCTGTGCCGATTATTTCTGGTGGTTCAAACTACTACTCCTACAGCAAGAACAGCACCACACTCGAGCGAAGACAGATATTACTTGAGAACACCTTTGTTCAAACCCGAGACAGCACCTACCAAACCATACTCAACATCAATGACCTGTCTCAGGCTATCTCTACCTTTGAGACCATTATCAAGGCGAACTACTCATCCTATAAAGGCATCCAGAGAGCGTACCAGCTTGGCACGCGAACCATTACCGACCTGCTGGCGGCCGAAACCAAGCTGTTTAACAGCCTCAGGGACTATCAAAACGCACGCTATGACTATGTGATCGAGTCGATAAAGCTAGAGCGTTTGATCGGCACTCTAAACATAGAAAGCATCAGCAAGATCATGGGCATGATGATCAACATCGACCAGTTAGATAAGGACTATATAGTTCCGCCGCATCTGATCAAGGATATTAGGAAATAGTATGCAGACGCCCTATTTAACCCAGAAGATCAGCCTGCCAGATAAGCTCTATCTGGCGCTGTCGACCATAATGACCACGTTATTGGGGCTAGTGCTTCCATTTTCTATCCTGATCATATTTGACCGAGTGCTGCCGAATCAAGCAAAGGACACCCTCTTCCTGCTTTTTGCCATCATACTCTTAGCCATAGTGTTGGATTATCAGCTCAAGAAACAAGAAGAGCACATCATCAATAGCATCATGAAGCGCTTTGAAAGCAATCTGACCACTAAGGTGTTTAACTCAATTTGCCTCTCCAAAATATCCAGATTTCAACAGCTAGAACCCGGTGAATACCTTGAGCGGATCTCAACCATAGATGAAATGAAGTCGTTTTTTGGCGGTGAATCGGTCAAGTCGTTCATAAACATCTGTATCAGCTTGGTCACTATATTGATCATTGGGTTTATCAACCTAGGCGCTGGCGCCACTCTGATTATCGCCTCGCTGATTCTGGCCTTCAGCGCCAACTACATTGCCAACAAAAAGATATCTGTGCTCGAGGTTAAATCCGATGTAGAAGGGGTAACTCAATCCAAGATCATTGAGATCGTCTCTATGCCTTTGGATAACAAATCCAGAACCATGGAGCACAGGCTCGAATCCATCATGACGGCCATGATTGAAGAGCGTGAAGAGCAAAGCATCAACTATGAGAAACTCGAATCTGAGTTCAACCTGATACTCTCTCTTATTCAGCAACTCTCCATTGCCGCAGTAGTGGTACTGCTAGCCAAAGCGGTTATCAATCTTGAAGCGAGCCAAGGCATCATGGCTGCGGTTATCATGCTCACCAACCGCTACTTCGCTCCTTATCAGCAAGTAATGCGTACCTTGAGCCGATGGAAGCTTAACAGCAGCCAGATAGAGCGCATCGCTGAGGTCATGTCTCTGCATAGTAATCCATCGGCTAGGTCTGAGTTCATCCGTATGGAAAATCTGTCGATTAAGACCCGCCAAAACAAACGCATCGAATTCAATTGTGGGCATATTTACGTCATGCGTGGCAACAGCGCCAGTGGCAAGACTCACCTCACCTCTTGCCTAACCCAAGACCGATTGGATGACTCTCTATCCATCACCTGTAACGACCGTCCGATTACAGAATATGACTATATGTCGTGGCGAGAAAGCGTAGCGCACATCAACCGTCACAGTCGCTTTGTAGAGGGCACCATCATAGAAAACATCACCTGTTTCCGTAGCTCTAAAAACAACGAGGCCTTTGCCGTGTGTGAGTCTCTTGGTGTTAAGTCTGAGGTGGATTCATTGACCAGCGGTTTCTACACCCAGTTCAGTGGCAATAAACAAGTGCCCTTCTCGAGACAAACCTATTACGCGCTATTAGTGGTGCGGGCCATAGTCAGCGGAAAAGAGCTGATAGTTTTGGACGATGTAGACAACGTCTATTCCGAGAGTTTTCTCTCGAATCTGGTGACAACCCTTACCACTAAATCTAACAACAATATTGTCATCATCATCAGCAATAACCTCTCACAGAAACAGAGCCGAAATCTAAAACAGATCAATCTCTCCAAGGAACATATCGAATGAGTATTCTGGTAGATTTTAAGAACATTACCCAGAGGCTACTGGACTTTGATTCACAAATACTCCAGCACAGGTATCAACAAGCGCCTCTGCTGCGCGGTATTGCCTACACCCTCATCGCCTGTGAATGGGAGGGTTCACCCGATATTCTGTCCGATGTGTATATGCCGGATGCGGAAAATCGCGTCTCTTATCTGCAAACCCTAGAGCGTCTTGGGTATCAATGTGAAGAGCATCATCTTGATATAACGCAGTTAGAGCAGAAGGACATAAACCTGCCTGCCTATATTGAAACTGGAGAGCTCAGCGCTATCTTACTCAGCGTTGAGGGCACAATGGCCAGTATCTATGACTTCAAGAACCACAACACCATTGTTCTGGATCTTGTCGGCCAACCGGTAACCTTGGTCAGCATCTCTGAATACTCGCGTATCTTTCGCGAACCGGCGCCTGAGTCTCAAGATAAAAGCAACTGGCTTAAATACACCTTTTATCGCTACAACAGTGAGTTAAAAAGCTTGGTTTTCTTGAGCTTTATGATCAGTGTATTTGGCGCACTGCAGCCATTTTTCATCATGAGTGTATACAACTTCGCGCTCTCTTCGAGCTCTGAAAGCACTCTCTACTGGCTAACCCTGTTTGCCATCTTGGTTGGCCTAATGGAATATCTGTTTAAGAAGATGCGGGTCAACATACTGGCGACATCAGGTAAAGACTTGGCGGTGCATATCTCACGCAATGTGGTCGGCAAACTGCTATGGCTCCCGTACGCCATGACCTCTCGCGCGGGCGTCTCTTCCCAGCTTGCTCGATTAAAGGATATCGACCAGTTCCGTAAGCTAGTGACCGCTGAGTCCACTCTCAGCTATTTCGATATGCCCTTTGTGATAGTGTTTATTCTGGCTATCGCAATCATGTCTGGTACTGCAGCCCTAACCGTTCTCGCTGGCCTAGTGCTGATGTTCGTATTCTGTGTTTACTCTAGATACATCTATACCCAGGCGACTTCAAAGAGCTCACGCGCAAATGCCATGGTCTCTTATCAATGGAACGAGGTGCTGCGCAGCATCCATACCATTCAGGGCCTGCCTTTGCTACGCGTGATGCAAACCCGCTTCTCTGCCTCTCACAAACAGAGTAGCAATGACGCCGAGTCCGTTGCCAAGGTAAACAGTCGAGTACAGGCACTGGGTGGTGGCTTGATACAAGCGATAGGTACCGCCAGTATTGTCACTGCCGTAATTGGAGTTATGGACGGCACCTCGGATGCAGGTGCTATGCTGGCGACTGTAATCTTAGTGTGGAAAGCCCTTGGCCCTATCATGGGCATCTACAACTCCATCGCTAAGTTCCAATCTCTTAAGGCTGCTGGCGCTCAGATCAACAACCTGATGAGCCTAGAAGATGACCGAAGTAACTTGGAGCACAGTCCGCCTATCCGCCGCTTTGATGGCTATTTAATAGGCAGCGGTGTGACCCACAGGCACATGGGTGCCACTGACGGCCTAACCAATCTCGGCTTTAAGATTGGCCCAGGTGATAAGGTATCTATCGTAGGGCCTTCAGGCTGCGGAAAAACCACGCTTCTGAGTATCATTGCTGGCCTAGAAGACCGCTATCAAGGCGCTGTGTATCTTGATGGCTATAACATCAAACAGTTTAATAACTATCGGTATCGAAAAGGGATCAACTACATCCCATTTGAACTCAACTTTTATAAGGGTTCGCTGAGGTCTAACTTTGTACTGCATAATGGCATATTGCCTGAAAAGCTAATGCTAAAGTACATCCGCTTCTTTGAGTTGGAGGAGTGGTTCCCAAAGGGTCTAGACACAGACCTAACTACCGAGTTTACCCAAAGCCTGCCAAACGGTATCTCCCAGAGATTACGCTTGGTCCTTGGTCTGTGCGGCAACAGCAGTAACCTCATTATCATTGACGAGCCTTTATGTGGCAGCGCTCATGAAAATGCTAGCTATCTTAACCAGCTGTTCACCGAAGAGCTTAGAGATTCCACCGTAATCTATTCGACCAATGAACCTAGCTTAGTGGTATCTTCCAATCTATGCCTGATGCTTGAGCCTGACGGCTCCCAAAAGTACTTTGGATTCCCCGATAAGGTAATTTCTTCATTATAAGGTTAAGAATCGAGTAGCAATTTTATGCGTATACAGGTATTAATAATCACTAAGTCGACTTATTTGCACACTAGTAAAATTTTAAAGAAGCCATTGTTCAACTATAGTTATTCAAGGTTTTAACAGAGTACATTTATGATCAAACCCGTTTCCATCCAAGGTTATCTTCAAGACTTTAACCAACAAAGCTTCACCGTTTCTGACGAGGAAAGGGACATCATTGAGGTTATTCATATTTGGTATACTGAAGGCTTTAAAATCTTGAGCGAACTGAAAGGCATAGAGATCGCCAACAAAGAGCAATACCTGCAGATCCAAGAAAACCTAGTCGAAAAATATGACCTCACCCTCTTGTCTCTTTTGAACAATAAACACTATCGAACGGCCTTCGAAAACATCTTGCAAAAACTCAAACGTGACGATGCCAAAGTGCATCTAGAAAACCTACTCCTACTCGCCAGCGCATCTAAGAATTCTCTCCAGTAAACACTTGAATAATTAATTTGAAATTGCTGCTATAACTCCTAACCTACTCTCGACAAAGTGAAGCAAAAGTTAGGGAAGGCTTATGATAGACGTGGATAAACTTTCAGAAACGTTCGATGGCGATGATGAGGTAGTGACTATGATACTGTCACTCTATCTCGACGAAAATGCTGATATTGGAGATAAACTGGTTGGCTTGCATCAAGAGAGCAATCTTGGGGAGTTGTACAGTTTGGCGCATACGCTTTCAGGCACACTGAGTAATCTTTGTGAAGAAGAAACCTCGTCCCTTCTCAAGACTGTAGAGCTTGATGCCAACGGTGGTAAACAGTCAGATAAAGCGGTTATTGATGAAATAAACATCAACCTATCCAAAATAGAAGAACAGATTACCCTCTACCTATCCTAGAGAATCTTTATCAGTTAATAACCAAGCTCTAGTGAACTCGGTTATTAACTGGCACTCGCACCTGGGCGTCACATCTCAAGATAAGATATTCTAGATATTTCTTTTCAAAGGATTTTTCCGGCCAGCTTGAAACTAGCCTTTTTGTCGCAAGCCCATAAATATCGTCTTTAAGCAGCGTTTTAAGTGTGGCGTTGTTTTTTCTTAGGTTCTTTATCGCCTGTTGGAAGCCCAAATTGTTCTCACAACCAAAAATCGGTGACAGGCCATAAAGTTTCCAATCCCTCAGCACCTCACTCATTACTTTCTCTTCTTCAACAAATGCAGTGTCAGTATTGGCAATAAAGTAGTGTTCTCGGTCAATGACTTTCCACGAGCGCACCCGGACGAGATTATCTTTAGACATATGTTAACCCTCTATTCAGAGAGCATACTAGGAGTTAATCTCGGTGATTCAAATATAAATCACCGACTATTTTTCAAACAAAAAGCACTCACAAAAATGCCCATCTAATCGACGGGCATTGTTTTATTCTTGAACAGATGCTTAGTCCCAACCGTCAAAACTGAGCTTGCTCTTAAGTTTCTGCAAACCCTCTTTTTGAAGTTGCCGGATTCTTTCCTTAGAGAGCTGATAGTCGTCACTTAGATCGGCGAGCGTCTCACGCTCTTGGCCGAATAGACCATAACGACGAACGATGATATCTCGATGTTTAGGAGATAAGGTATCCACCAACTTCTCCAAACTCTGCATCAATTGAGTGCTCTCATGCAGGCCCGAAGGGCTCTGGGATACAGGCTCTGGGATCTCTTCAAGCTCATATTGACTGCGTTCTTTTAACTGCGCTGTAGCTCGGCAATCTATATGAGAGGTGCTAGTCATGAGATCACTCATCTCATCGATGGACAGGTTCTCCTGACTCGCCACCTCTTTCAGCGTTGGCACACGCTGCAACTCGTTCGAGGCCCGCTTTGCTGCTTTAGAGAGCTTACTGATCTCTTTTTGTACATGAATAGGGATGCGCACTGTCCGACTATGGTTCATTAGATAAGATTCGATGCTTTCTCTTATCCACCATACGGCGTAGGTTGAAAAGCGATAGCCCAACTCAGGGTCGAAACGATCGATAGCCTTCATTAGCCCTATATTGCCCTCATCAATAAGATCGAGGAGGTTGTTCGAGGCGTTGCCTCTGTTTACGTATTTACGCGCAATCTTCACCACCAACCGGAGGTTAGTTTCAATCAAGATTTGTCGCGCATCAAAATCGCCCGCACGGGCTAGGCGTGAATAATAGATCTCTTGATCCGGCTCAAGCAGTTCAATCCCTGTTATGTCTTGAACGTACTTTACGTAGGGGTCGGGGGTTGTCGCATTCACACGTGTCTCGAGGCTAGCCTTGCCTTCGAAATCAGCCTTGTCAACCATAAGTCGCTCCATAACCATATGACGTTGAGTCGGACGCCTTCATTTCTTTGATGAATGTCATTCCGATAAAAATAACATTAGCGTCAATTATGGTTGAATTCAAACCTTATGAGTTGCGTTTCATGGCAATGCGAAATTACTTACGATATTTGGGGTCAATCTCCTACTTTAGTGGTAAAAATTAGCGAATTTTCATGCAGTTTACATAATTAAATAATATAAGCAGACCAAAAAAGATATAAGTCTCTCCTGTTAATTTCACTCTGTCACTTGCTTACTTATTCGCTGTTAACTTACATTCTGATACGCCAGATCCAAGTTACTATCCACCTGGATAAGATCATTCACCTCATCTACCTCCATAATTGCTTCCATAGAAAGCGGCTTGGAAAATAAATAGCCTTGCACAAAATCCACATCGAATTCTTTGAGTATCTCCAACTCTTCATTACATTCGACACCTTCAGCAACCACAGAGATACCCAGTTCGTGTGACAGTTCCACTAGCATTTTTACCGCAAAGTATTTTTGTCTCACCTGGTGAATATCTTGAATAAAGTTTCGGTCAATTTTGAGTACATCAAACTGGAAATCATTGAAGTAGCTGAACGATGAATTACCTGTACCAAAATCATCAACAAATACCTGTACTCCCTTGTTTCGTATAGTGTTGATTAAATTGGAATTATTCAACGAATTGGCAAAATAACTGCTCTCAGTTATCTCAATACCTACTTGGTTTGGCTTATTAGTAGAAGTTTGAATTAGATTGAAAAGATCGCTGAGATATTGCAGCCCATGCTCTTCATCGAGCAAAGAGCAGTTTACTGATAACTGCACCTCATCCTCGCATCTAGACAAAATCCTTTGAAAGTAACTCATCGCCTTTTCACAAACCAACTTATCTAAGGTGTGTACCACACCGAGCCTCTCAGCGGCCAATACCATCTCTTGAACACCGAACTCTTGCGCTAACTGTGGGAAGCGACATAGGGCCTCAAATTTAGCTATTCTCCCCGTACGAAGGGAAACAACAGGCTGGAAGTGAACATCAAGTTGACGGGTACGAATCACGTTCACCACTAAAGCCTCTAAGCGACGACGTCTGTACGACTCTTTATAGACTTCTTGATCGAACAGATTGAACTTTGCCGTCTCAGTATCATGAGTATCTAATGCCAGCAAAGAGTTAGTGATGGTCTCGTCTATGCTAGAGGAATCAATTCCCAGTAGGTCGATACCTACTTTACCGTTAAGAACACTTCGATAGATCTTATCTTCAACCTCTCCTCTAAGCTTGCGCTTGAAGCGCCTCACCATTCGCGATAATCCACCCATGGCGAGCAGATCGTCCATATTTGCTTCGACCAAAACCACAAAGACTCCTTCACCGAAATAGCCAATGTTGTCACTCTGGTACATATTTTTAAGACCCAATGCGAGGCTAACTTGGTTCCTATCACGGTTAGTGGCATTGAAATCCGGTAATAGAGATATACACATGTAGCATACATCTGGAGCGACATTTTCTTTTGCTCGCTTACGAAACTCCTTGGCATTCGCAACGTCCACATCCTTTATTGTGTAGTCATAGTTTGCCACAGTCTTGTAATTTTTATTTCCTGCCAGAAGGGTCCATCGAAATGCATAGAAGGTATCTCGCTCGTTTAGGCTGAATTTGACTACCTCAAGATCATGCAACAAAAAGTTGTCTATCGCATCTTTGGATAAAAATAATCCACTCCAACGATTAGCGTTGACAAGTTCTTGCTTAATTTCAGCGAAAATATGTTCATTATTTACGCCAACTAGTACTTGAGCAATATTATTACCAATATATCCGGAGCCATTAATTTTAAAGGTACTTTGAAACACCTTATTTGACATGAGTATGTCGAATTTTTCATTAGTAATTACAACACTTTTCCTAACATCACTTAATAGTGCATTGAAGGCGACCTTGGACTCAAATAATAAAGGAATTTTTGAAATCAGTTCAAACTGACCTCTTCGCTTTGAACCAGAAGGTGAATATCCTGATAATTTATAAGTTAATCGATATCCATTGTAATCGCTTATCTCTACAACACTTTTTAATTCATTAGTATTAGATTTAGTAAATTGGCTCAACAAGTGGTCTTGATAATCTTCAGAGATATAGACTTTGACGAACCTTTCAACTGCGCGAAACGGCACTGCCTTAGATGGTTGATTGGGAGTGCTGAACGTAAACATGTTCGATTCGACGTCATATTCCCAAATGAGCAAGTTACTTCCAATGATGTCCATATAACAAACCTTCCTACTCTACTGACTGATAAGATAGAAGGGCTAAACTGGGTTTCAAATTTATTTTTAAGACATACTCAAGCTATTGAAGACTCGGTTTTTTTCATGAATACTGAACCTATTCATAGTCACGAAAAGTATCCAATGGACAGAGATAAGAGCAACTATCTAGAGCAGGAATTCTATGAACTTTTGAAGCACGACAATAGGTTTTTTGAGCTAATGCAAAGTCGCTCGATAGACGGTATCTCATACTCCAACCTGGATGGAAGCAAAGATGCTTGGTTTAGCTCCAGCCTGATCAATCTACTGCATTATGAAACTGAAGAATCCCCAACTTCGATGCATTGGCTCTCTCAGCGGGTTCACCCTCAAGATCTTGATACATATAACAAATTACAACAAATCCAATTTGAGAATCCTAGTATCCCATACGAGACAACTCTGAGTTTTATCGGGGAAAATGCAACTGCCATCAAGCTACAGATGAGCAACTTCACTATTGAGAGTGAAGGCAATGCGAAACGACTGCTCTCCTTTTACTCCAAACAAATTTCCGATTACTCGAATACATCCCCAATTGCAGCGTCCAATCGGCTATCAGATGAAGAGGGTAGCCAATTTTTATTTGAGCATTCCCGTATCGGTCTTGGCTTCCTATACAACGATGAAACCTGGGGAAGCGTTAACCAAGAGTTATGTAAGATACTAGAACAAAGTGACGATCAGTTAATTGGTCAGGCTTTCCATAAAATATTCTCTGAAGTTGAACGATACCAATCTCACAAAATGTTCAATACCCTATATGAAGGGAAATATAAAACTATAGTTTTCGAGAAAAAAATATTAACCGATAACCATAAATGTAAATGGTTAAAGGTAACACTATGCTTTATATCCGAACATCTTCGCTCTAAGTTTAGGTTTATGATAAATGTGGAAGATATTTCAGAGCATAGGCATTTAGAGAATAAGTTGAGAAGCAAAGAAAAATACTACCGCCAGTATTTTGACCTTGGTTTAGTGGGTATGGGGTTTTGTGACCACAAGCTATCAATTAAAGAGTCAAACTCTAAGCTACGCTCGATATTTGAGCTCAACCACGAATATATAAACAAAGAAAACTGGTTATCTCTCTTTACCGAAGCAACAAGAAGAAAGATAAAGCAGGGGTTCCAGTCCCTGTCTGAGGGAACCATAGGGCAATATTCTGACAAGCTCAGTTTGGTCACCTGGAAAGGAACGCCCAAAACCATATCTATATCAGTGACTCTGAATACCAGCCTCTTGCATGAAGATCAGCATTTTATACTCTTCATAGAAGACATCACTAAAGAGACATTGAACATAAAAGAGAAGGAGCGAACCCTAGAGAAACTCCGAAATGCCGAGTCTATCGCCAAGGTAGGTAACTGGAGCTATCGAATATCGGATAAGACCATTGAGTGGTCAAAAGAGCTGTGGCGTATCTTTGGAAGAGAAAAAACCGAATTAACCTATGAGCTATTTGTAACTTGGATTCGCCCAGATTATCAAGAGTTTCACAATCATATGGTGGGTCAAATGTTACGGATGAAGCCTGGTGATCGCTTCCCTAAGTTTACCTACCCTATCGTCACTGCAAGCGGCGAAGAAAAATGGGTACAGGTGTTTCTTGAAGGTAAATTCGATATTGGGAACCAGATGACGGAACTGTTTGGCGTGGTCATGGATATCAGTGATAACTACAAACGCACCATAGCAATCCAAAAACTAAATACCGAGTTGACCCGCTCCAATGCTGAACTCGAACGCTTTGCCTACGTTGCCTCCCATGACCTCAAGGCACCGCTAAGAGCCATAAAAAACCTCTCCTCTTGGATAGAAGAAGACATCGAAGAGATTGCCAGTGATGATACTAAGAGTCACCTCAGCTTGCTCGGCAGTCGAATCGAGCGTATGGAAGGTATGCTTGAGGGATTACTGCAATATGCTCGAGTGAGCACCCGTTCCTTTGAAACTACGACTCTAAATCTTGAAAAAGAGCTTGATGATATCTGGTCATTGTTGGGGGCTGATAAACATATCGATTTCATTAAGCACCTTGATGTGGACCAGGTATCTGTGCCTAACACCCCCTTCTTGCTGGTTTTGAACAATCTTATTAGCAACAGCATCAAGCATGGTGATAACGAGTTAACCAAGATAGAGGTGAGTGCTGCAATGAATGAAGAAAACAACTACTACCATATAGAAGTAAGCGATGATGGCCCTGGCATTCCAACAAGGTTTCACGATAAAGTTTTTGAACTGTTTCAAAGCCTTAAGCCAAAAGACGAAATTGAGGGTAGCGGTCTAGGCTTATCCATGGTTCAGCGGGTGGTAGAACAATATAAAGGCAGTGTAGAGCTTGATTCCAACCCAGATATTACAAGAGGGACAACTGTTCGCTTCAGTTGGCCTTGTAACTAGAGACAAAGGAAGGTGAAAGTTATGTCTGTAACTCCCTCTAACGTAAAGATAGTTCTGGTCGATGATGATTACGTCGACACTGAGTGTGTAAAGCGATCGCTCAAGAAACTAGAGGTGCCCAATCCTCTACTCGTTGCGAAAGATGGCTTGGAAGCGCTCGAAATGCTGTATGACGAAGATGGAAAGCTGTGTTCAGATGGTCCTTTTTTCATGCTTTTGGACATCAACATGCCACGCCTAAACGGTCTAGAGTTGCTTGAAGAGCTTAAAAGCCGAGGTGATTTAAACAAGTTTGTGGTGTTTATCCTCACATCTTCATCTCTTGAAGAGGATATAGCTAAAGCTTATACCTATAATATTGTTGGTTATATTATAAAGAAAAACGCCGGAAACTCTTTCATAGACGCAGTTGAGCTAGCCAAGAATTATCTGAACATAATTGAATTTAAGCCAAAGGAAGGCCTAAAACTATGAAAGTACTAGTCATAGATGATGACGTTGTCGACCGTGAAGCCATTTCACGTGCACTACGTAAATACCCCGATCTACAAATTGAACACGCAGAAAACAGTGTTTCTGCGCTCATAGCCCTTGAGTGCTCCGAGTTCGACTGTATCTTGCTCGACTATCTACTACCCGACTGTAATGGTATCGAGCTGCTCACGCAAATAAATCAGATTTCAGAATCGCGATTACCGCCTGTGATCATGCTAACCGGTCAAGGCAATGAAAAAGTTGCTGTCGAGGCGATGAAGTTCGGTGTCCACGACTACATCACCAAGGATGATTTCACCTCTGATACCATTTACAAGGTGATCAATCAGGCCATAAAACAGAGACAGGATGCTGACAAGCAACAGCAACTACAAAGAGATATAGAACAGGCCTCATTGAGAGACCCAATAACTGGGTTAGGAAATCAATATCTGTTCAACAATGACTTCGACCTTGCGGTGAATAAATATCGGGCCAACGGACGAGCCTTTAGCGTTATCACCATACGCCTAACAAACTCTGAACAACTGCTTCAAGAGCACGGTGACAAGGTGTACGAGACAGGACTTAAGATCTTTGCTAACCGTCTGAGGGCTTATCGCAACACCGATCATTACTATTGTTTCTACAACGGCCACTTCTACGGAATATTACCCAACGTCGACGAAAACAATAAGGCGTTAAAATTCGTGCAAGCTTTCTATGCGGCGCTGATGCAAGATATCACGGTAGCGAACAGTAAACTTCGCTTTAACTTTGCCATGACCACTGCCATCTACCCGTTCGACGGTATAACTCGTGATGACATCATGAAGTACCTAGATACCGCGCTTCAAAACTCCCTCACCTATCACTAATAGCCTCAGAGTCGGTAGTGGCCTTATGGTTAAGCCAGTTTGTCCACTACCTTAAATGAATCGTCTACCACTTCCAGATGCTCTAGAATCTTGGCCTTATTAATAGGTTTAAAGATAATTTTATCAACACCACTTTGTTTAAACCCTTCTACCGCCACATCTGAGCTATCAGCAGTACAAGCAATGATGTTGATGTCTGCATCCACGGTTTTCTTTATGATCTTGCTGGCCTCAATACCATTCATTATCGGCATATGATTATCCATCAAGATAGCATGATATTGTTTCTTGCGAGCCATCTCCACGGCCTCTGCTCCATTCCTCGCCGTATCAATGTCCGCAAAGCCTAAAGAGCGAAGCATCTTAATCAAAACTAATGCATTCACCCTATTGTCTTCAGCAATCAAGATGCGCTGATGGGTTTCCACTGGATATGGAGCAAAGCTACTGGTATCTAACTCGAGCGGAAGCGTAAGAGAGATAGTCGACGCATCTTCATTCTCTATCCCGTAATCTAGTGAGCCGCCTAGTTTCTGAATTACCTCGTTCAATCTCTGAAAAACAAACGAGCGCCCCATAGAGAGAATAGAAACATCCAAGTTACCGTGTCCAACTCTATCATTTAACACATGATAGACTTCCCCAAGGTCTTCGATTCGAATGAACAGATTTACTAATCCAGTGTCATTCTGTATCGAATCACTGAAGTGGATCAGTACCTTACAGTCTTCAAGCTTGTTCGCCACACTTGATATATAGAAAGAGAAGATACTATTGATCAGGCTACTATCACTGTAATAAGTCACGCTTTGAGAAAGCTCGTCTTTGAACTCTAAGTCAAGATTCTGCTCTCCAGCAATTTGAGTGGTCGACTTCCTCAGATTCTCTATTATGGAGTTAAATCTGAAAGAGGACTTGTAGATTCTGAAGTTGTTAAGGTCGATATTCTCTAGAGTTTCGATACTCAAAATCGTATTTTCTATAAAAGAGTTACATACATTGATACCCGCATGAACCTCTTGGATGTTCTCGGCGCTATCATCGAGTCTTAGCTTCTCGTTAATATTCTTGAGTCGATTTAACGGCACTCTCAGTTCATCGATAAGTAGTGACATAAAGTGAGACTTGTTGTCTGTCTCCGCTCTTGCCATGGTGGCTAACTCTTTGAGTCTAAACTCAAGGTTTTTTCTGGTCGTAATGTCTCGCTCTACTGCAATAAAGCGCTGAAGCTCACCATCAACGAGTATCGGGGTTATCGCAAGTTCAATCCAATATGGGGTTCCATTCTTGTGGTAGTTTAAGATCTCGACCTCTATCTGCTGGGCATTTTTAACTGCATTGTGCAATCTTTCTACCGTATCAATCTCGGTATCCCTACCTTGTAGAACGTCCCCTGGTTTCTTTCCCTCTACATCGGCTAACTCATAGCCCGTGATTTGAGTAAAGGCGTTATTTGTCCAAGATACACAGCCATGCTTATCGGTGATAATTATCGCGTCCTTGGCATACTCGGCCACCTCACCAAGACGAGAACGCACGCTAGACAGTTCTAGATCCGCTTCAAGCTTCATCAATTCCTTATTTTTTTTTAGAACCAACAAAGAGACGATCGCTACTGTCAAAATAGCCCCAACCGAAATAACACGGTTAAAGATAACCTTCCACATCTCCCCTCCGTCTGGAGAGATTAAAAACCCTATTACAGTAAGTAATGAACAGGTCACCGCCCAAAACAGCGTCATACTGGTGTTGTTAAAGGCAAGGGATACAAGGATGACAATCACATAATAGACGCCAAACGCTACCCCTAAGGGAATGGTTAAATCTATGGCAAAACCGATTAAGGCAATTACTGTCAGCAATATGTACTGCAGCTGCAGTGAACCCCTTACTTTATTAACAATATCTTTCACTAACCAACATCCTTGTTTTTAGTGGTACTACCTAACATTCTGGAGACCTGGTGATTATTTACCAAGATCAAATTGACCATTTTTTGAAGCTGCCCAGCCTCAGGCAATATGTTATTTCTCACTTGGCTTTCATTTTCTAGCGCCAGTGCTCCAAAAGTCTCAAGGCCAAACTCATAAGCGATTCCTTTCAGCGAATGAAGCTTTTCATTGAGCTCTTCTAGGTCGGACTCGGCATAGGCATTGATAACGCCCTCATATGCAATCTCCAGCTCGCACTTAAGGGCATCAAGTAACTCAACTCTGTCTTGTTCCTCAAGCCCTTCACTATTCAACAGCGGACTCTGTGAGATCTCTTCTTCTGTAATCGGGAGATTCTCAATTTGCACGCGCTTTAGCGGAATAACGTTTGATGGGGTATCTTCAAATGAGGACAGCTTTAGGTTATCGCTAAAATGTTCACTGAACTGCTCTAGAGCACTATGCAAGGTGCTTTGCTGTAGGGGTTTAGTCAACACGTAGTTGGCGCCGGCACTGATAAACTCATCATGGGCATGCTGAAACACGTCGGCAGTATAACCAAATATCACGGTATCTAGTTTAAGCTCTTCTCTGATCTGCTTTATGGTATCTACACCACTTAACCTTGGCATATGGTTATCCATGATGATCAAGTCAAAGGCTTTCTCTGCAAGAATGGTGAGCGCTTCAAGGCCATTATTGACGTTCGTCACCTCGCAACCAAAGTTCTTCAAGAATCTGTTAGCCACAACAGCATTTACTAGATTATCTTCCACAAGCAATATGCTTAACGCTCGCTTGCCAGTCTGATTCTTCTCAGATTGGCTACGACTAGGGCTCGCTGCAACAGCTTCAGCGGAGGTAGCAACACACTCTATCGGTAGAATGACTGTAAACTTACTGCCGACACCAGGCTGGCTAAATACCTGTATGTCTCCTCCCATCAGATGGGCTAACTGCTTAACTATGGTAAGACCTAACCCGGTACCGCCGAATTTTCTAGTGGTTGAAAGGTCGGCCTGCTGAAATGGCGCGAAGATGGTATCCAGTTTGTCTCTTTCTATCCCAACACCTGTGTCTTTAACTCTTATCAGCAGTCTCGGTTGCTCACCATCATCAAGTTCAAAGTGAAGATCAACGCTGCCTTGCTCTGTAAACTTAAGTGCATTGCCTACCAGGTTAAATACTATCTGTCTGACTCTGGATGGGTCACCAACTAAGCTCAAATGCTCTGGAACATCGCTGGTGATCTTAAGCGCCACACCTTTGGTTTCTGAAATAGGTCCCAAGGAGTTAGAAACGAGGTCGATAAGCTCAGAAAGACGAAACGGACACTTCTCAAGCTTCAACTCTCCCCCTTCAACCTTAGAAATATCTAAAATATCATTTAGCAAAGTCACCAAATGCCTGCCTGAGTCCAAGATTACCTGAACATGCTCTTTTGTATCCGCTTCTTTGGTATCTTCACGAATTATCTCTGCCAGTCCTAATACCCCGTTCATCGGGGTTCTGAGCTCATGACTCATGGTGGCGAGGAAGGTAGATTTCGCCTCATTAGCTTGTTCCAGTTTCTCTAGTGCGGCCTGGTTTATTGCCTCATTCTCTGCAAACTCCTTCACTCGCTGGTGATAAACCAAATACGCTATCAAGCTCAATATCAAAGCATCGATGAACAAACCTATAAAGATGTGTTTTTGAATAACCGCCTTTAGATCGCCAAGGCCATGCTCTGTTGTTTCAACAAAGTGCGATTTTTCTGAATGAAATATGGAGGAATAAAGCTCTTTCTTATATCCGTCGATATTTTTTACCGTATTGATCAAGGTAAAGGCTTTCTCTGTTTCTGAGGTCGGTAACTCTTGACTAGGTGAAATGCCGAGGACATCAAGCATAATCTCGGGTTCAAAAACACCATTGGATTCTAGTGAGGAGAGTGACGAGTTTCTGACAATAGTGAAGCCCACTATTCTATCGAGCGTCTGTGTAAGCGCGAGGGCGTGCTCTAAAAAGTAGGCATCTAGCCTAGCTAAACTTGTGTCATACTCAGGAAAAACTTTATCCCTACTACGCACCGCCATCTGAATTTTGCGCTCAATATCAACCACTTCTTCATTGAGATAATAGGGGTCACTTTGACTGTCGAGAGAGTGAAGCATTACCTTCTCTTTTAGCTCGATCAGCTCATGCCCCAAAGCGCTGCGAGAGACAAATACCTGGTCTACCTTCATGATCTGACCATACAGATAGAACAGAGCGCTAGAGCACGCGACGAGCAGTGTGATTAAAACTAGGTATGTCCCCTTAATTTTTTGCATTCACGCCCCCTTGAAGGATTTGAGGTTTTTCCCCTGTGAGGGTCTGCAAGAATGAGTGGATATCTTCAATGCTCTGTTCGCTCAGCTCCTTACCCAACTGTACCTTCGCCATAATGGTGATCGCCTCCCGCAGTGACTCTACGCTGCCATCGTGAAAATAAGGGGCCGTCTGCGCAACATTGCGTAAGCTGGCAACGCGAAACATGTTGGATTTCGCCGACGTTTCCTCTTCAGCATTGTCCGGCAACCCAAAGTACCCAAAGCGAGTCACAAGGCCACCGCCTATATTTACCCCTCGATGACAATTGATGCATCCTTGATCTTGGAACTCATTCCAGCCTCGAGTTTGTTGTTCATTTAAAGCGGTTGTTTCCCCTTCCAAATAGCGATCAAAAGGAGCATTAGGAGTATTCAGTGCTCGCATAAACTCGGTCAGGGCTAGCTTTATGTTGTCTTTGCTTATTTTTAGCCCAGCACCGGTGAACATCTCTTTATAGTGAGTGTTTCCGAGTACATACGTTTCTATTTCTTCCCAGCTAGAGTCCATCTCTAAAGGGTTCTCAACAGGACCGTCGAGCTGCTCGAGCAAGGTATTTGCCCTGCCATCCCAAAAGAATCGATAATTGAGGGAAGAGTTGAAAACAGTGAGTGAGTTACGATCGCCGGCGCCTTTTACTCCGGTGGAGACAGGGGTGATTTCAGCGCCATTAGTGGCCAAATTATGACAGGATGCACAACTGACCTTACCGTTAGAAGAGAGCTTCGGGTCATTGAACAGGGTAAAGCCTAAACTTGCCAAAGGGGCGTTGTAATCTTGGTCATTTGGGATAGGAGAAACCAGCGCAATTTGTGCTTTAGTTGACTCCTCATGGACGTGAGCATGTTCATCTTCATGACCATGACCATGACCATGATGCTCATCTTGATGAGAATCATGGCTGTCATTCAACAATAAGCCTGTCCCTAACGCCCCTATCACTGACAATGTGATAATTGCCTTCTTCATAACCCCAACCTCAGAGATTTCCTTCACGCCCTTATCGGCGAATCCTTTGGTCGGCAGTATAGGATGCGATATTAATAATCCAAATAAATATCAGCAGAAACTTAAATTTGAATCGCCACAGATATGTCCTTAAATACAGGCAGATACACTGTATAAATTATGCGTACTAGAGGTTTAAATGACCGCAATAACTCATTGGTTTGACAATATCTCCCTAAAGGTCAAATTCCTATTCTGTGTTTTTATTCCTATCTCCTTGGTATTGGTGGTCTCTACTACCGTTTACCACAACACTCAATCTCTGCTCTCCGACAACGGTTGGGTAAACCACACTCATAAAGCTATCGGTCGCGCAGAAGAACTGCTGAGCCTAGTGGACAAGATGGAGTATGGGCACCGCGGTGCGGTGCTTACCGATGAAAACAGCTTTGCTGAGAAATTTACCTATGCCCTTGCAGCGTGGCCAAATAAAATTGCCACCCTCACCAACCAAGTGGATGACAATCCAGAACAAGTCCAAAGACTCAACTATATAAATAAGCTACACAAGCAATGGTTGTCTCTAGTAAGTAATGAGGTGAATCATCCCTCGAATTCTCGTAGTTCGAATCTAGCATTTATGGAACACGTGCCCAAAGACACCGAAGGAAGTGAGTACGCAAAAATTAAGCGGGAGATAAAATCTGAATTAACCAAGTTCATTCGGATTGAAAAGAAACTCATATATAAAAGAATTAATGCCTCAAAAGAATCCGCAGATAAAACCACCTATACCCTTATATTTGGCTCGCTACTAATTATCATGATCTCTTCACTAGTCGCGATAATGGCATCACACAGATTGAATAAGAGACTAAAGATTCTCCTTCTAGCATCTAATGAGATGAAAGACCTAAACTTGGCTCGTGGCGTGAACATGTTACAAAACAAAGCCTATTTTAGAACCAAAGATGAGATCTCAACACTAACCAGCAGTTTCTATTCGTTAGCTCAGACTCTTCAAGGCTCTTATAAAGAGATGGAGCTAAAAAACAGACGCCTAGAGGAAGAAAAACGAAAAGCGGAAAAAGCCACTCAGGCGAAATCTGACTTCCTCTCAACGATGAGCCATGAGATCAGAACACCATTGAATGGCGTCCTGGGTCTAGCTCAGATTATCAAGGACGAAAGTAAAGAAGCGTCCACTATTGAGCATTCCACTATCATTCTTGAATCAGGCCAACACCTGCTCACAATACTTAACGACATACTAGATTACTCGAAAATTGAGGAAAACAAGCTCACATTAGAACAAGAGTTCTTCGACGTTGATCGTATTCTCAATCCTGTACTTAAACCCCTTTCTCAATTAGCGTCTGACAAAGGGATCTCGCTAAAAGCCCATAACAAGATCCCAGAGAACACCCTATTACTGGGAGACCGCAATAGGCTAACCCAGATCCTTTTCAATCTAACTGGCAATGCTATCAAATTCACGTCTCACGGCAGCGTGATTATCGACCTCTACTTACACAAAGCCAGTAACCGATTCGTTATTTCTGTTATTGATTCCGGCATTGGCATACCGATAGACAAACAGAGAAATATCTTCAAATCATTCGAACAAGCTGATACCTCAACCACACGTAAGTACGGTGGCACCGGGCTAGGCTTGGCTATCGTAAGTAAGTTAGTCAGTTTGATGAAAGGTCATATCGATCTTGAAAGCAAAGAGGGAGAAGGCTCCACTTTTACCATCACCTTACCTATGGAATGGAAAGAACAAGCCTTAAGCCCACAGCTCATTCAAGACTCAGCGCACCGCGACATCGATTACCCTAAATTGCATGTACTGATAGTAGATGACAATAAGGTCAACGGCATTGTTGCGCGAAACTTCTGCACTAGGTTAGGCTTCACAGTAGAACTCGCTGAAAACGGCAAGATTGCGATTGCCATGCTCTCAGAGAAAGACTTTGACTTGGTGATCATGGATAACCATATGCCTGAAATGAATGGCATTGAGTGCACCCACTATATAAGAGACCAGCTGTCCAGTGACGTGATTATATTTGCCTACACTGCGGACGTTTTTGATGAGCCTCATAAAGCCTTCTTGCGAGCCGGTGCAAACGCGGTACTCACTAAACCTCTGCAAGAACAAAGCTTCGCTGATGCGCTGCAAACCGCCTTTGCCAAGAGAAAAGAGTCTGGCTTAGGCTCGCCAATAACTTCTAACGTGACGTCCATAGTCAGAAAGCCCATTAGAAAACTGAAAGTTACAGAGGAAGAACTGAGTAACTCGCAAGTCTTACAGGAAATGGCAGATGATCATAGCGGTCTAATTGCGATTGTAGAAACCCTAGTTAATGACTTCAGAAACCTTATCCCTTCATTAGTCGAAACACATGAAGGCGAAAATCATGACGGTTTGCGCAGTGCACTGCATAGCGTGAAAGGGATGGCAATGAGCCTTCATATGAATAACCTGACCGAGCTTGCGGTGCAATTGGAAGAAAAGGCCATCAACAAAGAGTCTATAGAGACGGAAAAGCTGCAAAAACTGATCAACCTGATGCTGATTAATATCTCAGAAGGGGAAAACATAGTGCGTATTGCTAGCCGTCACCTGAATAAAGATAAAGGGGTGAGTTAACCCCTTTGTCTTGGAATGAGTTCGCTAGGTGAGCGTCTCATCAAAGACGCTATATCTTTTCTTGCTCACCTGGCGACTCTTCCGAATGGCTATCTAGTATGGCCTGAGAGGTGGATAGGTAACAAAGAAGGTCTCTTGTAGATAAAGACTTACTAAACAAAAATCCTTGCGCGTATCGGCAGCCATGTTTCTTCAGAAAATCCAGTGTCTCTTGGTTTTCAACCCCTTCAGCAACCACATCCAACTCTAGCTCTTTCGCCATAGAGAGAATAGCGACCACAAGCCCACGAGAAGCTTTAGAAGTGCCTATATCCATCACTATGTCTTTATCTATTTTGATAACAGAGAATGGATATTGATGAATGTAATTAAGCGCAGAATACCCGGCACCGAAGTCATCGATGCACAGGCGGATATTCATATCCACCAGCTCTTGAAGTACGTTCAGCACCTCTTGGCTGTTGTTAAACATCAGACTTTCGGTTATCTCTATCTGCAGTTTTCTGGCGGGGAAATTCGCCTCTTGCAGGATAGCCTTCACTTCATTTAGCGTTTCTCTAGGTGAGTTAAACTGGAAGCAGGAGAAGTTCACCGACACATTAAGGTCATCCAGATGTCCCCAAATCTTGGCTTGCGCGATTGACTCTCGGAGCACAAAACGGCCCACTCCATTTATAGCACCGCTCTTTTCCGCGACCTGAATAAACTCATCAGGATTAACTGTACCTAGCTCTTCATCCTTCCAACGTAGCAGAGACTCCGCCGCTACAGCCCTATTTAGTTCAAGGTCAATGATAGGCTGAAACTCCAGCCTTAAGTCATTGTTCTCAATCGCAAGGTTCAACCTGGATTCTACCTTGAGCTCCCTCTTGGCCCTTAAATCCATGTCAGGGTTATAAAACTTAGCCACCCCTTTACCCACAGATTTGGCGTGATACATGGCGGTATCAGCTTTCTCAATCAAGGCCTTGGCATTGGTTGCATCTTGAGGAAACAGAGCTATCCCGATAGAGCCATTGAGAAGTATCTTTTTGTCCTCGTGATGCACTAGCTTAGACAAGGACTTTTTAATCCTATCGACTAGGAAGGTAATGCTTCCCTTGTCGTGAATGCTAGAGGCAATTATTACGAACTCATCACCACCATAGCGACCTACGGCATCTGTCGCTCGGATAGAATTGTTCAGATTTTCGGCAAGTAGCTTGAGGGCATAGTCCCCAGCCTGATGACCGGCATAATCATTAAGGTGCTTGAAGTTATCAAGATCGATAAATAGCAAGGCAAAATCACGCTCATAACGCCTCGCATCTAACACCTCCCTGTCCAGCCTTTCCAACAAAGCTGTTTTATTTAGAACCCCAGTGAGCAGATCATGGGTAGCCTTGTACTCAAGCTTCTTCTCGTTCTCATCTTTTTTAGACAGGTGATGTGAAAGAACGTTAATTTTTCGCCTCTGCTCTAGGTTACCAAGCTCCTTGGTTTTTATGCCTATTTCGATTCCATTAAACCGGTTTTCAAGAAGGAGCAACATCAAAACAAATGAGGTGCTGACGATAGCCAGAGAAATGAGTAAGGATTGATATTTAGATAGATAGCTGTATGCAACGTCGATTTCGAGGTTTAATCCAGCGTAAGACATGTTCGCCGAAACATGGTCACTCAAACCAAAAGACTGTGTGGGTGCTGTAAGTTTGCTGTGCCAAGGATGGTCGTTGACATAATACTTAGCCCCAAGGAACCCTTGCCTTAGCATATACAGGGGTTCTAGGTTATTAATCAGATAGTTGCCGGCAATAAACGACACGGTACCAACATACCTGCCTTTCAGATATACCGCTCTTTTTACATAGATATTTTCAAGGTTTCGGTTTCTAACCGTGATAAGTCCGACCTCATCGTCACTATTGAAGTTAAGCTTTTTATCTTCCCAACCAACACCATCGAAAAGAAATGAACGCTCTGCGCCTTTGCTACCTACGAGGGCGAAATGAATATACTTAACAAATCCATCGTCTGAGCTAAAGGTGAGGTCAAAATACTTATCTAAAAGGGGGCGCAACTGCTGCTTCATCAGCTCCGATTTTTGTTCCAAACTTGCACGTGACCTAGGACTACAAGAGACCATACACTGTGCGACTTTTGGCTCATTTGCCAATGCATCGGCATAGAGATCTAACGTATAAAACATATTGTCAGCTTTACGAACAAAGCTCGACAGCAGAAGCTCTGAATGCTCTTCCGCCCCTCTATCTATTGTCAACTTCTCATAGGAGCACATAGACAGAACCACTAGCAGATACAATCCAGCTAAGATCCTTCGAGCTTTAGCTTTGTAGGTTAGTTTCATAGTTATCCCTCACCATTCGACTATTACAATCCCTTAAGAAACAAACTCTTCGATAGTCTCAAACAGTAAATTCTTATCGATTGGTTTCAGCAAATATCTGTCCATGCCCGACTCTAGGCACTTATTTAGATCTTGCTCTAAGGTGTTTGCTGTCAGCGCGACGATTGGTGTCGGTGTTAACCTAAGTTCTTTCTCGAGTTTTCTTATTTCAACGGTCGCTTGGTATCCGTCCATGACAGGCATCATGCAATCCATAATGATGATGCTGTAATGATTACCCCGTTTGATTTGATTGACTGCCTCTAAACCATTTGAAGCCACATCAAACTCGCAGTCTAGCTTAGATAGATAAAGGGAAAGCACTTTCGCATTCACTTCATCGTCCTCGACTATCAAGACTCGGCCTGAAATATTGAGCTCTTCAAACGAAGTGGAAGGTATCTCCTCTCTCTCCAGAAGTGGATTTGACTCATCCTTGTCTTCAAGTAAAGAGATAAGACGTTGTCCCAAAACGGGATAGGTCACATAGCCTGCAATTTGCTTCACCCCGCGAAAGCTCGGATTAACCTTCTCTCCGGACACTATGATGCGAGTATCAGGGTGCTGCTCGATATATTGCTTCAACTGCTTAATAGACTTACCGTTCTCATAGGGCTGATAAATCAGGGTGTTCACATGGTTTCCAACTTCTTCCAAACTGTCATAGCCTTGGATATCTTTGAACCCATGGTCCGTGCACTCTTTGACGATAGCCTGTCTTTGTTTCTCAGAATCTACGACCACCGCGATAGAAGGGTTTGTATCTCGCTCTGTAGCACCAACAGCCTGCTTAATGACCTTGGCCTGCAGATTAAATCGGATATTGAGGACTTGCTCATTTCGCTTATCAACAGATAGCTCACCACCCATTTTATTGATGATGGCATCGCAAACATTGATGCTGAACTCGGATAGCCCAGCGCTGAGTTTCATTTGGCTCAAATTCTGGAAACTAAAGCTGTCTGCGTTGCTCAGTTCTGGTCTTTGATTCTCTATTTCAAACAACAGATTGATTCGGCTGGTGTCGTTTACAAACTCAGATTTGAGCCTAATCACTATGGTCTCGATGAAGCTGTCTTTAACCGCATCGGACAAAAACGCATTCAATACCTGTTTTAGCCTGAACTCGTCTAATTGCACCTGATGAGGCAACGCATCGTCCATCTCGAGTTCAAATCGAGTCGAGTTAATCAGGGCGTCCTGCTGATACAGTTCAACACAATCAAATACTGCCTGCTTGGTGTTTATTACTACTGGGTTAACCCTAAAGTCTCCAGACTCAATCCTAGATAGGTCCAACACATCATTGACTAAAGAGAGCAGTTTATTGGAGCAGTTACTGATGATATTGACCTGGTCTCTTTGATGGGATTTGAGGTTATCTTCAGAAAGGAAGTTAGCCATTCCTATGATGCCATTCAGTGGAGTACGAATCTCATTAGACACGTCGGCCAAGAACTGATTCTTACTGCGATGAAGCCTAGCTGCACTGGTTTTAGATGCCATCATCCAATTCTCAAACGACGCACTCTTGTAGATAAGATATATCACTGCCAAAACGACAGATAAAAACAGGGTTCCATTGGCCACCCAATACAGGTTCTGATTTTGGGTTAATTGATTAGCTGCATAGCTATCAAAATTAGCCTGACGCTCAGAGACATAGGATCTAAGCGCATACTCCAAGCCTGACAACTCTCGCCTAATCCCAGAGTCATCATTGATGCCTATCTCATTGTAGGTATCTGTGATGTATTGAAACACATTCTCGTAGGTTAAAAACGCTTGATACAGATATTGATATTCTCGGCCGATAGACTCTTGAGTCTTGCTGATCAAGCTATTGGCTGATCTGAGGTTGGCTGTGTCTGGTCGATTGATGAAGTTATCAATAGAATACTGAGTGTTGAGTAGCGAGGTCGATAAACTCTCGCTGTTGTAGGTCAACGAGGAACGATAGAGTAAAAACCAAGCGAGTCTATGGCTCTCTAAAAGTCCCTTTCCTTCCTCATTTAATAGAGACTTCTGAAGACTATCTATCTGATTTATATACTCTTCATAAGCCTGCATGTTCTGATCAAAGCTAGGCTCAAATACAATTTCATCAATATTATGCAAATAGGCCGATTCATTAAAACTTTGGATATTTTCTTCAAGTTCACCTCGATAAGAGTTGAGTCTTTGTAGCGTATCCTGATTCTTATTACTGACCAGCTCAGCCCTCGCATCTATGATTCGCGCTTGATTGTACTGGATTGAATTGAGAAGAAGCGCGAGTTCTTTCAGCGAACTGTTTTTGTTGGTAAGACTGTGATTAATGGTGCTCATCAACCCTAAGCAAACTAGGATGAACAAGGAACACAAAACCACCACCCTTGTCAGACTTTGACTCGAAAATATACCCAGCATAATAATCTCGTTCCTTCCATGGACGTCACCTATCTGCGACCCTACCGATACTCCAATAAAATTATTCGATCGAGGCTACTCACAGGCAGGTTAGGAAAGAATTGAGACAATCCAAATATTTTTGGCTTAGATGAAATAACAAGGGGAGATATAAAGCATAATTTAGATGGAAAGCGGTCGATAAACTTCTGATTTATTTAAAGATAATTCATAGAAGCTGAATTGGCTATTTTCATGAAGTAAATACCGCCAACATAATATTGAGCAAGTCTTCACTGACTACAGCGATACTTGTAATTAAAACCTATAGCAAATTCATATGGGCCGAGATGAACTAGAGTTTCTGTCTTTTTGTGGAGAGACGAGTAACAGATACAGTAAAGCCTCCACTGTGGAGGCTTATTCGACTATGAGAGCGTCTTTAAATCTGCTCTTAGAATTTATAACCGACAGTAAGCATGGCTTGAGTTAGCAAATCATCCTTACTGTTGAACTTCATGCCTTTGGGCGTTAAGTCAGTAGCTTGAATACGACCATCAAAATACAAGCCACTATCCAAGGTCATTCTTGCTCCCAATGCACCACGTGCACGGATTGCATTTGTACCACTCTCAAGCGAGTCTGAGCTTGTTGTTGAGTCAAAAGCCACAGCACCCAGAGCAGCGTAAGGCTTAATCAGTACCCCATTATCTAGATCAAAGGTATAACCTGCCTCTCCCTCTACGGTCAGATCCCATGTTGGACGATAGTTTTTAGGATTATCGCCATAGTCTGTGTAGCTGGTCATATTACCCTTTACATTTAGGGCAAAGATTTCATTAAAGTCATAGCCCGCCTCTAGAATGAATACGGGGTCTGCAGACACATTTTCACCACCCAGATTGTTCAGTTGGTACTTGCCTACATCTGTACCAAAGCCGCCGCCAATACGAAAACCAGATTGGTCATCGATAGAAGCTAAAGAAGAAGCGGATATGACTGCCAGAGCGGATGCTAAGATTAGTTTTTTCATTAAATTGCCCAGTAAATTGTTTAAATATGTCCCTCTTACCACTGCCAATCCTGTCTGGCCGAGTGCTAATTTACATTGGATAAATTCATTGAAGAAAATAGCTACTATGCAAATATTGCATAGGTCATTAGAGGCTCTTTAATCCATTTTGGGATGCAAGTGAGAGGGTTGCTGAGGGCAACAAACGAAAAAGCCCCCTTGCGGGGGCCTAGTTGAGTCTGACAATCAACTCAGTTGTAATGCACATATCAATACTGGGAATTGACTAGAACTTGTAGCCTACGGTGATTAAACCTTGCGTTAACAAGTGATCTTTTGGCTTAAAGTCACCGCTTTTCGGTGAGAAATCGGTTGCCTGAACTCGACCATCAACGTAGACACCATTACCTAGCGTCATGCGGACACCCAATGCACCACGCGCCTTAATTGCGTTCTTGTCTTTGTCATCTTCAAACTCATAAAATTCTGTGGTTTTCTTATCGTAACCAACTGCACCCAGTGCAACGTATGGTTTAATTGAAGTAGAACGGTCAAGCTCGAATGTGTAGCCCGCTTCAGCCTCTACAACTAGGTCATAAGTAGTGCCTAAGTTGTATAATTCGCGTTGGGTTCGTCTATGCTTCCCATAAATTTTATTGCCCGTAGCAGACCCTTTGACATTGATAGCGAAAATATCATTGAAGTCATAACCTGCTTCGAGGACAAATGTTGGATCAGCTTCAATAGAAAGACCACGTCTTCCCTCCTCTCTGAGCTGATAATTACCAAAGTCTGTACCAAAACCACCACCAACACGGAAGCCTGAGCTGTCTTTCGCTGCAAAAGAAGGCGCGGATAGTAGAACAAGCGTTGACGCTAGAAGTATTTTTTTCATGTTTGATTACCTCAAAAAATTACAGATACCTCCATGCAATTTCCTGCCAATCCGTCTGGCGCGAGGCGAAATTTACGCAAACATGTCAAATAGATGAAAATAGAAACTATAGGGAATTTCAATAGATAGAGATATCAAAGTGGCACCAGATATTGAAGACGGTACCACCTATATAGAGGACACTTTAATCTATCGGATATATTAATAGTTAATCATTGTACCTATTTCCTGATGGGCTAGATAATAGCGCCATCAATGAGGAGATAGTCATGAACCAACAAACCTGTACTCAACCAATACGTCCACTAAAGAGCAGACTAGTGCGAGCACTTACTCTAGAAGGTGGGATCTTGCTTTTGGTGGCACCAGTGTTTATTGATGATGTGGCAGACATAAACCTGGTCAGTGGCAAGATACTGCTACTCATTACTGCAGCGATTGTTTGGAATGCAGCTTACAGCTTTGGATTCGATACATATTTATGGAAATGGCGACGTAGTTTAAAGAAATCAGCTAAGTGTCGCTTTGTCTATGCACTTTTATTCCAAGCAGGACTACTCGTAATTTCAGCGCCTATATTATTTTCTATGCTCGACTCCTCATTCTGGCAGGTCATGTCAGCTGACTTATGGTTTAGCGCTCTTATATTTTCCTACACATATTTTACTAATGCTCTTTACGACAAATTTTTCTAAGCCAATTTAAAGTTACTAACGATTAGATGGGAGATATATTATGAATACTAACAATATTAAAACCAATCGCTCTTTCATGGACAGAATTCGTCACACTATCTTTTTTGAGATTGGATTAATTGTAACTTTAATACCTATCGGTATGATGTTTATCCAGGGTGCTAGTCATCATGTAGGTATTCTAGCTATGGCAATGTCTCTACTGGCTATGGCATGGAACATGTTATTTAACTTTCTATTTGATAAACACCTATATAAAACACAAGGGCATTGTAATAAAACTTCAAAGCAAAGAGTTATGCATGCAGTCTTATTTGAACTAGGTCTAATCTTGGTTACAGTTCCAGTACTTGCACTAAGCCTTAATTTGAGCTTCATTGAAGCTCTGATTGCTGATATTGGCTTCGTTATTTACGCTCTATTTTACTCAGCAGTATTCAACCTAATCTATGACCGCGTATTCCCAATCAACGCGACTCCATTTCAACCAATATGCACCGTAAACTAAGTTATACCTGTAAACGAGGCGCTTGAGTTGGCGCCTCATTTTTCCCACCACTGACTCTCCAAACCTTACCGGCTAACATCCCAGTCTAATTTGGTCTCAACTAACAACCCTAGAAGTAACTCCCCTACCCAAATACCAAAGCTACTCAATCTTCATCTGCTCTTCACTCGCTCTATAATCTATCGATATTTTCGATATTTACTCATTCTAATTATCGAAAATCGCACTGTAATATTTGCTTACAAGCTCGCATGTAGCCAAAAGGCTAAAGCGCTCACTCAACAAATAGAACGGTACTAAGCGATGATGAAAAAGCTAAAACTATGTCTAATCACAGCAAGCATACTGACAAGCAGCGCTTATGCTGGCGACCTTTCTGTTACCCTTGGTGGCGTGTATAACTCTGCGAACAGCAATGCATCGCTGGGGATTCCCATCCTTGGTGCCAAATTGAAAGTCGATGCTGAAAGTCATCTGGATTTAGCCGAAAAAAACCTATCGCCTTATGTAAAGATTGAATACAACTTCGATAGCGGAAATAGTGTCTATATGGACTGGCGTTCATTGCATCGTCACGCTCGCACAAGTGTATCCAGTGATCCAATAAAGATTCTTGGTAGCGAATTTAAAGCAAATGCAACGCTAGACCTAAACCTGGATATAGATATAGCTCGAATTGGTTATGCCCATCGCATCATATCTACAGATAACTTTGACCTGAATGCAATGCTTGGGGTGCACCTGATACAACTATCGGGGAAAGGTGGTATCAGCGCCAATATCAATGAAGGCGGTCAAGACTGGTTAAGTTTCAATACAAAAGGTAAGAAGAATAGCCTTGCTCCTATGCCGAACATAGGCGTTAGGGGAAGTTATCGACTTACTCAAAACCTAGGGCTATCGTCTCATTTGGAAGCATTTATGCTGTCTACTCGGCTATTTGATGGTCATCTAATTGACTTCAATTTCGGAGCATATTACCAAATAACAGATTCTCTAATTCTCAACGCATCCTATAACCATTATGAGATAGGCGTCGAGTATGGTGATTCATTGTTAAATGCTAATATGGGTGTCGACTTTAGTGGCCCAATGCTAGCGCTTCAATACAAATTTTAAGTTCCCTTCTGAAAATAAGCTGGGTTATAAAGTTGTTATCCAGCCCTCTATTATCAGTACTGCTTTAATCAAGAAGACACTATAAGTATCCAACTTTTAGATTGGGTTCGAGCAACCCGATCACCTTTGACTATTCAGCTTTCTCTAAGAAGTGAAGCAACCTGAACTATTGAATTAACCGTCTCAAGCTTTATTAATTGCTATCTGTTTTGAATACAGACCTCTCTCGACCTCATTCCGAGGTATTAACTTAGGTATTTTAGTTAAGTCCACCTAGGTCCATCAAACCAGTTAGCCACACCTCTAACCTCAATACAAAGTAACCCTCCAGATCAATACAACCGAGTACCAGTAAGCCTTTACCAGCCATCTAGCCTTTTAAGATTGGCAAAGAAGCATCAAATAGCTATCAACAACTTGAGTGGGTGCGAGGAACTTGATTGGCGCTTATTCCAGTCCCTGGCTAATGCTAAATAGCTTACGATTCGAGCGGGCACTCTTAACCTCCAAGGGCACTGCAACAGCCCATCCGCTTTATCTTGGGACTATCTATTAGAGTTACTACATAGCGCTCAACTTCAACCCTACAGCCTGAGTATGCAACCCATCACTATCCAGCTTCTCCATGCATAACAACAAAAAGAAGAATTTGTTAAATCGTCAGAGTGATTCAGCCGAGAGTTAAGGTATATCGATACTTTGAAGCCCAAAAGCTATAAGAGCTGATAGCCACTGTAAAGAACGTTGCCTGCAACTGGCTTCAATATGTACTTCGGTCGGTTTTTGCAGACACAAAAAAGCCCCCTTTCGGGGGCCGGGGTTAGGCGAGGTAACCGCCTAAATTAGAGTGTTCATATTCATGGGGTAATTGAATTAGAACTTGTAACCAACAGTCACTAGACCTTGAGTTAGTAGGTGGTCTTTACCGTTGAACTTATCGCCTTTTGGAGTTAAGTCAGTGGCTTGAATACGGCCATCAAAGTAAACACCGTTGTCTAGCGTCATGCGAACACCAGCAGCACCACGAGCTCTTACAGCATTTTTATCTTCAAGTTGATTCTCACTTGTTTTTTTGTCAAAACCGACCGCACCGAGAGCAACATAAGGCTTAATTGCTGCATCTCCCGCGGTTACAAACGTATAACCAACTTCAGCTTCAACTGCTAGGTCATAGGCTGTACCTTTGTTTTGACCTTTCGTAGACTTGTTATTTTCATAAGCTTTAAAGCCAGTACCAGAGCCCTTAACATTAATCGCAAAGATGTCGTTAAAGTCATAGCCCGCTTCCAAGACTACTGAAGGATCGGCTTCCACTTTTTTGCCACTATCATCTACGCTACGCAGTTGATACTTACCAATATCTGTACCAAAACCACCACCTACGCGGAAGCCTGAGTGATCGTCTGCTGCAAAAGAAGACGCGGACATTAGTGCAAGAGTTGAAGCTAGAATTAATTTTTTCATGTTTGATTACCTCGTTAAATTTAAATACCTCCATTTGATTTGTTGCCAATCCCGTTTGGCTTGAGGTGTAATTTACGCAAATATTTACAATAGGTGAAAATAGCTAGTATTAACTTATTAGATAGATGGTTTACTTATCAGAATCAAACTAGTGGTTAATAGTGTTCTTATTAAGAATTAGGAGTGTTAATTTTATTTAATCATAAAAAAGCCCCAATGATTGATATTCAACCATTGGGGCTATTCTAGATATTTTTTAATCGTTCTAATTTATTAGGATTAGAATTTATAACCTACAGTAACTAACCCTTGGGTCAAGAGATCTTCTTTACCTGACAACTTACCATCATAAGCAACGTTAGTTGCCTGAATACGGCTATCCAAGTAGAGCGTATTATCTATAGCAACTCTCAGTCCAATTGTGCCACGGGCACGAACATCACTGCCGCCATCACTGCCTGTAAAAAGAAGGTTCGCCTGCTTATTATAATAAACACCACCGAGCGCAAGGTACGGCTTAATGGTAAACCCGCGTTCAGTTACCTTGGTATAACCCACTTCGCCTGCTACCGCTACCTCATAGGCTGTATCTATATACTTAGGTTTCTGTTTACCACGGTCCCACTTAAAGCCCGTCGAAGCGCCGGTGATATTTATGGCAAAGACATCATTAAAATCATAACCAAGATCAACAATGACCGAAGGATCGGAATCATAACCTGTAATTTTATCTTCTATTTTGAACATGCCCATGTCTGAAGCCAAGCCTGCACCAACGCGCAAACCTGAGTGATCCATCCCAGCTATTGAAGAACTGGAAATAAGCAAAAGCAATGGTGCCAATAATTTATATTTCATTTTTCTACCCAAATGCAAAGCCAATTAACGATAAAACGCTAACTCGCAAATGAAACAAAAAAGCCCCCTTTCGGGGGCCGGGGTTAGGCGAGGTAACCGCCTAAATTAGAGTGTTCATATTCATGGGGTAATTGAATTAGAACTTGTAACCAACAGTCACTAGACCTTGAGTTAGTAGGTGGTCTTTACCGTTGAACTTATCGCCTTTTGGAGTTAAGTCAGTGGCTTGAATACGGCCATCAAAGTAAACACCGTTGTCTAGCGTCATGCGAACACCAGCAGCACCACGAGCTCTTACAGCATTTTTATCTTCAAGTTGATTCTCACTTGTTTTTTTGTCAAAACCGACCGCACCGAGAGCAACATAAGGCTTAATTGCTGCATCTCCCGCGGTTACAAACGTATAACCAACTTCAGCTTCAACTGCTAGGTCATAGGCTGTACCTTTGTTTTGACCTTTCGTAGACTTGTTATTTTCATAAGCTTTAAAGCCAGTACCAGAGCCCTTAACATTAATCGCAAAGATGTCGTTAAAGTCATAGCCCGCTTCCAAGACTACTGAAGGATCGGCTTCCACTTTTTTGCCACTATCATCTACGCTACGCAGTTGATACTTACCAATATCTGTACCAAAACCACCACCTACGCGGAAGCCTGAGTGATCGTCTGCTGCAAAAGAAGACGCGGACATTAGTGCAAGAGTTGAAGCTAGAATTAATTTTTTCATGTTTGATTACCTCGTTAAATTTAAATACCTCCATTTGATTTGTTGCCAATCCCGTTTGGCTTGAGGTGTAATTTACGCAAATATTTACAATAGGTGAAAATAGGTATTATTAATAAAATCGATAGATAGGTGATTTGTGGGTTCGTTGAAGAGGATCGATATTTCTTTGCGCTGTTCTCTAAAGTACTGATTTTGATAGTTAAATTGAACATACTTCAAGTAGGCTCTGATTACTGCGAGTTTGAAAGATCCCCGATAAAAGACCTCGGGGATGACGTGGTGTGGTGACAATATTTGCTGGATTTAACGACGTACGATGATAGGAATACTTACTGTACACACGCATTAGGTATTAAAATTAAGCGCTATATTTATTAAGCGTGGCATTGATAATAAGGTCGCTGCTTATTACTCATATCGTTTTATGCCTTTTCGGGCACTTTTATAGGGAATTTATAGATCACACAAATTAATAGGTCCCCGTTAGAAGAACACAGGGACGACGGAATGCGATAGGAATATGTGGCTAACTGAATGCTAGATGATGTGGTTAGCTATATTTGGGTACACCAAGGTTCAGTTTAGCTGGCAAACAGTAACTCTCGAAGATAGTGTGCCACTGGGCCAAGGCTATCATTCGCTTTCCAAACCAGGTCCACACCATAGGATTGATTTGACTTCATATACTCTGGAGTAAACTCAACTAGAGTACCCAGACCTACTCGCTCTTGTAGCATGATGGTTGGCAATACTGCCCATCCAATTCCCTGCTCTACCATGCGAATCATGTCATCTTGATCATGCGCTAGCCACACAGATTGAGACAGTGTACTAACTGACCCTAGTACCCCATGCTCATAAAGGCTGGTGCAAATAATCTGCCTTTCTGTAGTCAACAAGTCGTTTTTGACCACTTCCAAGTCAGCAAACTCGCTGTCTGGACTGCATACACATGTCCACTCGAGCTGATGAATGCAAGCAAATTCATAGTAGTCAGGTATGGCTTCTGCAGTAAGATGGAGCACGAAGTCGACCTTATTCTCGTTGAGTTGTCTGAACAACTCCTCGCTCTTTTCCTTTTTAATTTGGATCTGAGTAAAGGGAAACTTCTGTGAGATTTTTTCTAGCGGTGTTTCAATCAAAGCAAAAGGTACCAAGGGGTCTAATCCAATGACTAATGAGTTTTCAACTTGATTCCTAACTCCCGAGGTATAGTTCTCGATTCTATCGGCTTGACGCATTAACACCTTGGCCTGTTGATACAGATGCTCTCCCTCTGGAGTTAAAACAGGGTACTTCCCGGTACGATCGAATAAAGAAACACCAAGATCTAACTCTAGGTTGCTCACACTGACACTAATTGTACTTTGGCTTTTTCCTATATGCCTTCCTGCCGCAGAGAAAGAGCCTTTATCGGCTGCTGAAACAAATGCAAGCAAGTAATCGAGGTTAATCATCTTCCCACCTATTATAAAAATCGATACTTATCAATTTAATCTATTTTGTGTAAATTGCAAAAATACCTCCGAAAACAACCCATATTTCGGAGAAATTTAGATGAAAAAGTTATTAATTGGGCTGGCAATAGCTGGAGCATGCGGTGGCGCTATTGCAAACGAGCAGGATGCAGAAAGCGTCAACTATGGCGATCCTACAGCGAGCTTCAGCACCCTTGGTGTAAGTGCCAGCGAAAACAGTACTCAGCTTAACGGTATGATCGGATTAGGCAGCAATATATTTCAACTGGATCTTGGGATAGACAACAAGTCGGGTGATATGAATTATCGCGGTAGATACTTTCATGTTACAGATGGCTTAGGTTATTCCCTGGATGTACTTGGAGATAAAGACAATACAACGGCTCTTGCTGGTGCTATCTATAAGTTCCAAGCCACCGACAAGATCACTCTATTTCCAATGGCTTCAGTAGGTTACACCACGTCCGATGCAAAGGATGGTCAGCCTAAATCTGAATCTGCACTTGGCCAACTTGGCGTCTATGGTATGTACGGATTTGACGCTGGGCACTGGGTCTATGCAAACCCTAAAGCGACTTATCACGAGCAAAGCAAAGAGTGGATACCACAAATAGAAGTGGGTGGTGGCTACATGATTCTCGACAACGCTTCAATTGGCGCAAAGATTGAATATACCGGAGAATCTTCGAAAAAGAACTTGGTGAATAAGGAAGACACCGTTGCCTGGCTACAAGCAAACTACTACTTCTAAAGCTATAGATTTAAAGCCAATACCTCTGAAGGGATTGGCTTTTCAATAGAACTAAGTATTCACTCCTGCACCTATTAAATTATTCTATACAACCTCATTTATTCTATTTACTTTCTCCTAGCATAATACCTATTTTTAGGTAACTAACTTATGAGAAAGATATTTAAAACTAAATATTCTAATAGACTAAAAGCTGAGAAACTTCTCTTCGATTCCGGGTATATCTACGATGGCAGACATGGTTTTATAAAAACCTTTCAGCGCTATGTAGGGATTCAATCTATGCCTGCCCTAAACACAAATGACTCTAGAATGGATAAATTAGTTCTGCAAAAATTTGAGGTCCGCCTTTTCGCCGATGGAACTTTATCTATATTTGTACCACCTCATTCACCCCTCTTAGGTATCTCTCACATTCCCTATCCAGTAAATACCAAAGCACCAGACTTCACAGATTGGAAGGTTTGGTTACCTATTAATAAACTATTACATCAATATAGTTCCTAACTGCTTTATCCTTGGTGGCTTGCTTGAGAATAAGACGAAGCCACCTAATAGATAAACTCGGCATAGTCGCAAGGTGTTGCTGCATAATTCGAAAAGGAAATCAGTTTGAGTGACTTTAATGCTACATTGTAGTTTCTCAGGCTGAAATTCCTTTCTATCAACTAATCCACTCTATGCATGGTTGCTTCTATGAGTGGACACTTTTGATAGCCATGCAGCTTTTCTACTTGTCGGTTGCGCCACAGAGTTTCTGGCAACCTACCACTAGATTGCAGGGATGTCTTTGTTCTCAGGGGCTAGGGATGACCGAAATCGGCAAGGTCTACTGCGCTTTCCTTGTTAATTTTGTTTCAGATCGGCCACTTCCTGATAAATATATGAGGTTAGAGAACCACGATCAATTAAGGCTTCATTGCACTATCTACAGTTAGTCATTTTATAACCAGGTTTGTGCAACAAAGCCCCACTAAAGCACGATTTCTTGTAATATGCGTGCTCTTTTTATGATCTAGTTTTTATCGCAACAACTTAATATCTATTTAAGCAGAGCTGGATATTGATCAACATATAACCATTGAGTATCTTTTCTAGGGCTGTGACAGCCTTGGCAGAACTCTTTATTGGGGCTTTCATTGTGAGTTGGCTTAGCCCCAAACATTGCCCAGCCCCAACCATCTCCCCAATGCTCACTTTCAGAGAATCGGTTTTCGTTATCTTTAACCATCACAAAAAACACATCATTTCCTTCTTGATGTCCAACTAAACCAGTTGTTAACCGTTCGGTGGGTACTAGCTTTACGTCCTTAACAAAGACTGTCCCATCAAGCCACTCCCCTGTTTTGTTGTAGTGGTCAATAGCAGCTCTCTGTGTATAGATACCATTAAGATTTGCAGGTTTCATATCTTCACCAATAACAACCGTTGTTCCCAAATGAACAAGCTCAGTTTGAAATTCATGTGGAAAGACAATATCGCCTTGATTATTAACTAACTCTATATAACTATCCGCAGGTTCATTTAATGCTGCAAATGCAGGGTTGGCAAAAATACAGGTCACAATGACACTGAATAATTTATTTTTCATATTTACATTCCTATAATTTTACAACTTACGACTATTCGTAATTAGTTGTTTGCTCGCGATAGCCAATAGTTTATTGGGAATGTAAAAAATGAAAAAACTCACACCTTTAAGTTCAGGTTGTAGGTATACTCTCTTGAGTTCTCAAGAATAAAGAACTAATAGGTCTCATAGCATTCTTGCTCTGATTAGAAATAACCTATCATTTAAATCAATGGGAATTTAACTTTGTGTATTTATACAAAAATCAAAGTCGAATGCAGGCACAACGACGCTGGTATAACTTATTCAGAGTTACGTAACACAGCCAATCGATGTTTATAATTAGATTACAGTTTTTAGATTCAGCACCAACTATTTACAACAAAACAACTAAAATTAGGAGACCAATCTAGAAATGAAGAAATGAAGAAATGAAGAAATGAAGAAATTATAATTAAAGGAATAAGCGTCCTCACCCTGTATGACGCTAATCTGATATTCGTTTGACTCTATGCGCGCAATGCTACAGAGGCAATAATCAAGAACCATGAAAATGCACTGGTATAAAGCAGTGATGTCACATATCGAGATAGGCCTTTCATTTTTTACCCTTTTCTTAAGTTAGATTGATTACTGTGCAATTTGCACGTTAAGTTTTGGGGAGCGGAAGCGCTCCCGAATTGATTGAAAAATAACGAATAGAACGCAAGCCGCGATGCACCCTAAGAAGGTGGCCGTCACAATCCCGCCAAAAGAAGCCCAACCCAGCGCCTGCTGAGCACCACTGCCGATTGCATCGGATAGCATCAAGGGTACGAGTCCAACCGCAAACGAGAAGGCCGTCATAAATACCGCACGCGCTCTGAGTCTTAACGCCTCTACAGCCGCCTTTTTAACTGGCAAGCCCTGGACCTCACGAAGCTCTTTTGCGTACTCCACTATCAAGATGGCATTTCGCACAGCCATCCCCACCAGCAATACAGCCGCTAATTGGGTAAAGATGGTCACCTCGCTTCCTAGTAGATCTACACCCGCAATGATGCCAATAACCGCAGTAGGAACCATGGTCATAATCGCTGCAGGAATTAGCCAGCTCTCATACTGACCCACCAGCACTAGGTAAGTAATCAACAGTGCCAAAGCGAGAATTAGTGTGGCCTGACTTCCCGCTTCAATCTCTTCTTTTGCTGTGCCGGTAAATTCAATGGAATAACCCTCTGGTAAATCCAATTGTTGCAACGTCTCTATCGCAGCACCGGTAGAGCCTGTTGGTAATACGTCGATAGAAACAGACTGCATACCATTAAAGCGATTCAAGAAGTTAGGGACCGTAATAGGCTCAATGCTGAACAGTTTGGCCGCCGGCTGGCTCGCACCATTGGCATAGTTGATATACACATTCTGCAACGCCTTTTTATCTAGGCGATACTCTGGGGCATTTTGCATCATCACCTTGTAGTTACGACCATCGAGGTTAAATGTATTCACGTATTGCCCACCAAAATGAGCCTGCATGCCATCAACCAGCTCAGCGTAACTAATGCCATATTCCAGCATCTTACGGCGATTAATATTGAGCTTTATCGAGGGCTTGTTAACCGCAAATTGAGTCATGGCCAGCGAAATGGATTCTTCGCCGTTTAATTGCTCAATAATGGCTTGAGTATCTTTACCCAACTCAGTAGGAGAGCGAGCATAGTGATCGATTAGGACAAAGTTAACACCATCAACCATACCAAGCTCAGGTATAACAGGTGGCTTGAACGCAAACCCATCAATGCCCATTTCCTGTAATATTGCATTGGCTTCTGCGGTAATTTCCTCATCAGACAATTCACGCTGATCAATATCTTCCAAGTTCAACAGAATCAGGAAGCTACTCATATCAGCGTTGCCATTGAGCAGGTTAAAGCCTGAAGCGGCAATAGAGTTACGTACGCCTGGTATTTTCTGCAGCGCCTCAACCACCTCAAGCGTATGGTCATCGGTGACACTCAATGCTGTTCCTGGCTCAAAGCCACCAACAACAAATACTGCGCTGGTATCTTCTGCTGGTAGCATCCCTTGTGGGAGGTCTTTGCCATGGTCAACGGCAAACCAGATACCAGCCCCTAGCAAAGCAATCGAAAGCAAAGGAAAGCGAACAAATCCTGCAGTTACACCTGTAAAGGCACTGATCTTAAAGCCAATCACACGCTCTACTTGGCGAGCAATAAAGCCTTTCTTAGGCGGCTTCATAAATAGAGAGCACAGTGCAGGCGTCAAACTAAGAGCAACGACGGTAGACACCAATACTGATACGCTCAACACGATGCCAAACTCACTGTAGATAATGCCAGTCATACCGCTCATGAATATGGTCGGGGCAAATACAGATAACAGCACCAAGGCAGAAGCAATAATAGGGGCAACCACCTTATCGAGGGCGATGCCAACCGCTTCTGGTACCGTCAGTTCAGGGTTGTGGTGAAGTTCGTGCTCGGTCGCCTCAATCACTATGATGGCCGCATCTACTACTATGCCGATGGCCATGACCAGACCCAGCATTGAGATAATGTTGATATCGATACCAAGGGCATACATGAATGCAAAGGTACCAACTAACGAAACGGGAATGGCTGTCACTGTAATAAAGGTGAGTCGCAAAGATTGCATAAAGATCAGCGTGACCATGCCAACGATAACTACCGCAAGTAATAGGGTTTCCAACACATTGTCGATAGCCCCGTGCACAAAGCTAGTGGCATCGTACACATACTCAATTTGATAGTCAGACTTGGTATTGGTAACAAGCTCTGCAACGGCATTACCCACCTCAACAGCGTTTGCATCTGGGGTTTTGTAGATAAATACCACTGAGCCAGCACTTGCTCCCGCATAGGCATTAGCGGTGTAAACTTCCGCACCCAACTCTACCCTTGCAACGTCTTTAAGAAACACTTTTCTATGCAGTGCATTACCGCGAATCACGATATTTTCAAACTGTTGCTTGTTGGTTAGGCCGCCATCAACAGTCAGTGGATATTCAAGCAAGTCTCCCACCAATGAACCCGCTGGGCTGATCTTGTTTTGCGTGGCTATCGCATTCTGAATAGCGGTCACATCCACCGATAACTGACGCATCTTTTTAGGGTTAAGCCAAATACGCATCGCGTATTTCTTTTCACCCAGAACATCAACCTTGGAGATACCAGGAATACGCTGTAGAGCTTCTTTAAATTGACCACCGGCGAAGGCACTGATTTGAGTGTCAGTCGCTTCGCCGCTTGGATCTTGGATGGATAAACCAATCAACATACCGTTGGACAGCTTCTCCACCTTAACGCCATTTCGCATTACATCGCCCGGTAGTTCAGGCAAAGCGAGGTTGACCCTGTTTTGTACCAAGGTCACTGCATTGTCGGCATCGGTTGAGTTGTCGAAGATCACCTCAAGGGAATAGGTACCATCAGAGCCAGAGGTCGACTTCATGTATTGCATACCAGCAACACCATTGACCTGCTTTTCAATCTCTGGGGCAACGGTTTTAGTAATAACCTCTGCGGTAGCCCCGTCCATCCAGGTATCAACCGCAATAGTCAATGGAGCGACATCTGGGTATCGTCCCATTGGAGATAGGTAGGCAGAAATAAGCCCTGCGACTGAAATAAATATGGATAGAACAATGGCCAGCTTTGGTCTTTTGATAAAGAACTTAAACACAATGGCTTCCTCGCGACGGATGATTTGGGCGCTAAGATATACCCGACTGACCAATACACATATTTAGGTACTATTAAGTTTTTTGATAGATCAAAGTGCGCCATAAATAAACGAAAAACCGCGGCTACTGGCTGGCAGTAACAGCGGTTTCTGAAAACTAATAAGTCTTTTATCTAGAAGCGATTGGCGATACTAAATACAACCGATCTTGTTTTATAGTCGATTTGCTGGTCCGCCCATTTTGCATCTTGGTGTTGGTACTTAACACTGATGTCCCACTCTTTATTTAGGTCGTAGCTCAAGCCCGCTTCAGCCAACAATACGTGGTCACGTTTTAGATGCTGATATTCAACATTCGCAAAGGTATGAAGGTCATCGATGATTTCATAGTCTAGCTTCGAGTTAATGCTAGGTAGCAGACGCAATGAAGAAGATTGAATGTGCTGACCACCCTTCTCTTTATCCATTTCAACCTCAAGCAGGTAACCTGATGCACCTACACCAAGGCTTGCCGTTAGGTCATCCGTTAGCTCAAACATTCGGTTATAAGAACCACCTACTGACCACTGACGAAATGCCAAATAGATGTCATCGCCACTCTCGTACTGTTCCCCCAAGTAGGTTGCGTCACTTTGTAGTTCACCGTAGCGACGGGTTTCATTAGGAGACACGTTAAATTGCAGGAATGAATCTTTATCTAACTGATAGCTGTAGTTCACTGATGCGAAGGGTTGGTTTTCATCCACCAACTTATCACCAGGTAGTCCCGCCTTTTTAAAGCTATCTGTCATATTGAAACCAATATCCAACTCAAAGCGATGCTTTTGAGGCTTCGATGTGCGTGTTTCATAGGCCTTTCTCGACTGCTTGGTAAAGAAGTCGTTGGTAAAGCTAGCACCTAGTTGAACGCCATCTTTCGTTGGGGTCGCAGAGAAAGCCATGTCCTTTGATTGATATGGCGAGATAAGGTATTGGTTAACCAGAAACGAAATACTTGCCGCGGCTAATACATCGTCCGCAAAGTGACGCTTACCATGCATTCGGCTGAGGCCAACAAATGATGCAGCGGCATAAGCGGGTACACCCCAAGCCGCACCATAACGACTTTGCAAGAATGCAGCGCCGGAGAACGCGGCAGCAGTGTGCCCCGATGGAAAGGATTGTCTGCTGCTACTGTTTGGACGCGCACGCCCAACTAGGTTTTTTGTACCGTGAACAATAACTTGGGTTGCACCTACTGAAAGCGCTAATTGCTTTGCACCCTCAGGGTCATCATATAGCCAGGTAGCAAATAGACCGGTAGCAGGTATCAGGATTTGCAGAGCATCACCAGCTTCAACATATTCGTCATTTACCGATGTATTAATGGCATTGTGCCCGGCAAATGCAGGGGCAATCGCAGACAGACCCATGATGGTTGTAAGTAATTTCGCTTTCATTAGATTGACCTCAAGAATGTAACTGATTATTTCTGAGGCAATATTAAAGAGATTCTTCCGATAGATTAAAATAGAATCAATGCATAATATCGATAGGTCATGATGATTTTAAAAAAGAATCAGCCCTTAGAGCATGTTCAAAGGGATTCTTGCATCTTGATGGTGGAAGAAATCAATAGATAGGTAATGACGAGAAGCCCAAGTACTTCAGGCAACACCCAGCCAGGGACGAGCATCAGGGGACCTAACGCGGCTCCAAGGGTTTGCGCAGCCAAGGTAAAACGAATAACAACATTGCCCGAGGGTCCACTTGCCATCGTACCCATCACAAGGGGCACAATCAGATTCCACAGCAGCTGAAAGATGCATGTTGCAATGATAAAGCTATACATATCATCACCAGTAAGCATGGTTGACACGACTAGACATTGTAGAAAGATCGCAATGCTTAGTACCAAGGTTTTCCTTTGATGTGCTACCGGGAAGGTCGCCAATATTGCGCCGGCAACGCTAAACAAGGTACCAAAGGCAAACAACAAGCCTTGATCCCCCAGCTGTATGTGATGAGCAATTGCGTATGAGCCCAGCGTAGACCAGATCGCAGAATGAGTGAGTATCACCATCACCATGGCGCTTAAGCTTATTAGCACCATGCTTATATCAATCTCTTCAGACAACTGACTCGCCGACGAGTTGGGCACAGGCAATGGTTTCAACAATAGAATTAGGGCAACAAGTCCGCCAAGGGCAATGAAGAAGATATCGGTATTGAAATAATTGACTAGGCCCGGCAGTAGCAAAAACAGTACCGCCGTAGTCAACATCTGTATGGCGATGGCCTTGCCAAACGCCGCATCTGGGTTGTTCTCAGCGCCTAACACCTCATAGCAACGGACTATCACTAAGCCCGCACAAACACCTGCTAATCCTCGAATAACAAAAAACAATGAAATATCGGCAGTAAAGGCACTAGCTAAATGACAAAAGCACAGCAAGGCGAGTGCGACATTGTCGTTAAACCTAAAACCATGCTTCAAAAAGTAGTAATTCAAGGCACAAGCCAGAGCAAACCCCATCAACTCAGTCGTCGCCAAGTAATTAAGCGATGCAGATGATAGAGCTAAATGCTGTTCAAGAACGGTTAGGTAAGACGGAAGAATCGAGAAGACACTTACTGAGACTGCAAGTTTAAGACAGGCCGACAGCCAAAACGGAATATGAACCAAGATACAATAAACCTTTCTACATACATCCTGTTAACAATATGTCATCAAGTCTTGTTTTGAAAGCCATTTCCCTACTATGTACAAAGCCGATAGTTGTTAATTAAGGCCTGTTTATTTCCTAGAGCAAAATACCATCCGGAAGAATCCCTTCTGCATGATCACTTTAGATACTAGGAAAACAAGATGAAAAAACTAAAAGCTGCCAAAGGCGCTTATTTAGCTGCTAGCCTGCTTCTCGCCATCCCAAGTGCAAATGCCACTTGGCTGGGCATTATTGGCATTGAGGGAGCCAGAACCGTACAGCCTGATTCTAAAAGGGACACCACCCAAGTAGAGACTATTTTGCAAGGTGTCGGATTAGAGTTCGGCGGATTATCAATCGACAATACCCTTGCGGCCAAGTGGAACGCAGATGGTAAAATGACCGTCGCTAGAAACTGGGCGTATGGTTACTGGAATCAAAACCACGGCGTCTCCTTGGACTTAATTAAAGGGGACTTTCTTGGGGCTGGGCCGTCGATTGGCTCTGTGGGTTACGCATATAAAGACTGCTGGGACGGTTTCTGCTTGCGCGTCAATCCCGCTTTGGGGTACCTATCCATCAAGTCACCCAGCACCAGCTCTCGTCAAAGCGATCAGGGTGCACAACTCAACGTTAAGATGGATTACAAGCTAAGCGACCGATTCTCCCTAGGGTTCCATCCTCAACTTGCGGTATGGAAATCAGATGATAACGGCTCGACACTAAAGCTCGACTTTAATGCCACCTTCAACCTTAGCAAGTCAGGAGACCACAAACTCATGCTCGTTCATGAGCGATTTGCGGTCAACAATAGAAACACAGACATGAAAACTCGATTTGTGGGTGAAGGGGATCCAATTGCGGGGTATGTTCCAGGGACAGAATCAACGCTGAAATTGCGTTACGTGTATAAGTTTTAAATTAGGGGCACTTGTTAGGGGCTATGGAAGGCCTCCCTTCCCTCCAAGCAAAAACCGATTACCCCCACGCACCTTCTGAGATTTCATCCGCTATCTCATTGGCAATCTCTTCTTCAATTTCATTTTCAATAACACTGTCGACAACTTCCCGCTCAATCAGCGCATCGTCTACAGCGTGGTCAATTTCACTATCCCAATAGACGTCTTCAAGGTCTCGCATGTCACGCCTGCAACGCTCTCGCTTTTCTACGCCATCGACTAAACCATCTATAGTGCCAGCTACTGCTCCAATCGCAGCACCTCGCTTTGCACCTTCTTTCCCATCGGCGATAGCACCTAAGCCTGCGCCGGCAATGCCGCCAACAACCGCGCCTTCTACGCTGTCACTGAAAACATGGTCACAATAATCATCATAGTGAGTGTTCGCACTAGCTTGGCTTCCCATTAGACTTAGACAGCAAATAGCAGCTGATAAAATAGTTCTCATTACTTCCTCCTAGAAAAAATTCGATGATGCAATTTGTCATCTCTAGCAGGAGAACTGTAATTAGAATCTATTAATTAATTCGATGGGTAATGTTGCTGAAATAGCGGAAAGCAGGTTTCGGACAAAAGCGTTAACGGAGAGCGGACTACCCTAGTTTTGGGTAAAATAACCACTTAACTTGGTGTTCAGTTTCAATGATGTGAGTATTGTTCAAATCGAGTCTCAGCAGGTGATTGCAGGTTCGCTAAAAAATCTAAATTACTTTGTGAACTTCAACGCTTGCTCGGTAGATTTTGCACTTGTTCAATAAACATCTTCATTGCTGGATTGATAGCTTTTTGCTTCTGCCACACCACGTTCGTCATCCACTCTGAAATACTATCGTCACTGACCTGATAAAGACGCACCTGTTTTTCCTCAATTGCTTGCTGACAGACAAAGCCTGGGAGTGACGCCCAACCAACCCCTGCTTTTACGAGATTCAAGGTCTGTATGGCGTTGTTACACAACATGAAGCGATGACTCGTCACATCGGCACTGCGTATCCCAATATCCGATAAAAATGAAAGGCTGATCTGTAGCTTATCGTTAAGGTGATCGAACTTGACCTCGTCGGATAAGTCCCATGACGCTGGTACTATGTGCTGCACTCCAAAGGAGTATGCCTTTTCTGCCGTCAGCTCGTCATGAATATGTAAGGTGTTGAAAATAATCCCAATATCAACAATACCTGAGATTATCCAACTCTGTATCTGCATTGTGTCGCTAGTCAGGAGTTTTAACGACATATGAGGATAAGTATCGGCAAGACTAGCGACAATGCTATCGATGGATTCTTCCATCAAGCTGGAGTCTATCGCGATGGTTAGCTTGTCGGGGACACCTTGCAAAATACTGTCTACATTGGCATCAAACAGTGCAGCCTCTTTTAGCATAGCCATCGCAGATTTATACAGTTGCTCCCCTTGAGGGGTCACTTCTAAAGAGCGAGGATGTCGAATAAACAACTCAATACCCGTATCGATCTCTAGGTTGTTGAGCTGCTCTCTCACCGTAGAGACGTGCTTACCCAAATGTCTGGCCGCTTGTGCCATCCCTTTATTTTCGACAGTGGCGACAAAGGCTCGCAGTTGGTCTAAGGATGCTGACATATTTCTCTCGCTATATTCATTTCATAGGGGAATCCCCTACTCTCAGCCGCTTTGATAATCAAGATTGATAGCAATAATAGACTCGTCTCAACAAACAACCCATCAATTAGAGAGAGATTTATTATGAAATCATTCAAGCTTAAAAAAATCGCTACTATCGCAATCGCTGCCGCTTCACTAGCGACTATTGCTGGCACAGCAAGCGCGTGTTCACGCTTTACTCTAGATACGCCATATGGCGTATCAACAGTGCGTTCGCTAGATTGGGGAGACCAGTTAGGTAACGTTGCACAAGTAAACCCTGTTGGTGTTACCAACACTACTGAGACCCCAAGCTACAACAAAGCGATGCAGTGGACGACTAAGTACCACGCAATTGCTCAAATGGAATGGGATGTGTTCCACGGCGTTGCATCTGACGCTATCAACTCTGAAGGTCTGGCCGCTTCCCTACTTTATATGGCTGACTCAGAGAAGTTTATTAAAGATTACAAAGACACTGGCGCACCTGCGGTTAGCTTCCTCGATGTTATTCGTTACATCACGGAGACTTACGCGACAACTGAAGAAGCTGTGAAAGCGTTCAACAATGACGAATGGCAAATTGCGTGGGAGGATGGCCTACACTGTAAACAGCATGGCCTGCACATTTCTATCCAAGATAAATCCGGTGACATCGCGCTGCTTCAGCTAAACCACGGTGGAAAGATGGTTGTTCACCGTGGCGACGTAAACTCAGACCTGCGAGTAATGGCAAACTCTCCACTACAGCAAGACCATCGTGCCTACGTTGAGAAAGTTAACCTAGACGACCTAACTGCCAAAGGCATCCCTAGCTCAATCAGTTCACTAGACCGTAACTTACGAGGCCTATTTAACACTAAACACGTTACGTTCAAAGAAGATGCAAGCTGGGCGCAAACCCGTGGCAAGCTACTAAGCACATACAACGCAGGTAACCTAATCCCACAAGACCTCATCGACCCAACCAACGATGAGACTTACGCAACCTGGACTCAGTTTACCTACAACCATGAGAACGGTGATTTCTTGTTTACCAACTACGATACGCGCACCCAAATCGGTTACAACTTTTCAGATACACAAGAGTTCACCACTCCAATGTGTGCCGACGTTGTTGAGCAAGCCAACAATGGTGAACGAGAGGTGACTTGGGGTAAATGTGAGAGCTAATTTGTTCTGAGTTCAGATCAGTCAGCTCCAATAGTTCAGCCTAGCTTGCGAGCTAGGCTGAATGGTTTCATAGGTTGACTTAGCTTTGCTTCAATCGGCGAACAATTTCATTGATTGCCGACACCATCTCATGGTCATACGAATCAACAATCGATCTCTCAGCAGAAGCCTGGCGAACAACTACGACATTCTCTGTTGGGTCAACGTAAATCCACTGGCCAAAAATGCCCAGAGCCGTATAGGCGTTGTTCTCATTCATGGTGTGCCAGAACTGGTTTTTGTATGACCAACCTTCTAAAGCACCTTCGCTATAGCCCCCTTTAACAAACTTCTTCGGATCTCCACCTCTCTCGGTTTCTAGGATAGCGTTCGGGTGAATAACTTGTTCGCCACGAAGGTTTTTGCCTCCATCTGCCAGCATCTGACCGAATCTAGCCATATCGCGGGCGGTACCGTTTAGACCACCAGAAGCAAGGCCAACAGAAGCAGGGTCAGACATGATGTAAGCACCTCGCTCCATCCCTAACTTGGTCCAGATACGCTCTTCCAAGACCTCACTAAAAGGCTTGCCTTCAATCTTAGAAATAAGCCAACCCACTACGTCCGTATTCGCTGTTAGGTAATGGAATTCCTGTCCATGGGGTCGGTCGCCATCTTTCTCCAACTCTGCTAAAAATTCATAGATGGTTTGTGGCCCTGTATAACCTGGCTCTTTTGGCGTTAGACCAACCGTTTTGGCGTGCTTAAATACCTCTGCATTAGGATCTTCATAGGTTTCTGAATAGTCGAGATTATTAGTCATATCTAGCACTTCGCCTACAGTAGCCAAGCCAAACGCAGATTGCGCTAGTTCTGGAATATAAGTGCCAACCAACTCATTTCGATCCAACTTACCTTCAGCAACTAGGCTTGCTGCGATAATGCCAGTGAAGGATTTGGTTACGCTCATCATTTGGTGATGTGTGCGCTCACTCTGACCATCAAAGTATTGCTCGGCTACAATTTTTCCGTCTTTGAGAACAACAAAGGCGTCTGCTCGGTGCTTGCGAAGAATATCTTGAAGATTCAGTTGTTTGCCTAAGTGGTCAAAACTCATATTGAGATCGAGTTGTTTATTCGACTGCTCTAGCTCAATCACTTGCTTATAGCCACCATTATCAATTTGCTTGGTGTGAACAAACTCACTCAGGTTTTTATAGGTGTAGCGGTTAACATCTGGGTGCAAAATATTAGACTCCGTTGCCCCCATTTCTACTCGGGTTTTACCCACTGAGCTAGTTGCATGTGCCATGCTCAAAGTGCTTGATGCGATAAGTGCGAGTGCGATTAGTGATTTTTTCATGGTTATTTACCTTCTTTCAGTGTTTGCAGTGTTGTGCTGTTGAGAAGATATTAACCAAGCTTGAAAATATGTTAGTGTTAAAACATTAAACCTAAAGTTTGAAGTTGAAATGATGCATATCACCATAGAACGACTGAGATACCTTGTGGCCGTTGCACAGCATGGCAGCTTTTCTGCAGCAGCAAGAGAGTTAGGGGTAAGCAACACTGCAGTGAATAAAACCATCCAGGCGCTGGAGTTTGATCTGGAGTTAGAGATCTTTGAACGTCACCATGGGAAACGCCCGACTTTGACCGATGCAGGCAAGAAGCTCTATGTTCAAGCCCTTGATATCTTGCCTAAAGTCTTACTGATGGAGCAACACGCCGAGGTACTGAGTAAGGGTGTTGAACCGAGTCTAACGATAGCTATTCACCCGTATACGCTTGCGGATCACTTCAATCAGGACATCAAGGCCCTCATCAACACCTACCCAACGGTGGAAGTTAAGTTCATTGATGCCGAATCTCTTACAGGTTACGACGATGACTTTGATATCTATGTCGGTCCTAGTCGTCACGAAGTACCCAGAGGAATGAACGCATCCACGATTACCCACATTGAATGGCGCATTGTATGCACTCCTGATTTTCCATTCGCCTCCAAGTCTGGCCGCCTTGAACCAGAAGATTTAGATCAACAACCGCAGCTTTTGCTTACCGAAGGGTTTTGCACCAAACCAGAGTATCGAGAAGCGATGCGTTACTCCACGCAGGTGATTTCTGTTGACCGGTTCTATCAGTTGCGAGAGATGCTGTTAGCTGGGGTTGGGTTTGCGCTCTATCCCGCGCACCTATGCGAGCCACTGATCGACTCCGGATTACTTGTAGATTTGCAATTTGACTTTGGTAGCGTCGGCAACTTCTGGCCTGTAGAGGTTTTATGGCGAAACCAACTCGGTGTCGCTGGCGAGTGGTTTGTGGAGAAGCTAGAAGAAAGTTAGATATAGGCGTTGATATGCTGGGCGCAGAATTACTAACGATCGCTCAGCATAGAAACCTCTTGAATAAATAACTCAATCGCCCGATTAGTTTTGCTGTCTGCTTTTAAGATAAGGTCGCAATACCAATTCACATTGGCGCATTGATGAGGGAAAAACTCCTTCAACTCCCCTGATTCTAACTGCTCTTCAACACGAAACTTGGGCAAAATCGCCCAACCCATATTGAGCGATAGCAAATCAAGCATGTCGTCAAAACCTTGAGCACTAATCACATGATTAGACAAAATATGACCGGAAAGTTGAGACGTTTGGTAGACAAATGGGAAAACAATCTGGGGAAAGGATCGCAGCTCTGCTTCTTGGATGACATCCCGCTCCGGATACCAGCGAGGCGAACATACATAAGCTAATTCAAAATTGAATAACTGCTTAGTTTCCAACTGTGGCAATTGGGTGAACAGTGTTGTGCTTATACCTATATCCGCTTCACCATTCCTTACCAACTCACAGATTTGAAGTGGGTCACCGCTAAGGATTTTGATCTCAATAGTCGGGAGTTGTTCACTTACCTGTTTGATACATCGAATAATTTGTCTATCTCTGATCGAGCTATCCAATGCTAAGCAAAAGCTATTGGGTAGGTTTTGTTCCAGTGAATCAAGTTTATTAACTAGATGAGATGCCTCGGTCAGTACGGGTTTTGCATATCGATAGAGCTCATGCCCCTGCTCTGTTAAGACAATTTTTCGCACCTTACGATCAAATAGCTCAAACCCAATATCCACCTCTAGCATCGCCACTTGCTGGCTAACTGTTGTCGCGTGTTTGCCCAATTTGGTGGCTGCACTTTTGAAACTTCCTGACTCAACAGTCGTAATGAATGCCGTTAACTGATCTAAAGTGAAGTTTGGCTTGTCCATAATATTTCTCCCAAGTCCATCGCCAAACTATAGCAGGATAAATCCCACTCTATACGAGTTATTGAAATGGATATTTGAATTCATAATGACCTCAAGTTTTACAGACAACCCAAATACTGGAGTCAATTATGAAAAAGACAATCTTAGCCGCAATCTCCGCAACACTAATGGCAGGCTCGTTAGCGACGGCACATGCATGCACTAACTTTCACTTTGAAACAGAAAATGGCAACACATTCGTTGGACGCACCATGGAGTGGCCTGGAGAGATAAATGGTCAATTTTCTGTTGTACCGCAGCGACACAATTTCAGCTTCGTTACCACTAAGCTTGGTTTCGTGGGCATTCAACATGGGGAAGAGCTATTTAGCTCGGGAATGAATGAGCACGGTTTAAGTGCCGAAGCACTTGCGCTTGCCGGCGCACAGTTCGCCGAAGAAGGTAATGGTGATATTCGCTCGGGAGATGTTGTTGCTTATGTATTGAGCCAAGCTAAGTCAGTGGATGAAGTTATCTCGATACTGAAAGATACTAAAGTAGAGGTCGCGGCCTATGACGTTGTTGATGGTCTACACCTAGGAATGCATTACGCTTTTAATGACGGTGAAAAATCGATAGTCGTTGAATACTTAGATAGTAGCGGTTATCCAGTCATCTATGAAAACGAGCTCGGCGTACTAACCAATGATCCTAGCTACGATCAGCAGCAAGCGCTCGCCAACATGATGCTTGACGGTGGCAAAGCTAAATTCTCAGAAGAAACCTTCAAGGCATTTGACTACTCACCGATTGGGAGATTCCAAAAGATGGTTGCTTTTAACCACACTCAGGATCTCTCTTTAGTGAAGAACGATTTTGATGCAGTGAATCGAGCATGGTCGATGATCAACGCAGTCGATATCCCTCAAGGGGCTCTCTACTGGCGTTTCGCTGCTGAGGATACTCCTCAGTTCACCTCGTACTCAAATGTCTCCGATATTGCGAACAAAGATTACTACTTCCGTACTTATGACAATATGGATATTCGCATGGTGGATGTTGATAGCATTAACTTCTCGAAAGTGAAGTATCACTCAGAGTCAATCTTTGGAACTCAAACTAGCTACCAACAATTGAGTTTCTAGAGTCAAACAGAACGCAAAAAATGGCAGACTGAGTCTGCCATTTTTTATGCCTATTAGATTTTAACTCGATGTTTTTACGCTAAATACGGCACCAGAAATATCCAGTTATAAATCCACAAATTGTTCTACAAACCATCGCCCTGCCGGTCCAAGCGAAGGTGTCCAGGATATTTCCATTGGCCAACGTGTTTGTTGATCATCAAAGTCCATACGAAGTTCTTTCAAAGAGCCGGCCTCTATAAAGGGTTCTGCAAGAGGACGAGGGAACATGGCAAATCCCGTTCCACTTAAAAGCAGCGCCTGGAGATGATAAAAGCGCGAACAATACAAAGGGTTCGGGCTAAATCTTAGAGACTCAATAATATGCTCATCAGCATAGTCACTTACCGCAGGCATAAGTTGCTTGTGAGAGAGTAAATCGTGCTGTGAAAGCTCGCCTCTTATCTTTGCTAGCGGGTGATTCGGTGAGGCGACATACAACCATTCCAATTGAGCAATCACGTGGGATTCATAGCCAGGGCGCAGCTTTAGCTGAGTTGGAGAGATAATGATGTCTGCTGAGTTTGTGTCATCAGGCGATAGGTCTTCGGTGTCTTCAACATCAATTAGATTGATAGAGAGCTCTGGGTATTCCATCGAGAGGTCGTTGATAGCTTGGATATATTCAGGAAAGAAGGTAAAACCAAACACGGCAATATTGAGCTTATCCTCAATTCCATTGCTATAAGCTTGAGCACGCTTCTCCATCGCTTGTAGTCGCGGTGCGACTTCTAGAGCTTGCAAATACATAGCTCGGCCCACTTCGGTCAGTGAGGGTGATTGCCCAGCGACTCGATTAAATAGCCTGACATCGAGATCGATCTCCATATTTTGCACCACTTGTGCCACAGCAGACGCACTCACTCCAAGTTTACGGCCTGCAGCAGAGAACGAGCCTTGCTCGGTCACCGCAATAAGATATAGCAATCGCTCAGGGGTAATTAACATTTGGGTTCCACACTTTGTATTGAACTTAAAGTGTAGGATCAATTCTTATAAGTTCAGCTTCAAGGTTGGAATTAAAGAGTGTAGGCAAGTTTAAATATAAATTGCTCTAACCGGGTCAATCAGTGTTCACTTGGTAGAAGTAATACTTGGATGAATGGCCAAAAAATCTGCGAACTTTTCAATCTCGATTTGGTTACCTGATAACTAGATTTGCTCACTCGACAATGTCGCTGGAGCGAAACCATCCAAGGGTATCTTCACACACTGTTTCAATAGAGCAAGCCTCGCTAATGATAGCGAGGCTCGATAGTGAACTTACTTAAGTTTACTTGATGCCTTTTGGCATTAAATCTTGAGTAAAGAACTTGGGGGCACCTTTGCTGTATGCGCCTGCAACTTTCACGACAGTTGCTGTGTCGTCTGGCTTACCAATAATTTGCATACCAAATGGGACTCCATCTGGGCTTAGACCAGCCGGTACGCTAGCTGCTGGCAACCAACCTAGCAGGTTGAATGGCAGAGTGTACATCATGCCAACTGCGTTGTCGTATGTATGACCATCTTCTTTGATTGGCTGATCAGTCATGAAATTGTAGTCTGCTGGTACAGTTACTGTAGGCATTGTTGGTGCAACTACCAGGTCGTAGCCTTGAGAGTAAACCTCTTGTGATAGCTTGGTCCACATGCGCTGTACTTCAGCTTGAGTTCTAGCTTGAGCGCGGCCATCGTAGTCCTCGCGGTGATCGATTGCTTTTTGCAGTAGTTTACCAGTGTAGGCAGTCATTTTGTCCGTTACACCAGCATAGCCATCCATCATTGGTGCACCCATAGCACCGGAGAATGCAAGGTTAGATACACCCTCTAGCAAACCCATTTGCATTTCGAAGTCAAAATCAACAACATCGACAGTCGCTCCCTGCTTACGCAGCACTTCTAGGCCGTTTTCCATACCTTTAGCAACGTAGTCAGCCATTGGGCTAGTACCCATGTCGCCAATGTATGCGATCTTCATACCTTTCAACGACTCAACTTCTTTGCTTAGTTTTTCTTGCTTACCCACTGTTGGTACAGACCATTGTGAGTCTGGTCCAGACATAACGTTGTACATCAACACCATATCTTCAAAACTACGAGCTATTGGGCCACTGCCTGAAAAATAGGAGTAAAGGTCGAAGTTAGGTACGTTGTACGCAGCTGGTTTTAGGCCATACAGCCCGTTGAAAGAAGAAGGAATACGGATAGAACCACCCATGTCAGAACCCGTTGCCATCGTCGCGTAACCCGCTGCAACAGCAGCACCAGAACCACCAGAAGAACCACCTACAGCGAATTCTGGATTCCATGGATTACGTGAGGTTCCCCATGCATCAGTGCTGGTTACCCAATTGAAATACATCTCTGGTACGGTTGTTTGAATTACTGGAATCGCGCCTTCAGCATTAAGTTTAGAAACCATAGGATCAGCGTAATCTTTTGGCGCATCATCCATATGAAGCTTTGAACCAAAGGTCACTTTGTAACCGACATCATGGTGCTCATCTTTCACCGCGTAGGTAACACCTTCAAGGGAGCGGTAAGTACCCTCTTCATAACGTTTTGTTGCCTCTTTAGCCGTTTTTAGTGCCTTGTCCCAGTGCTCATAAGTCACTGCATTTACAACATCATTTGTCGCTTCGTATTGGGCTTTTTGAGCCTTTACAACATCGACAGGTGTGATCATACCTGACTTAAAAAGCTCAATCTGAGTGTTTGCCGGCATGAATGCCAACTCTTCTTGAGAGAACTCTGCTGCTAGAGCGCTACCAGCTACTAGAGCCAGAGCAAGTGGAGCAAACTTAAAAGTGCGTGATAGTGCCATCTTGATACCTTTTTGAGTAATACCTGTTACTTCACCTGTTGAAGCAACTCTGTAGATGCGACAGATTATTGTGCAGTTTTATTTGACTCACCATGGCCCCAAGGATAGGTTTAAACTACCCTTAAGATTTGGATGATAAAGGTGTCCGATGGCAACCTCGATTGAACAACTGACTGCTTTTGTCGAAACCATAGATAAAGGTGGCTTTAAGCCTGCCAGTCGCAGTTTAGGAAAACACGCCGTCACCATAAGTGGATTGGTTGCAAATCTGGAAAGTGAAGTAGGCTTCGAGCTTTTTATTAGAAAGCCCCGGTCGTTAGAGTTAACTGAAGAAGGCAAAGAACTTTACGACCATGCACGCTCGGTATTACGGGAACTAGACCACTTCGATGCCAAGGCAAACAGTCTACTAGAGGGCGAACCAAGCAAGATAACCATTGCGATCGATACAGCGCTGAGCGGTGCCGAGCTCTCTCAAGTTTACAAGCAACTGTTTCTTCGGTTCCCAACTCTGGAAGTCAAGATACTTAGTGGCGATCCCCTTCTGGTTCGAAGCTGGGTTTTAACCGGTCAAGCTGATATTGGCTTCAGTACCGGCACCTTCTCTATGCCCCATGAGCTATCCTCGGCTCGAGCATATAGCTTCCAAATAGCCAACATCTCATCTCTGGATCTTGAACTCGCCGGCAAGCAATTAAACATGCATCAAGTGCGAAGGTTACGGCAGGTGTCGGTGAGTTTCCTAAAAGATCTGGGGCTTAGTGAAGGGCACAATATCAGTAATAGGGTCACATACTGCAACAACATAAATGAAATGCTCGAGCTAGTTAAACACTGCTCATGCTGGGCGATTGTACCCTTGTATCTATGTGCCGAAGCACTTGAGAATGGCGAGGTTGACCAGTTTGAGTTGGAGGTCAAAGATACCGCTCACTGGTATACCGATCTCATTTGGCGCGCTGAAACACCCGTCAATTCCGCGATGCAGTTTTTTATTGATGAAGTGCTTAAACTAAAAGATAGATAGCTTGTAGATCGATACTCGTAGGCGGATGTCTTTACCCATTGGTTTCAGTTGAAGGCATATAGTTTAGTACCTGGTCTCAGTACCGATCTTAGAAAGGTCGAAAAACGCAAGCTGAAGCACACCGAAGTCGGCGTAACTATCTGATAAGTAGGATTATATTTTTTTAGAAAGGCAGAAATGGGTGGGGGCCAGCCACATCCCGGCACACAAGTCATCCGCTGCGGCTGCTTCCTTCCGGACCTGACCGAGTTCACGAACTATTGTTGCGGGAGGACCAACCCCCATAGATCATCGTTTAGGGTTTTCTCTCCCTAAAGAAGTGAGGGGATTATCAAGCATCCCCTCATGTTATACAAGCAGTTTTTAAGGCAGACGAGCTAACCGTCGAAATTTTACTCGCCTATCTCTTCATTCACACGCAGGATGTAATCTGTCATCCAGATTGAAGCCAAGATCAACAGCCAAACTAGCAGGACAATACTCTGCACTTTACCACCACTTGGTAGAGCGACAAGTGAAGCAAATGCTGCTGTCGGCAACGTCCAACATTGCAGTTTCAGCCACTTCGAGCGAGCTTGAACCATATGCTCTAGAGAGGCCATGATCGCAACGATAGTCAGTGAAATAAGAGCTGCGTGAGCCATGTCTGCCGCGAACAGTGGAATGGTTAGAAACAGTGCCCACCAGCCATGTTTAGATGAGGTTTTCCACGAAACAGCCGCTAGCCAGATCATGGCGATACTCACTATCTGTAGCATGGTGTAAACGGCTTCTCCCTGAAGCACGCCCACATATTGGCTATAGATAATGCCCGATTGCATGAACAGGAAGAAACCGAACACACAAAGGCGGACGCTCGCATTACTGCGCCTTGAGAAGGCGACCATGAGTAGAGGGAATAGAATCCACATTGATACCGAGAGTGCAGTTGCTTGATACGGCAGTGTAAAACCATATAGGCACAGGCCTGCCAGCAAAAAGATGCCAGATGCGCGAGAGCGCGAGTAGATCCATAGGGCAGGAATCGCCAATGCCAGAACTGGCACGTTACCCTGGGTAACTTCGATGGACTGGGCACACACTATGGCTAATAATGTGGTTACAAAAAACTGAATTGCAGAAAATACCATATTCGCCTCCTTGCGATGTGTTCTTGTCTGTCTTCCTCTTTTCCTTAACAGTCTTAACAATTATGCATCAATTTAAATTCAAAGTCTTTGCTTTAGTTCACCAAATTCCACTTGGAATGGTGAGTACCTATGGAGATATTGCAAAATTTTCAGGCTATCCGGGCTATGCGAGACAGGTAGGACATGTTTTAAGTAATTTACCTAAGGATACTTCCCTGCCTTGGCACAGGGTTATTAATGGTAAAGGTGAAATTTCACTCAAAGGTGAAAGCCTGCAACGCCAGAAATCGTTGCTAATGGAGGAAGGGGTTCAGTTTACTGAAACTGGAAAAGTGAAATTACGGCAGTTTCGCTGGCAACCATAACCAACAGCTCATAATTCCACTTTTCATTCATTTGTAAAGGAAATGTTATCTCGCACCAAGAAGAAGCAGATCGATTTCATGGGTTTGCTCAAAATCGGTAATCACGTGGGCTGCCGTATCTGTGGTAAAGATAAGCTTGTTGTCTACAAATATCTGAGCGCGCACGTTGTAGGTGTGGCGAGGATCTATCTTTGACTCTTGATAGCTCAGGGTAAATGGTAGCGGTACCTGCTTACCCTCTGTGATGTAACTTTGGCTATCGATAACAATCGCCTTGGCATCGGCTAAAGATACATCCTCTAGGGTCACCTTTAGTACTGCGTTATCTGGTAAAGCAATTCGCTCACGATAAGCGACCGTTCCGGAAACTTCGCGCATGCCAGCTTGCTGTTCACTTGTTGCCTTCATATCGTCATTTTTCACCTGCTCCGAAGCAGTCTGCTCCGTGCCCTGCTGCATCTGTTTACTTGGTTGAGTTGCACACCCAGCAAGGGTAATACCGAATAGAGCAACGAGTAGCCATTTTCTCATCATTTTCTCCAACTGATTGAGTTTACTAACTATTTTGAACTAATAATTAACCTATCGCTAGACTAACCTTAGGTTCCAGCCTTGAGTAAATGTGAATTAGGGAGTATTTTTCTTCTAGTTAAGAATTGGAGGTCGGATGAGTAAACCACTAAATGAACTATTAGCCCTATTGCAGCTTGAGCAACTTGAACAAGGGCTATTTCGAGGAGAGAGCGAGCACCTTGGTCTGCCACAGGTATATGGAGGCCAAGTTATCGGTCAATCCCTATCTGCAGCTCGCTATACAGTAGACAGTGACCGTAGCGTTCACTCATTCCACAGCTATTTCTTACACCCAGGGGATCCAACCAAGGCCATCATCTATGATGTTGAGAATCTTCGCGATGGTCGCAGCTTCAGTACACGTCGTGTTAAAGCAATCCAAAATGGTCGCCCTATCTTCTATCTGACAGCTTCTTATCACGGCGAACAGCCTGGATTTGAACACCAAAACACTATGCCGGAGATCAAGGGTCCTGAGCATTATGCTTCTGAGTCACAGCTAGCTGAACAGATTAAGCACCTTCTACCTGAGGCAATCCAGAAGACCTTCTGCGGAGAGAAGGCCATTGAAGTGCGCCCAGTAACTGTGGTTAATCCACTTAAACCACGTAAAGAAGAACCAAAGCAGTACCTTTGGGTTAAAGCCAATGGTCAGGTGCCAGATAACCACCTTATTCACCAATACCTGTTAGCCTACGCATCAGACTGGGGCTTCTTGGTCACAGCTCTTCATCCGCATGAAGTAAGCTTGTTTACACCTAAGTTCCAAGTAGCGACCATCGACCACTCTATGTGGTTCCACAGACCGTTTAAGATGGACGAATGGCTACTTTATGCCATCGAAAGCCCAACGGCGAGCAACTCGCGCGGCCTTGTACGTGGTGAGATCTACAACCAAGCAGGCGCCTTAGTCGCGAGCGCAGTACAAGAAGGCGTGATGCGCTTTAAGTAAAACTGCATAATTATTGAGCATAGGTTGTGATTCTATGCTCAATTCGTAAAATACCGTCCGGTAAAGCTCATTCCTGAGCAAACTCATCATTATAAAAATGATTGTTTTGTGAGCCAATTCAGCATAATCAACCAAGTTGATTAACATGCCTAGAGATATTGATAACATTCCGTTAGCAATAGATATTGCTGTATTTCTATTTTTGCTCACGCACATTCCTAAAGGCAGTACATGATTTATCTACAATTCGGTCTCTATCTAGCTCTGATGCTAGGTATAGGCTACTACTCAATGCGCAGAACCCACGACAACCAAGACTTTATCATCGGTGGTCGCTCACTAGGTCCTGTGACCTCTGCTATCAGTGCCGGCGCATCGGACATGAGTGGCTGGTTGCTACTTGGCCTTCCTGGCGCAGTATTCGCAAGTGGCCTAGTAGAAGGCGTTTGGATCGGCGTAGGTCTTACCCTAGGCGCATACCTAAACTGGCTGATCGTAGCACCGCGTCTGCGCGTTGCCACTGAAGTTACTAGCACAGTAACTCTACCTAGCTTCCTTGCAGCACGCTTTGAGGACAACTCTGGCGTAATTAAAACCGTATCAACGCTCGTAATCCTATTTTTCTTTACCCTTTACGTTGCATCCGGTCTTAAAGGCGGCACCCTACTCTTCGCTCACAGCTTTGGCGCATCTGAAGAAATGGCGTTGTATGTGACCGCATTCGTTGTTATCTCCTACACCTTCCTTGGCGGCTACATGGCGGTATGTTGGACTGACCTTATCCAAGGCATCCTAATGCTGGCGGCACTATTCGCTTGTATGATGCTAGGCTACTTCGCTATCGCAGGTTCTGATGTAGTGATCAGCGAAGTGAAACCTCAGGCATTCCAGTTCTCCACCAGCTTTATTACTGGTGCATCATTGATGGCATGGGGCTTTGGTTACTTTGGTCAGCCACACATCCTAGCGCGCTTCATTGGTATCGATGACGTAAGCCACATTCCAAAGGCACGTCGTATCGGTATCACTTGGATGATCCTAACCCTAGTGATCTCAGTTTCCATCGCACTTATCGGTATTGCTTACGACGCTGTTCATCCACTTGCGGGTGTATCTGGTGAAGGTGGCAACCCAGAGCGTGTATTCCTAGCTCTAACTGAGGTGCTATTCCACCCTGTATTTGCAGGCTTCATCCTAGCGGCGGTTCTTGCAGCGGTAATGTCTACCGCGGATTCACAACTTCTGGTACTAACCTCTTCTCTTACTGAAGACATCAGTCTGTTCAACAAATACGACGAGAAGAAGAAAGCATGGATCAGCCGCTTTGGCGTAATCGGCTTTGCGGTACTGGCACTTATCATCGCAGCTAACGATGATGGCTCTATTCTAGCCATGGTGGGTTACGCATGGGGTGGCTTCGGTGCTGCATTTGGTCCACTTATGATTCTAGCCCTATGCTGGAAAGGCACCACCAAAGCCGGCGCTATCACAGGTATGATTGTTGGTGCGGCAACCATCTTCGTAGTTAAGAACTACATATCTATTGAGGGTGAGTACTTCTACGAGCTGATGCCAGCGTTTATCCTAGCCTTCATATCTATCGTAGTGGTGAGTAAGCTAACTCAGAAACCATCTGAGGCAACGCTAAATAAATTCCAGTTCTAAACTCTGAACCTATAAAACAAGCGGCTCCGAAAGGAGCCGTTTTTATTTATAACGAGGTAAGCGGAAGCTCAGTGGTGTACTTGATGGACTCCATAGCAAAGGTGGAGGTCACATTAGAGATGCCCGAGACTGAGTTCACTAGCGTCTTATAGAAGTTATCAAAGCTTTGCATGTCTGAAACCAAAACCCTCAGCATATAGTCGTACTCCCCTGCCATTCGGTAGAATTCCATCACCTGCTCAAACTCAGAAACTGTCTTAGCAAAGTGCTGATACCACTCATGTGAATGGTCTGTGGTTTTAATAAGTACAAAAGCAGTAAAACTGAGTCCCAACGAGTCGGGATTAAGCAGTGCCACTCGCTTGGTGATAACCCCAGCTTCTTCCAATCGTTTTAGGCGTTTCCAACAAGGGGTAGTAGTTAAATTGACCGCTTCAGCAAGTTCCGCCAAAGAGAGGGTTGCATCACGCTGGAGCATAGAAAGTAAGCGCTTATCCACTTCATCGAGAATCATTTCTTTAAACCTGACTATACATAGAATATTTTTATCTTTGATAGCGATAATAGCAGAAATATAGCCAAGTTTTTCTCCGGATGTAGAGGTAAATTATTCTTAAAACATAACAACAGGAAACCATCCCTATGACCTCTCATCAGCATTGTGATCTCTCTTGGATCAACCGCGCAGTACAGATCATTGAATCTGATTATCAACGTAGCGCAGACACTCACCTGATTAAGCTGGACAACCACGGCTTTGACGGTATCGATATCTATCTTAAAGATGAGAGCACTCATCCAACCGGTTCTCTAAAGCACCGCTTGGCTCGATCGCTTTTCCTGTATGCCCTTTGTAACGGTTGGATCAATCGCGATACACCTATCATCGAGTCTTCGTCAGGCAGCACCGCGGTTTCTGAGGCTTATTTCGCTCGTATGCTTGGCCTGCCGTTTATCGCTGTAATGCCTAAAAGCACAGCTAAGAGCAAGATTGAACAGATTGAATTCTATGGCGGTAAGGCGCACCTAGTTGACCGCTCAGATCAAATTTATGCAGAATCACACCGCCTAGCTAAAGAGCTAAACGGCCACTATATGGATCAGTTTACCTATGCTGAGCGTGCAACCGACTGGCGTGGTAACAACAACATCGCTAACTCTATCTTTAGCCAGATGGAGCGTGAGTGTCACCCTATTCCAAGCTGGATCGTAATGAGTCCAGGCACTGGCGGTACATCAGCCACTATCGGCCGCTTCATTCGCTATCAGCAACACAACACTAAGTTGTGTGTAGTAGACCCTGAGCACTCAGTATTCTTTGACTACTACCAGTCTCGCGACACTAATATCACACTAGACCGTGGCAGTCGTATCGAGGGTATCGGTCGTCCACGCGTTGAGCCTAGCTTTATCCCTGGCGTGGTAGACGACATGATCAAGGTGCCAGATGCACACACTATTGTGACTATGCAGTGGCTCCACCAGCAACTTGGTCGCCGTGTTGGTCCATCTACTGGTACTAACCTCTACGGTGTGTTCAAGCTAGCTAAAGAAATGGCCGAGCGCGGTGAGAGGGGTTCTATCGTTACCCTGCTGTGTGACAGCGGTGAGCGCTACCTTGACACCTACTACAACCCTGAGTGGGTGGCTGAAAGCATTGGCGATATCAGCGCAAGTAGAGACCATCTACAAAACTTGCTAGGGTAAGAGAAAGATTTTCTCCATCGGCTGCCATTAAACGGCAGCCGTTTACCCAGCAAGGTATTATGAATCCAGTCATTCTTCCCGAGGGCTATTATCACGACAACTTCCTCAAGCTCGTCGAACACGCCCAGACTTACTACCCAGACCTGCTTAGCGAATCTGAGACCCACTGGATTCAAACCTTTCTTAGCCTAGATACCCAAACCCAACGCCTCTTAGTCCGCCTATACACGCGCAAAGGCGAGTGGTTTCGTTGCGACAAGCTCAAATACGCCGAGATCCGCGAATTAGAAGCCTGCGCAGTGACCCTGAGTAAACAGGGCTTTGTCTCTCTTCCTGAAAGCTTATCCGCTGTAGTGCTCGCCAAAGATCTTCTGACTAAGCCAGAGCTTTGTTCGCTCTTTCCCAAATTAAGCAAGTCCTTAAGAAAGGATGCCTTGATAAGTGCCTGTGCTGAAATGGAGCAAGAGGTGCCTGTCGCCAGATTGGGGGTTATGGTCATTAACCAGCACTATCCCAATATCCTACCTACGCTCAGCGCTCTGTTCTTCGCGAATGCGCGCCAAGATCTGAGCCAGTTTGTACTGAGTGATATGGGATTACAGGTGTTTGAGAGCTATGAGCTTAGCCAAGAACGGCGCTTCTTTAATGATAGAAAAGAGGTAAACCAACTTCTTTCCCTATCAAACATTTGGGATGACTACTACGCCATTGAGAAACGCCTGCCGAAACAAGAAAAGCTCCTGCTGATCACTGCCCTTATCGCTAGACTGCCAAATGAGGTAACACACAGCTATGTTAAGCGCAGGCTCGAAAGACTCATCAATACCCTGGCCCGCGACCTTGAACGCTTGGAAGAATATAACTCAGCGTTAGCCCTTTTTAAGGACTCTAGCCTACCTCCGAGTCGAGAAAGACAGGTACGCATTCTAGACAAGCTTGACCAGCTAGAGCCCGCTAAGAGCCTGCTCGATGAGATGCTATTATCGCCACACAACCGTGAAGAGCTAGAGGTTGCGCAGCGCATTCAGAAAAAGCTATGGCGCAAGCTAGGATTGACCGCGCCGAAGAAGCCTAAACCCACTATCAAAGAGCAAAGACTGGCGCTGGATTTAACCAATAATCGTGTTGAAATGGCCGTAGCTGAGCACCTCAATGAACAAGGCTTTGAGGTCTATTTTTTAGAAAACAGCTTTCTGTGCGGACTGTTCGGTCTCGCCTTTTGGGAGGTGCTGTTTGCCCCTATCGAGGGTGCATTCCTAAACCGTTATCAACTAGCGCCGAAGGATCTGTACAGCTCTGACTTTCAATCCAAACGCGAACACTTGATAGAAGACATGTTCAACTCACTAAAGACAAATGGCTACTCGGGACTAAAACAGACCTTCAAACACAAACAAGGACTAGCTAACCCATTTGTACATTGGAAAATCTTCGATGAATCCATCTTAGATCAAGCCGAGCAATGTTTTCCTATAGAAACGCTTGTTGAACTAATCAAGGTGATGCTCAGCGATTTACGACTGTTTCGCACCGGTATGCCAGATTTGATTGCTTTCAAAGACGGGCAGTATTTGTGGGTTGAGGTAAAAGGTCCTGGGGACAAACTTCAGGATAACCAAATTCGCTGGATGACAGAATTTGAAAGGCTTAAGGTTAATTTCTGCGTCGCCTATGTGAACCAGTAACGCATATATGGAAAATAACTTCGCAGGTAACAATGCCGAATAGGTCCTCATTAGAATAGCGCGCGCTATAAGGGGACTTTTATGAAGCTAAAAACACTATCTATTATTCTTGCTGCAGTTGTGTCACAGTCGGTTTTTGCTGGCGGGCTACAAACCATCGACATGCACAGTTACAGCGCAAAGGCATCCAAGAAATACGACCACATCAAATGGGTGACGGTTGACCAAATCAAGGACTCATTACCGGCTCAGCCACTGAATATTGGCCTTGATATCGACGATACCATCCTGTTTTCCTCGCCTGTGTTCTATCGTGGTAAGCAAAAATACTCACCAGATTCAAACGACTATCTACAGAACCAAGCATTCTGGGATGAGGCAAGCACTGGCTGGGACAAGTTTTCTGTGCCCAAGAAAAGTGCTATTGAGTTGGTTACCATGCACCTTAAACGTGGCGACACCATCTATTTCATCACTGGTCGCACCGCGCCGACCGGTCATGAGACTCTGACTGAAACTCTGCGCAACCTATTCCCTGAAGAATACCGTCAACAGATCCAGCCTGTGGTATTTGCAAACGGTCTAGAAAAACAGAAGCAGATCCATAACGACCATATTTCTGTATTCTATGGCGATGCCGATAGCGATATGACCTCAGCACATCAAGTGGGAGTGGAAGGCATTCGATTCCTGCGTGGCGCTCAATCTACCTACACGCCGCTGCCTCATGCCGGCAAGTATGGTGAGAAGGTATTGGTTAACTCTAACTACTGATATAAAAATGGCGCCCTATTTGGACGCCATTTTTTTATTTCTTCTGCTTGGCCTCAAAGGCCGCTAGCTGCTCTGGTGTTGCTGGCAACTGATGGTTCTGTTTCCACTCATCATAGGTCATGCCATACACACGCATGCGCCCATCATCGATATCCAGGTCTAGTCCCTTCTCTTTCGCCTCAGCTGTGTACCATTTGCTGAAACAGTTACGACAAAAGCCCGCCAAGATCATCAGGTCGATGTTCTGCACGTCTTTATTGTTATCTAGGTGTTTCAAAAGGCGACGAAATACCGCTGCATCCAGTTGATCTTGCTCTGCCTGAGAGAGCTGTTCATGCTTTGATTGAGTCAAAACCTTACTCCTTGTTTTTTATCAAACATTTGGCTCAGCAATGCCATGTGTCGCCAAATATAAGTGCTAAGATTATGATTGATTTGCACTTTTTTGCATATCATAATTTTCCGAATCTTGACGATTATATTGTCAAATTGTTAATGACTCACCCTCTAAATAGGAAACGTATGAAAAAGCGCTACCTCGGCGGTCTGCTGCCTCTAGCCCTCCTCTCCACCTCAGTAATGGCGGCCGGAAATAACTCTTTTTATATGGGGATCGGTGATGTCGGATTCTCTCCCGAAAACAGCGACAACGACTCTTTCTCTGACCCTAGCTTTATCATAGGTGGCGGACAGTCTTTCAACGAGCACGTCAGCATGGAGGGATTCTTTCGCTACTCTGAAGCCAAAGATGAAGCCAAGACCTTTGAGTTCAACTACTACCAAGTTGGCTTGTCTTTGGTACTCAGCACAGGTGAACTGGGTGATACCCCGCTTGAGCTATTCGGTCGCACCAGCGCCATTGCTGCCTTTGTTAAAGGTCACGACACATCAAATGGCGATCGCAGAGACATAGGTGATACCAGCGGTGGTGTCTTTACTGTGGGCGGTGGCCTGCAATGGAACATCAATGCTGATTATTGGGTGCGTGCTGAGTATATCTATGGCTATGCCACAACTGGACTTGGCAACTATGACGATGATTATGACGGTGTGCAGATCTCGCTCGGCCTCGACTTCTAGAACATGCATAAAGGACAAACCATACTCGAGGTTGCTGGTCATCTAGACTGGCAACACATGCTCGCCTTTTATCGCCTGCGTGCAATTCATTCTCTAGAGACCATTACCGATACTCATTACCAGCGTTCAGGGCTTTTTGATGAAGTTCGATATCAGATTCGTCTCACGCAACATGATGGTAACAGTCTGATTCTTGAGTATCAGATCTCAGATACAAACTCTCTACCAGCCCTGATTCAGAACATCCGTGAGATGTTTGACCTTGATTGTGATACCCATAACGTTGAGGCTCATCTATCTAAACTCGAACCTGAGCTTATCAAGGTTAAAGGCCTGCGTATTCCTGGTGTTTGGAGTGTCTGGGAGGCAGGGGTTCGCGCTATCTTAGGACAGCAGGTTTCAGTCAAAGCAGCCATCAATCATCTCAACAATCTGGTGGATACGATCTCCAGCCAAGACTTCCCCACACCGACCGAGGTTGCTCAAACCGACCTTAGCTTTCTTCGTATGCCCGAGAGTCGAAAGCAGACACTGGCACGCTATGCCGAATATATGCTTCAGTACCCTGATTCCATGCCCAATGAATGGCTAGCCCTCAAAGGCATCGGCCCATGGACGGTGCAATATGCTGAGCTTAGAGGGGAAAGAATCAAAGACTGCTTTGTTGAGGGCGATCTGATAGTGAAAAAGAGACGCATCGATTATCCTAACCTCAACAAACAAAGCGTATCGCCTTGGGGCAGTTACGCTACCTTGCATCTGTGGAATCAATAACATGCTTTACTACAACGAATTTGACTCAGCTCTTGGGATAATCACGGTGCAAACCTCGGATAAGGGCATTAAGGGGATCTGGTTTGAGACCTATACCACCAAGCCCGATGAGCTAGGCGAGCATGCCAGTAATCACCCAATCCTAGTGTCTGCTAAGAAACAACTCAGCGAGTATCTAAATGGTGAGCGTGCTGAGTTCGACCTACCTCTAGATGCAGACGGTACCGAGTTTCAAAAACAGGTATGGAGCGAACTTGCCAAGATCCCATTTGGTGAGACGCGCAGCTATAAACAGATAGCCGAGGCGATCAACAAGCCAAAAGCGGTGCGCGCAGTCGGTGCAGCTAACGGTAAGAATCCAGTTTCTGTGGTGGTGCCTTGTCATAGAGTGGTTGGTAGCAATCGTGCCTTGACCGGTTATGCTGGCGGAATAGAGAGAAAGAAGAAGCTTCTCGAGCTTGAGAATATAGAGCTGTAACTCCCATAGAGGATAAAAAGTCTTTTTGCGGATTAGAGGAGAACGTAAAAACTCCTTCTGAGCCAGCCACCGCCTCCGAGCGATTGATTCACAAGGCCGCGGTGAACCCATCCATGGGCGCTTGGCGCTCGCCTCCTTGCGAGCGATACCTTGCTCCATCAATCACTCTCCAGCAGCAACATCACTGGGGTCCCCAGTTCATCAAGGCTCTAGGCTCTAAGTCATTGTTGATATGCCGAAGTTGGGAGCGACAGGCTGTGGTGCAGGGCAAGTGTTTGAGGCAAGGATGCCGAAACCAAGCCTACAGGGAGGTATTTACGGCGACTTGCCATGCATCACTGGCAGAGTGAGCACACGAATCTGAATTAGTAGTTTTTCCCGCTAACCTGCGCTGAACCCAAAAAAGCCAGAGCAAATGCTCTGGCTTTGTCGTTTTTTAGCCGTGTCCCACACGCCCTTTGGTGTCGTGTTGTAGGTCGCGGTTAAGCTCTGCTTCCACGTGCCCTGGCGCTTGGGTACTCGCCGATAGTAAGCGATACATAGCTGGGATAACGAACAGGGTTACTAAGCTGGCAAATGCCATACCGAAGAAGATAACCGTACCTACTGCCACTCGGCTTTCATAACCAGCGCCGGTGGATAGAATCAAAGGTATTGAACCCGCCAGAGTAGTAAATGCCGTCATCATGATAGGACGCAAACGCCTTGCCGATGCATCTATGATCGCCTTTTCAAACTCAACCCCGCGGTCACGAAGCTGGTTGGCAAACTCCACAATCAAGATACCGTTCTTGGTTACCATACCGATAAGCATGATCATACCAATCTGGCTATACACGTTCAGACCTTGCGACATGATCAGCAAGCCAAGGAAGCCACCAAACACACCCATAGGCACGGTGAACATCACCACCAGCGGGTTGATAAAGCTCTCGAACTGAGCAGCCAATACAAGATAAGCCACCAGCAACGCCAAAGCGAAAACTATAGCGATAGAGGACTGGTTCTCTTTAAAGTCTTTCGACTCGCCTGAGTAGTTTACGCTGATATCGCTTGGCAGAAGCTCGATAGCCTTCTGATCAAGGAAGTCGAGCGCATCCCCTAGTGTTGCACCCTCAACAAGGTTCGCCTTAACCGTAATGGACTTTTGCTTGTTGTAGTGCGACAGACGGATAGCCGAAGCGACCTCGTCGATGTGCGCTACCGAATCTAGGGTGATCAAGTCACCATTGATGGTTCTCAGGTAGATCTGGCTGAGATCAGCAATATTGTTAAAGCTGTTCTCATCACCACGAAGATAGACATCGTATTCCTGACCGCGATCCACATAGGTAGTTTCAGATTTACCGCCAAGCATGATCTCTAGGGTATCTGATATCTCACTCTGAGTGATGCCAAGGTCAGCAGCGCGCTCTTTATCTATGGACACGACTAGCTCTGGGGTTTTCTCTGAGTAGTCTGTGCTGGCGCCATCCATATAAGGACTATCATCGGCCGCTTGCTTAAGAAGCTCGGCCCATTGCTCTAGCTCCTTGTAGTCAGGACCACCCAGTACAAACTGAACCGGCTCGCTCGAACCACCTCTAAAGCCTGGCATCATAGGGAAGACGCGCACATCCGGGATATCCGCCAATGCTTTACGTATCACGCCCAAGCCCTGCTGAGCAGACATATCACGGTCTTCCCAGTCTTCTAGGATCATGATGACAAAGCCGGTCTGATCACCCGCGTTACCACCAAAGGCTGGCGACTGGATAGAGAAGGATTTCAGCAAGCCTTGCCCTAGAAGTGGCATCAATCGCGACTCGATAACATCCATATTCTGCGCCATACGGTTGTAACTGGTCGCATCCGCACCGCGAGCAAAGGCAAAGAGTACGCCGCGGTCTTCTTGCGGAGTCAATTGCGCTGGAATCACGTTCATCAACTGATAGGCACCACCCACACAGGCAAGGATAATAATCGGTGCCAGCACACGGACCTTAAGCGCACCTTTCAGCGCTTTGCGGTAGCCACTCTCTAGCTTAGAGAACAGGAACTCTACCGCACGGTTAAATCGGTTTGGCTTCACATTTGCCGATAGGATCTTACTACCAAGCACCGGCGTCAGAGTCAGGGCTATCAAGGATGAGAACAACACCGACATGGACAAGAGCACAGAGAACTCAGTAAACAGCAGACCGACCATACCATCCATAAAGGAGATCGGCAGGAATACCATCACCAGAACCAAGGTGGTCGCCACTACTGCAAAACCTACCTCGCGAGTGCCTTTATAGGCTGCCAATAGCGGTGACTCGCCGCGTTCGATATGGTGGAAGATGTTTTCCACTACCACGATGGCGTCATCCACGACTAGACCGATGGAAAGTATCAGCGCCATCAGGGTGATGAGGTTAATACTAAAGCCAAGGTAGTAAGCCGCAATGAAGGATGAAATCAGGGATACAGGTACAGTTACCGCAGGGATCAAGGTCGCCCTTGCCTGACCGATAAAGATGTAAAGCACCAAGACAACTAGGCCACCTGTGATAAACAGGGTGTTGTAAACCTCTGAGATAGAGCGGTCTATAAATACCGTGGAGTCATAGTCCACCACCAAGCGCGTGCTCTCTGGCAAGAACTTCTGAATATCCTCCACGTTCTTACGCACTGCGGTTGCCACCTCTAGTGGGTTGGCGTCCGACTGAGGAACAATACCCAAGCTCACGTTTACCACGCCATCGCTTCTAAAGGTCGAGTCTTCGTTTCTCGCGCCTAAATAAACATCCGCTACATCTTTTAGATAAATAGGGGTACCGTCAGCGGCGCGACGCACCACTAGGTAGTCAAAGTCTTGTTCTGTGCTGTAAGAGCGGTCGGTGCGCACAGACATAACGATCTGGTCGTTTCGAACCTGTCCGCCCGGTGCTTCAATGTTTTCATTACGCAGTGCAGAGGTAATATCAGAGGTGGTAACGCCACGACCTGCCATCAAGGTAGGCTTCAGCTTCACATACATAACCTTGTAAAGACCACCGGAAACCTGAACCGAACTCACCCCCGAGATAAGGCTGAATCTATCCAGAAGTACCCTATCGACGTAGTCAGTCAGCTCGGTTCTATCTAACAGATCAGAGCTCAGGTTGATGTATAGCGAGGCCTCACCACTGCCGTTGTTCTTATACACAATAGGAGAATCGGCTTCATCCGGCAGTCGGTTTTGTGCACGGGCCACTGCATCACGAACGTCACTCACGCCCGTGTTAAGGTCGTAGCCAAGGTCAAAGGTAACCGTAATACGGGAGCTACCGTTTCGCGTTACCGAGGTGATCTCATCGATACCGCTAATACCGGACAGCTGATCCTCAATCACAGAGGTGATCTGGTTTTCAATAATGGTGGCCGAAGCGCCGCTGTAGCTGGTATTGATGGAAACAACCGAGCTTTCTATGTCCGGCATCTCGCGCACAGCAAGCTTAGAAAACGACACCATACCGAACACACATAGCAGTAGGCTGAGTACGACAGCGGCGACTGGGCGTTTTACGGAAACGTCAGATAACAACATTACTGCTCAACTCCACTGCCGCTCTCTTGCTCGCCAACAACCTTAACCTGGATGCCGTCGCGCATGTTTACCACACCCTGAACCACTATGGTTTCGCCGATCTCTAGACCTTTCTCGATAACTACTTCGTTACCTACGCGAGTGCCTAGGAACACTTCACGTTGTTCAACGCGGTTTTCCTCACCTAACACGTAGACAAAACGCTTAGTGCCCAAGTATTGCAATGACTGCACTGGAATAATTGGTGCCTTAATTGGTGGGAACTGCATAGTGCCTTGCACCAGCATACCCGGCTTAAGCTCACCTGAGGTGTTCTTGATGTCGATACGCACACGTAGATTCAAGGTGTCAGGATTCACGCGAGAATCGATACCAACAACCTCACCCTCAAATACGCGATCGCCCCAAGCATTAGTCAGTACCGTTACCTTCATACCGGTGGAGATCATAGGCAGATAACGCTCAGGGACCTGCAGGTCTAGTTCCATCACATTGAGGTTATCTAAAGAGACAAGCTCTGTGCCTGAATTAACCAACTTACCTAAGCTAAAGTCGATAAAGCCGATACGGCCATCAAATGGCGCACGCAGGTAGCGGTCGCTAAGCTCAGCTTTTGCAGCGCTAAGACGCGCCTGAGCGATTTGAACACTGGCTTTCTGTCCCTCAATCTCGGTCAGTGTTACAGCGGCACTGGCACGTAGGCGTTCAAACTCGTTCAGTTTACGCTTCTCGTCATTCAGATAAGCCTGGGCTTCAGCCACGGCGGCTTTTGCTTTGTCATCGCTAAGTTGAATCAAAAGCTGACCGGTTTTCACGTCCTGATTAGCACTCACGGCGATGCGCTCGATAGTACCGCTGACTTCTGGTGAGATGATTACCGCTTGCTTAGCCTTTAATTTACCCACAAGAGACAGGGATTGAGAGATCTCATGGGTGTTTACCTCTTGAATGGTGACCGCTGTATTCGCGGAGCTCTGTGGTCTTGCTAAACTCGGAGAAGAAAAAGAGAGTACAGATGCCAAAGTGGCAGCCATCACTACTGAAAATTTGTTTCGAGTTAGGGTTGTTTTTGTCATGGTGGTTCTACTTATAAATTATTAAGCGCATTTTATCAGTTTCAAGCAGTGATAACGTCAATCAATGTAAATTGTTTCGTTTACATTTGTACCGATTTATCGAACAAATGGATGAACTTTAGTCTAAGTAGTTCGTACACTTTTAAGGCGCGCACATAGCGCCTCGCCGAGTATTGCGCCAGATAACGTTACTTTTCGGTCGTTATGGGCAAAAAGCGCGCATACAGCGGTGAATTTCAAGAAAAGCCTTTACAGAAATTTCTGGGCTGAGTATTATGCGCTCCGAACTTGAGAACAGTGTTGGGAAATCTGCTCTTAAGTATAAAAATCCTCTGGAGGGGTTCCCGAGTGGCCAAAGGGATCAGACTGTAAATCTGACGGCACTGCCTTCGATGGTTCGAATCCGTCCCCCTCCACCATATTCAAACTTGGTTTTTGTGTTGGGAAAACAAATACTAAGTATAAAAGTACCCTGGAGGGGTTCCCGAGTGGCCAAAGGGATCAGACTGTAAATCTGACGGCACTGCCTTCGATGGTTCGAATCCGTCCCCCTCCACCATATTCAACTTGGTTTTTGTCTTGGGAAAGCAAACGCTAAGTATAAAAATCACCCTGGAGGGGTTCCCGAGTGGCCAAAGGGATCAGACTGTAAATCTGACGGCACTGCCTTCGATGGTTCGAATCCGTCCCCCTCCACCATATTCAAACTTGGTTTTTGTCTTGGGAAAACAAACGCTAAGTATAAAAATCACCCTGGAGGGGTTCCCGAGTGGCCAAAGGGATCAGACTGTAAATCTGACGGCACTGCCTTCGATGGTTCGAATCCGTCCCCCTCCACCATATTCACACCCGCTCATCGAGCGGGTGTTTTTGTATCTGCCTCTGTGACAACTCTCTAGAAATTCATCTACTTCAATGGCTTAACTAAGCTATGTGTACTATTCCAACTACATCACTAGTTTGAATAGAGCCTCTGATGATCATATCTTCCCCCACTGATTTTCGACTAGCCGCCAAGCGAAAACTGCCTCCGTTTCTGTTTCACTACATCGATGGCGGAGCCTACAAAGAAGATACTCTGGCAAACAATTGTGATCATCTATCGACCATCGCGCTAAAACAGCGAGTGCTGAAGGATATGTCCAAGCTGTCTCTCTCAACAGAACTATTTGGAGAAAAGCTAGCAATGCCAATCGCACTTGGTCCAGTTGGACTCTCAGGAATGTATGCCCGCCGTGGCGAGGTGCAAGCCGCAAGAGCGGCCGATGACAAAGGTATCCCCTATACCTTATCGACGGTATCAGTCTGCCCAATCGAAGAAGTCACCAAAGCAATAAGCCGCCCGATGTGGTTCCAGCTCTACGTGCTAAAAGACCGCGGTTTTATGCAAAACGTCTTAGACAGAGCAAAACAGGCAGGCGTTTCCACCCTAGTATTTACTGTAGATATGCCAGTGCCTGGCGCACGCTATCGAGATATGCATTCGGGAATGAGTGGCGATTACGCTTCTATTAGGCGTATCTTTCAATCTGTGCGACATCCACACTGGGCATGGGATGTTGGCATCAACGGCAAGCCTCATGACCTTGGCAATATCTCAGCCTACCGAGGCACACCTACCCATCTAGAAGATTATATCGGCTGGCTTGGGGCCAACTTCGATCCGTCCATCAGTTGGAAAGACTTAGAGTGGATTCGGGAAGCATGGGACGGACCTATGGTGATCAAAGGGATTCTGGATGTAGAGGATGCCAAGCAAGCGGTTAGCTTTGGAGCGGATGGAATAGTTGTCTCTAACCACGGCGGTCGACAGCTAGATGGTGTAATGGCAACCGCTCGAGCTTTGCCCAAGATAGCCGATGCAGTCAAAGGGGATATCAAAATCTTGGTGGATTCGGGTATACGTAACGGACTAGATGTGGTGCGCATGCTCTCGCTCGGCGCAGACTGTACCCTACTCGGCCGCTCATACGCATACGCCCTAGCAGCCAATGGCTACCAGGGCGTACAACAACTTCTAGATCTTTATCGCAAAGAGATTGAGGTCACCATGACCTTAACTGGGGTTAACGACATCAATAACTTTGACAAGAGCGCTCTAGTCTTAGACTAGATCTCGACCATGGCCTGAATCAAGATCAAGCTCTGGTCCCTTCGGCACAACCTGAGTTGGGTTGATCCCAGTATGGCTGTAATAGTAGTGACGCTTGATGTGGTACATATCTGTAGTTTCCACCACACCATCAAACTGATACAACTCTTTTAGGTAACCCTGAATGTGTGGGTAGTCAGCGATGCGCTTCTTGTTACATTTGAAGTGACCTACATACACAGCATCGAAACGCACTAAGGTGGTAAAGAGTCGCCAGTCCGCTTCGGTTAATGTGCTTCCTGCTAGATAACGGTTGTCTCCTAGGTGATCGTTCACCTTATCAAGGGCTGCAAACAGATTCTCAAACGCCTCTTCGTAAGCCTCTTGCGTGGTGGCAAAACCGGTACGATATACACCATTATTGATGTTTGGATAAACGTAGTCGTTCCATTCATCTATCTGAGAGCGAAGTGCTTCTGGATAGTAGTCGTCATGATTGCCAGTGAGGTCATTAAACTCGCTATTGAACATGCGAATGATCTCTGAGGATTCATTGCTAACAATAGTGTTGGCTTTCTTGTCCCAAAGAACAGGCACGGTAACGCGTCCGGTGTAATCAGATTTTGCCTTAGTGTATACCTGATGCATATGGGTAAAACCGAACAGTGGCTCTGGAGAGTCGAACTCCCACCCCTGCCCCAACATATCTGGGCTAACCACACTTACAGAGATATGTTCTTCGAGCCCCTTAATGCGGCGGAAGATAAGGGTACGGTGCGCCCAAGGACAAGCGAGGGAAACATAAAGGTGATAGCGCCCTGATTCAGGCTGAAACTCTGCGTCCGCTTTGTTCTCTACCCAGTTACGAAAGCCCGCATCCTCTCGCACAAACTTGCCGCCACTGGACTTAGTGTCATACCAAACATCGTGCCACACACCTTCAACTAATTTACCCATTGTTCGTTCCCCATCTTCGATTTGTTTTCAGTATAAGTAGCAACCGAAGAATGAACATAAATCCGAGTTGAAGGTCTTGGTCGAAAAACTTGAAGATGATACTCAACTAGCCTGCTCGGACTGATGAAAGTCGGGGTCTCACCTATTAACCAAGCCGATAGTTACTCATTGGTTGCCATCAGTTCTCTTGGCTATATTTCGCGCTCCCAAAACCATTGAGACCGAGAAATGCGTAACCTATCAATACCAACAAGCCGTATCTGGAAATGGCCACTGAGCGCCCTGTGCGCACTGCCACTGCTGTCACACGCCGGAACCATGGATCAGTTCAAAGACCCCGAGGATGGCAGACTAGATGCGAGTCAGTATATTCTTGATAACACAACAGGGTTTCTTCCAATCCCTGTCATCGTTAACGATCCTGCTATCGGAGCTGGCGGTGGCGCAGCATTGCTTTTCTTCCATGAGTCTGCCGACCGCAAACAAAAGCGATTATCTGGTGAGAAGGTAGCGGATATTCCAACCAGCGTTTCTGGTGTGGTTGGACTCGGAACCAGCAATGGAACCAAGGTATTAGGTGGCTTTCACTCAGGCAATTGGAATAAGGATAAAATACGTTATCTCGGTGGTTTGTTTGGCGCAGAGATCAACATGAAATTCTATGACCAAAATGATGCTATCAAGTTTAAATCTAACGCCATTCACTTCTTTCAAGATATTGATTTTCGTATTGGCAATTCCAATTTCTTTGTTGGTGCTAATTACACTTACACCGACTCTGACACCTCTTTTGATTTATCAGAGCTGATCCCTGAGATTGGCCCCACGAACCCTGCTGAGCTAAGAGACGGTGCGCTTGGGGTCAAACTGACCTTTGATAACAGAAACAACCAGTTCGCCCCAACTAAGGGAACAAAGGCTGGGATTGAGTACAACAGTCACAACAAAGCCTTTGGTGCACAATTTGATTACCAGCTATGGCACGCCTATGCCATGCACTATGCTCGTTTGTCGAAAAAGTGGGGATTGGGACTGCGTGCGGATGCCAAAACTATCACCGGTGATGAGCCTTATCCATTTTACGCACCACCTTCCATAGACATGCGTGGTATCGCCATGATGCGCTATCAGGGTGACAGTACGGGGCTAGTCGAGGCTGAACTCAGCTACGATATTGATGATAGATGGACTGTGTTGGGATTCGTTGGCACAGGTGCTGCAGCTAACGAGGGACAAAAATTATCTGATATAACCTTGCGTAATGTTCAAGGGGCAGGCTTTCGCTATCTGATAGCGCGTCAACTAGGGTTGACTGCCGGTCTTGACGTGGCTGTTGGACCTGAAGAGACAACTACCTATATTCAGTTTGGTGGGGCTTGGTAGGTCGGAGTCCGGTGGGTGGAAGATCCCGGATATCTGCGATGCAGATTCCGGGATGACGATTTAATCATAAACATTACGATCTAAGAGCCGTCATACCGGAATGCCGGCCCAGCGGAAACTTCGGTAGAAGTTATCCGGTATCTTAATAGGCACACTGCCAGCAATTGAAAATTAAAGCAGTTATGCCTTCAAACAAGCCACCGCATGAACATCATCCCCTTCCAGCACTGGCTTGTGCTTCGCACACTCCTCAGTAGCAATAGGACAGCGTGTACGGAATACACAGCCTGATGGTGGGTTCATTGGAGACGGTAAGTCACCCTCAAGCATCTCAATGGTTTTACTGCGCTCAATCTTTGGATCCGGAATAGGAACCGCAGACATCAATGCGCGCGTATATGGGTGTTTCGGGTCTTCGAAAAGAGCCTCAGACTCACCAAGTTCAACCGCATTACCTAGGTACATTACCAGTACACGATCTGAGATGTGTTTTACCACTGACAGGTCATGGGCAATAAATACCAGAGAAAGGCCCAGCTCTTTTTGCAGTTCTTTCAGAAGGTTTACTACCTGAGCCTGGATAGATACATCTAGCGCCGAAACCGGCTCATCACAGATGATCATCTTAGGCTTAAGGATAAGTGCGCGAGCGATACCAATACGCTGGCACTGACCACCCGAGAACTCATGCGGATAGCGGTTAATGACGTTTGGCAAAAGACCTACCTTGGTCATCATTGCTTTAACCTGCGCTTTCACTTCTTGCTTAGACAGCTTTGGATAAAAAGTCTCTAGTGGTTCTGCGATGATATCCCCTACTGTCATACGTGGGTTCAGAGATGCTAACGGGTCTTGGAAAATCATCTGGATATCTTTGCGGGTCTCACGGCGCTGCGCTTCTTTCATCTTGGTTAGGTCTTGGCCTAGCCATACCACCTGGCCTTCGGTGGCTTCAACCAAGCCGATCACAGCGCGAGCAAAGGTAGACTTACCGCAACCTGATTCACCTACCACGCCTAAGGTTTCACCCTCAAATAAGCGAACGTTAACTCCATCCACAGCCTTTAGTGGAATCGGTTTAGTCCAAGGCCAGGCAGACTTAGGTGCAATCTGAAAATGAACCTTTAGGTCTTTTACGTCTAACATCAGTTTCTTATCTATCATTTTGCCCAAGCCTCATGGTCAGAAAAACATGCACGCTGACGGCCATTACCAAATGGGGTCAGGATTGGCGATTCACTCTTACAGCGCTCGCTCACACGGTGACAACGGTCCTGATAAGGACAGCCTTGTGGCAGACGAAGTAGGTTTGGCGGATTACCCGGTATTGTAGGCAAGATCTCACCTTCTGTGTCTAAGCGAGGGATCGCTTTTAGCAGACCTTCTGCATAAGGGTGGCTTGGGGAGTAGAAGATCTCATCTACTGTGCCGTACTCCATGGTACGACCCGCATACATCACTAGCACCTTGTCACATGAGCCCGCAACCACACCTAAGTCGTGGGTGATCATGATGATAGAGGTGTTAAATTCGTCTTTCAGCTCGTTCAGCAGATCCATAATCTGCGCCTGAACGGTTACGTCTAGGGCTGTGGTTGGCTCATCGGCAATCAGCAGCTTAGGACGACATAGAAGCGCCATTGCTATCATCACGCGCTGACGCATACCGCCAGAGAATTCGTGTGGGTACATGGTAATACGCTTGCGCGCTTCTGGGATTTTCACCGCTTCTAGCATGCGCACAGACTCTTCGAATGCTTCCGACTTACCCATGCCTTTATGAAGCATCAACACTTCCATCAGCTGGTCGCTCACTTTCATATAAGGGTTCAGCGAGGTCATTGGGTCTTGGAAGATCATCGCGATCTGCTCTGCGCGCACCTTGTTCAGCTCTTTCTCAGGTAGGTTAAGGATCTCACGGCCCTCAAACTTAGCACTGCCCTTGATGATGCCGTTCTTAGCCAATAGGCCCATGATGGCGAATACGGTTTGCGATTTGCCTGAGCCTGACTCACCTACAATACCTAGGGTTTCACCTGGCTCAAGGGAGAAGTTAAGGTCGTTAACCGCAGTTACTATGCCGTCTTGAGTAGTGAATTCTACTCTCAGGTCTTTTACGTCGAGTAATTTAGTCATCACTGAATTCCTTGTAATTCTTATCTGTCTTTTGGATCAAGTGCGTCACGCAGACCATCGCCCACATAGTTGAAGCAGAACAGGGTTACTACCATGAATAGAGCTGGGAAAACCAATTGCCAGATAGCAACTTCCATGGTTTGCGAGCCCTCTTGCAGCAGTGCACCCCAAGACGTCATAGGCTCTTGAACGCCCAGACCAAGGAATGACAGGAAGGATTCAGTTAGGATCATGCTAGGTACAAGCAGGGTTGAGTAAACCGCTACGATACCCAGTACGTTCGGTACGATATGACGAGTGATGATGCGCCATTTGCTTACACCACACACGTGCGCCGCTTCGATGAACTCTTTACTACGTAAGCTCAGCGTCTGGCCACGCACAATGCGCGCCATGTCCAGCCATGCGATAGCACCGATAGCTACGAAGATAAGCACGATGTTACGACCGAAGAAGGTTACTAGTACGATTACTAGGAACATGAAAGGTACAGCGTAAAGGATCTCTAGGATACGCATCATTACGCGGTCGGTACGACCACCGATGAAACCTGATGCTGCGCCGTATAGTGTGCCGATAACAACAGCAACTAGCGCTCCAAGCACACCCACCATTAAGGAAATACGACCGCCTACTAGAGTGCGCACGTAAAGGTCGCGCCCCAAGCTATCGGTACCAAAGAAGTGCTCTAATGATGGTGCGGCATGCAATGCATACCAGTCGGTGTCGTCATACGCGTACTGAGCAAACATTGGCAGGAAAATCACCGCCAGTGTAATCAAAAATAGGATAAACAGACTCACCATTGCCGCTTTGTTACGCATAAAGCGGATACGGGCGTCTTGCCAAAGTGAGCGACCTTCGATCTCTAGGTTCTCAGAGAATTTCTCAATCGCTTCAAGGTTTTCTTTTTTAGTCAACATGTGTCCCTTTCCTTGTTAGTAGCGAATCTTAGGATCGATAACCGCAAGCAAGATATCTACCACGGCGTTGAACAAGATGAACAAGAAGCCAATCAAGATGGTGATACCCATAACCAGTGAGTAGTCACGGTTAAATGCGGCGTTAACGAACAGCTTACCAATGCCAGGCAGACCGAAGATGGTCTCGATAACGACCGAACCTGTGATGATGCCCACGAATGCAGGGCCCATGTAAGAAACAACAGGTAGTAGTGCCGGCTTAAGGGCATGTTTTAGGATGATGTAACGATAGCTCAATCCCTTCGCACGAGCGGTACGGATGAAGTTACTGTTTAGGGTTTCAATCATTGAACCACGGGTGATACGAGCAAAGGTCGCTACATATAGCAGTGACATACCGATAACCGGCAGCACTAGGTATTCCCAACTACCGCCATGCCATCCGCCAGCAGGCAGCCAGCCTAAGTGAAGAGCAAATAGATAGATAAGAGCGGGTGCCAATACAAAGGATGGCATGACCACGCCGAGCATGGCGGTGGACATGACCGCATAGTCAAACCAGGTATTCTGTTTGAGGGCGGCTAGCGTCCCGACTGCAACCCCAAGTATCAGGGTAAACACAAAGGCAAGCATGCCCACCTTTGCTGACACTGGCAGAGAACCCGCAATCAGCTCGTTTACCGAGTAGTCTTTGTACTTAAAAGAAGGCCCAAGGTCTCCTTGAAGCGTGTTTGTTAGGTAGGTGGTGTATTGCTCCAACACCGGCTTATCTAGACCATATTTGGCGTTGATATTAGCCATTACCTCAGGTGGCAGTGCCCTTTCCGATGAAAACGGGTTGCCCGGCGCAAAGCGCATTAAGAAAAACGACAGCGTTATCAGCACCAACATGGTTGGGATCGCCTCGAACACTCGTTTAGCAATAAACTTAAACATGAAACTTCCAGTCTGTGACAATAGATATAAGCAGTCACTGCATGCTTTCAAACACACAGTGACCGAATATTATTTTTATAATGGGATTAGGCGATTACTCGATGATATACATATCTTTTGAGTACATCTTGTCTTCCGCGTTGTGGCTTGGGTAGCCACCGACTTTTGGAGATACAAGACGAGAGATCACATACTGGTAGATAGGCGCGATAGGCATGTCTTTCGCTAGCAGTTTTTCAGCCTGTGTGTAGTACCCAGAGCGTTCTTCATCGCTGGTGGCGTTCATCGCTTTCGCCATCAAAGCATCGTACTCTGCACTGCGATACTTAGGATCGTTTGAGCTGTTGTTCGATTGCATCAGAGACAGGAAGCTCGATGCTTCGTTGTAGTCAGCACACCAGCCGGTACGAGTCACATCAAAGTCACCTGCGCGACGCGTATCTAGGAAGGTCTTCCACTCTTGGTTTTCAAGAGTGGCTTTAACGCCAAGCTCTTTCTTCCACATAGACTGGATAGCGGTCGCAATCTTTTTGTGGTTATCTGAGGTGTTGTAAAGCACGCTGAACTCAAGTGGATGGTCTTTATCATAGCCCGCTTCTTTAAGTAGCTTTTTCGCCTCTGCCACACGCTCTTTTTGAGTCATCTTGCCGTAGGCTGGCATCTCAGGATTAAAACCTGCTGTGATCTCTGGAGTCATGAAGTAGGCTGGTTTTTGGCCTTGACCTAGAATAGCGTTTGAGATGATGTCACGGTCGATAGCGAATGATAGCGCCTTACGTACACGCACATCGTCAAATGGTTTTCTGGTGTTATTGAAGCCGTAGTAGTAAGAACACAGGTTGCCCTTAACTTGCAGCTCTCGTGGGTGTTCTTTCTTCAGACGGCGGAAGTGCTCTAGCGGCAATTCATAGGTGATATCCACTTCACCCGCCAAGAAACGGTTCATCTCTGAAACCTGATTCTCGATAGGCAGATAGGTAACCTTGTTTAGCACCGTGCGTGAGTTATCCCAATACTGGTCATTGCGCTTAAGCTCTAGGCGCTCGTTTACAACCCATAGCTCAGGTACAAAGGCACCATTACCTACAAAGTGCTCCGGGCGAGTCCACTTCTCACCGTATTTCTCAACGGTCGCTTGGTGCACTGGCATCAAGGTAGTATGACCTGTCATAGAGACAAAGTAAGGAAGTGGTGAGTCTAGTTGAACCTCTAGGGTGTGGTCATCAACTGCTTTTACGCCCAGCTCAGATTTGTCTTTCTTACCTGCGATGATGTCTGCAGCGTTGTGCATGGTTGTCATCTCAACGAACCATGAGTATGGGGACGCTGTTGCTGGGTCTACCGCGCGTTGCCAGCTGTAGACAAAGTCTTGTGCAGTTACTGGGTCGCCGTTGGACCATTTCGCGTCCTTACGGAGGTGGAAGGTATAGTTTTTGTTGTCTTTGGTTTCCCAGCTTTCGGCTACGCCAGGAACGGTATTGCCATCGGCATCTTGGTTTACCAGACCTTCTAGAATGTCTCTAATAATGTTTGATTCTGGCACACCCTCTGTTTTTTGAGGGTCGATAGACGCAACTTCAGTACCATTACCCTTTACCAGTTCTTGCACCTTAGCAAGCTTGGTACCCGCTGGAACGGTAGCGGCGAGAGTAGAGAATGAAGTCGTTGCAGCCAAGAGGCTAGCTCCTAGAAATAGAGCTTTAGTAATTTTGTTGTTGTGCATGTATTAAACTCCAATTTAATATTTTTACATCCGTGGCCCATTCATGGGCGAGTTTTAATTACGTGATGCACGCTCAGAGCTCAATAAAGGGAAAGTTAGTTTTCGGGTTTACTATGTTGTTGGTTTTATATGGTTTTTGCGGAGTTACGGCTTGCGATTTAGCTATGATGCTAGGTAGAAACTGCGGTGATAGGAATAAGATTTTGAGCTAATCGGTGAGATAGCTGATTTGGAGTTTTTGTTGAATTTGTGAGGTTGTGCAGATCTAATAGGTGGGGAGATCCCGGATATCTGCACTGCAGATTCCGGGATGACGGCTCCTAAAACAATCCCGTGTTTCAAAAAATCCCGTCATACCGGAAGTTTCGGAGAAACTATCCGGTATCTTCAGCGGCACATACTTAAAAAACCACAAACAAAAAAGAGCGTGCTGCGAAACAACACGCTCAAGCCTGTCACAGGCGGAATTATCTTTTTGTTTTAGTCAGCATGTAGGCACGACACCGCGTGCACATCATTACCTTCTAGAACCGGCTTGTGTTTAGCACATGCCTCGGTTGCCATTGGGCAGCGTGTACGGAATACACAGCCTGATGGTGGGTTCATTGGAGACGGTAGGTCACCCTCAAGCATCTCAATGGTTTTACTGCGCTCAATCTTTGGATCTGGAATAGGAACCGCTGACATCAAAGCGCGTGTGTACGGGTGTTTCGGGTCTTCGAAAAGAGCCTCCGACTCACCAAGCTCAACCGCATTACCTAGGTACATTACCAGTACACGATCTGAGATGTGTTTTACCACCGACAGGTCGTGCGCGATGAATACCAGAGATAGGCCCAGCTCTTTTTGCAGCTCTTTCAGAAGGTTTACTACCTGAGCCTGGATAGATACATCTAGCGCCGAAACCGGCTCATCACAGATGATCATCTTAGGTTTAAGGATAAGTGCGCGAGCGATACCGATACGCTGACACTGACCACCTGAAAACTCATGAGGATAGCGGTTGATCACGTTTGGTAGTAGACCAACCTTCGCCATCATAGCCTTAACCTGCTCTTTCACCTCTTCCTTGGAAAGCTTCGGATAGAAGGTCTCTAGCGGCTCAGCAATGATGTCACCCACAGTCATACGCGGGTTAAGCGATGCTAGCGGGTCTTGGAAGATCATCTGGATATCTTTACGAGTCTCACGACGCTGCGCTTCTTGCATCTTAGTCAGATCTTGGCCTAGCCAGACTACCTGACCTTCAGTCGCTTCAACCAAGCCGATCACAGCGCGAGCAAAGGTAGACTTACCGCAACCTGACTCACCTACCACACCTAGGGTTTCGCCCTCATATAGACGAACGTTAACGCCGTCGACAGCTTTTAGTGGGATTGGCTTAGTCCAAGGCCAAGCGGATTTTTGTGCAATCTGGAAGTGAACCTTAAGGTCTTTCACGTCCAGCATTAATTTTTTATCGTTAATTAGTGGTGCGTTCATAGTGCCCAAGCCTCATGGTCAGAAAAACATGCACGCTGACGGCCATTACCAAATGGAGTCAGGATTGGCGATTCACTCTTACAGCGTTCGCTCACACGGTGACAACGGTCCTGATAAGGACAGCCTTGTGGCAAGCGAAGCAGGTTTGGTGGGTTGCCTGGGATAGTCGGCAAGATCTCACCTTCTGTGTCTAAGCGAGGGATCGCTTTTAGCAGACCTTCTGCGTAAGGGTGGCTTGGGGAGTAGAAGATCTCATCTACTGTGCCGTACTCCATGGTACGACCCGCATACATCACTAGCACCTTGTCACATGAGCCCGCTACCACACCTAGGTCGTGGGTAATCATGATGATAGAGGTGTTAAATTCATCTTTCAGCTCGTTCAAAAGATCCATGATCTGCGCCTGAACGGTTACGTCCAATGCTGTGGTTGGCTCATCGGCAATCAGCAGCTTAGGACGACAAAGAAGCGCCATCGCAATCATCACACGCTGACGCATACCGCCAGAGAATTCGTGTGGGTACATGGTGATACGCTTACGTGCTTCTGGGATTTTCACCGCTTCAAGCATACGCACGGATTCTTCGAATGCTTCCGCTTTACCCATGCCTTTGTGAAGCATCAATACTTCCATCAGCTGGTCGCTTACCTTCATATAAGGGTTAAGCGAAGTCATTGGGTCTTGGAAGATCATCGCGATCTGCTCAGCGCGAACCTTGTTCAGTTCTTTCTCAGGCAGGTTTAGGATCTCGCGACCCTCAAACTTAGCACTGCCCTTGATAATGCCGTTCTTAGCCAATAGGCCCATGATAGCGAATACGGTCTGAGATTTACCTGAACCTGACTCACCTACAATACCTAGGGTTTCACCTGGCTTAAGGGAGAAGTTAAGGTCGTTAACCGCAGTTACTATGCCGTCTTGAGTAGTGAATTCTACTCTCAGGTCTTTTACGTCGAGTAATTTAGTCATCACTGAATTCCTTGTAATTCTTATCTGTCTTTTGGATCAAGTGCGTCACGCAGACCATCGCCCACATAGTTGAAGCAGAACAGGGTTACTACCATGAACAGAGCTGGGAAAACCAATTGCCAGATGGCAACTTCCATGGTTTGTGAGCCCTCTTGCAGCAATGCACCCCAAGACGTCATAGGCTCTTGAACACCCAGACCAAGGAATGATAGGAAGGATTCAGTTAGGATCATGCTCGGTACGAGCAGCGTTGAGTAAACCGCTACGATACCCAGTACATTCGGTACGATATGACGCGTGATGATGCGCCATTTGCTTACACCACACACGTGCGCCGCTTCGATGAACTCTTTACTACGCAAGCTCAGCGTCTGACCACGTACGATACGCGCCATGTCTAGCCATGCGATAGCACCGATAGCCACGAAGATAAGTACGATGTTACGACCGAAGAAGGTTACTAGAACGATTACTAGGAACATGAAAGGTACAGCGTAAAGGATCTCTAGGATACGCATCATCACGCGGTCAGTACGACCACCGATGAAGCCGGAAGCTGCGCCGTAAAGAGTACCAATCAGAACAGCTACCAGTGCGCCCATCACACCTACCATAAGGGAGATACGACCGCCCACTAGGGTACGAACATACAAGTCACGACCTAGGCTATCGGTACCAAACAGGTGCTCAGCCGATGGTGCTGCGTGCAGTGCATACCAGTCCGTGTCGTCATACGCGTACTGAGCAAACATTGGCAGGAAGATCACCGCCAGTGTAATCAAAAATAGGATAAACAGACTTACCATTGCCGCTTTGTTACGCATAAAGCGGATACGGGCGTCTTGCCAAAGTGAGCGACCTTCGATCTCTAGGTTCTCAGAGAATTTCTCAATCGCTTCAAGGTTTTCTTTTTTAGTCAACATGTGTCCCTTTCCTTGTTAGTAGCGAATCTTAGGATCGATAACCGCAAGCAAGATATCTACCACGGCGTTGAACAAGATGAACAAGAAGCCAATCAAGATGGTGATACCCATAACCAGTGAGTAGTCACGGTTAAATGCGGCGTTAACGAACAGCTTACCAATGCCAGGCAGACCGAAGATGGTCTCGATAACTACTGAACCTGTGATGATGCCCACGAATGCAGGGCCCATATAAGAAACAACAGGAAGCAGTGCCGGCTTAAGGGCATGTTTTAGGATGATGTAACGGTAGCTCAATCCCTTCGCACGAGCGGTACGGATGAAGTTACTGTTTAGGGTTTCAATCATTGAACCACGGGTGATACGAGCAAAGGTTGCCACGTATAGAAGTGACATACCGATAACCGGCAGCACTAGATACTGCCAACCGCCGTCATGCCAACCACCTGCTGGGAACCAGCCTAGGTGCAATGAGAATAGATAGATAAGTGCTGGCGCTAGCACGAACGATGGCATTACTACACCCAGCATTGCGGTAGACATTACTGCGTAGTCAAACCAGGTGTTCTGTTTGAGCGCGGCCAGCGTGCCCACGGTTACCCCTAGGATAACGGTGAAGATAAATGCGATGAAACCTACCTTAGCTGATACTGGCAGAGCCACTGAGATAAGGTCGTTTACTGAGTAATCTAGATATTTAAATGATGGACCAAAGTCACCTTGGATAACATTGGTCAGATATGTGGTGTACTGCTCCATTACTGGCTTATCTAGGCCGTATTTAGCCTCGATGTTTGCCTGTACTTGTGGCGGCAGAGGGCGCTCGCTCGAGAATGGGTTACCCGGCGCAAATCGCATCAAAAAGAAAGATACCGTGATCAATACCAACATAGTTGGAATCGCTTCAAATACCCTTTTAAGAATGAATCTAAACATAAATCCACTTCCAGTCTGTGACAAAAATATAAGGTAGGCACTGCATGTAATTTCTACATGCAGGCCTAGAGTTTTTATTGTTTTATTTGCTCAGGAATTACTGAGCTTTGATGTATAGATCTTTCGAGTAGATCTTCTCTTCTGCGTTGTTAGCTGGGAAGCCGCCAACGTTCTGAGATAGTAGACGTGAACGTACATACTGATAGATTGGAGCGATAGGCATTTCTTTCGCCATTAGGTCTTCAGCTTGTAGGTAAAGCTTAGTGCGCTCTTCTTCAGAAGTAGACGCGATAGCTTGATCGATGATTTTATCGTAGTCCGCGCTACCCCAGTGCTGACCAGCCGTCGTGTTTGGCGTAGTCATTAGAGTTAGGAAAGAAGATGCTTCGTTGTAGTCACCACACCAACCTGCACGTGCAACTTGGAAGTTACCTTCGTCTTTAGACTGTAGGTAAGTCTTCCACTCTTGGTTTTCTAGAGTAACGTCTAGACCAAGAGTACGCTTCCACATAGAACCTAGAGCAACCGCAATCTTCTTGTGGTTTTCGTTGGTGTTATATAGAAGGTTGAACTTAAGTGGGTTGTCTTTGCCGTAACCTGCTTCAGCAAGTAGACGCTCAGCTTCAGCGTTACGCTCAGCCTGAGTCATTTGACCGTACTTAGTCATCTCAGGATCGAAACCTGCAGTGATTTCCGGAGTTAGGAAATACGCTGGCTTTTGGCCTTGAGCAAGTAGCGCGTCAGTTACGATGCTACGGTCGATAGCGTAAGAGATCGCTTTACGAACACGTACATCATCAAACGGCTTAACTTTTGTGTTGAACTGGTAGTAGTAAGTACATAGAGAACCTTCTACAGAAACCTCTTGTGGGTGCTGCTTCTGAAGACGCTTAAAGTGCTCAGTAGGCAGTGTAGAAGTGAAGTGAATCTCACCAGATAGGAAGCGGTTCATTTCAGCTACTTGGTTCTCGATAGGTAGGAAAGTTACCTTATCAAGTACAGTTGCGTCGTTGTCCCAGTACTGCGCGTTACGTGCTAGTACTAGACGCTCGTTCACAACCCAGCCGTCAACAACGAATGCACCGTTACCAACGAAGTTACCTGGACGAGTCCACTGGTCACCGTGCTTCTCAACAGTCGCTTGGTGAACTGGCTTCATTGTAGTGTGGCCAGTCATCATTACGAAGTAAGGAACAGCTGTCTCTAGTTGAACCTCTAGAGTGTGGTCATCCAATGCCTTAACACCTAGAGTAGATTTGTCTTTCTTACCCGCAATGATGTCTTTAGCGTTCGCCATCTTGGTGTATTCCATGTACCAAGAGTAAGGAGAAGCTGTGTTTGGATCTACTGCACGCTGGAAGCTGTAAACGAAGTCGTTTGCAGTTACAGGGTCGCCGTTAGACCATTTTGCATCTTTACGAAGTTTGAAAGTGAAGGTTTTGTTGTCTGTCGTTTCCCAGCTTTCAGCTACACCTGGGATAGTGTTGCCGTCTGCATCTTGGTTTACTAGGCCTTCAAGAAGGTCACGAATCACGTGAGACTCTGGCACACCTTGAGATTTGTGTGGGTCGATCGTAGCAACTTCAGTACCGTTACCACGAACCAGTTCTTGAACATCAGCGAGCTTAGTGCCAGCAGGAACGTCTGCTGCAAGAGTAGCGAAAGAAGTGGTTGCCGCTGCTAGGCCAGCTCCAAGAAGTAGAGCCTGGGTGATTTTATTTTTATACATGCAATTAAACTCCAATTTTAAACGTTGCATCCATGAAGCCCTTTACAGCTCTCCTAACTTTCTGTTTTTAGATGTTTTTTGTCCGTATAGTCATCTAAAAAAGCTAAAAGGCCATAAAGAATTGGAAACAAAGTTACCAATCCTTGAAGTTTTTTGCCATAAAAATGTCACTGCTCCTTTGCGAAATTTTCGCCTAGGTCAGATTTTTAGATATTCCTCTGCTGATTTTGGCTTTAGTCAGTGATCCACCCTGCATTTTTACGATTTGGGCAATTTATCTACAGGGATGAATATCTTTTCGTGATTAATTGCACAAAAATTCAGATCATACGCAACATTCCGTTAACCAATCAAATACTTATGCACTAACAAGGTAAAAATACATCTCTTACACATTTATCTAATTGAAAAGCTAAAAACATATAAAGTTTGAAAAAACTCACAAAAAAGCCCCTATGAAAGGGGCTTAACTGTTTCACAATTCCGTGATCTTGATCAATTACCGGATGTCATTTTATTTCATCCCAGCGGGTTGCGGATTCCTCATCTGATTCACGTGCATCCAACCAGCGGCTACCCTCATTGAGGCGCTCTTTCTTCCAGAAGGGTGCTTTGGTCTTGAGATAGTCCATGATGAATTCACAACTGGCAAATGCCGCATCTCTGTGTGCACTAGATACACCCACAAATACGATCTGGTCACTAATATTAAGGTCACCTACCCTGTGGATGATGGTTACCTTATCCAGTGGCCAACGTTCACGAGCCTGAAGCGCAATCTCTTGCAGAGATTTCTCCGTCATCCCTGGGTAATGTTGCAAATGCAGACCAATGACATTATCACCAAGGTTAAAGTCACGAACCTTACCGACAAAGGTCACCACAGCGCCAACGCCTGGGTCTTGCCCTAAGAGCTCATACTCATCAGCGAGAGTGAAATCTTCAGTCTGAACTAAGATCTTGTCCACATTAGCCTCCGGTCACCGGCGGGAAGAAGGCAACCTCATCACCCGCTTTCGCTTCAGCGGTCAACGGCACCATAGTATGGTTGATAGCAGCCAGAAGCTTTCCTGACTCCAATGCCAACTCCCATTTACCACCTTGCTGTAGCAGCTGCTGACGAATCTCATCTACAGTCGCGGTTTCAGCCTCAACGGTTACCTCATCTACACCAACCAGCTCACGTACCTGAGCGAAAAACACCACCTTAATCATGACTTCACCTCAAAGTGTCCAGACTTACCGCCCTTCTTCTCTAGAAGACGTACTTGACCGATAACCATATCTTTCTGCACCGCTTTACACATATCGTAGATAGTCAGGGCAGCAACAGAAGCAGCAGTCAGAGCTTCCATCTCAACACCGGTTTTACCGGCAAGCTTACAGATAGACTCGATGCGCACCTGACTAGTTTCAGGCAGGGCTTCTAGTTGAACCTCAACCTTGGACAAAAGCAGAGGATGACACAGAGGAATAAGGTCCCAGGTCTTTTTCGCCGCTTGAATACCCGCGATACGTGCTGAAGCAAACACATCACCTTTGTGATGGTCACCACTTACGATAAGTTGCAGCGTCTCTGGCGCCATATCGATATAGGCCTCGGCACGCGCTTCACGCACTGTGTCCGCTTTTGCAGACACATCCACCATGTTGGCTTCACCGCTTTGATTAATATGGGTTAATTCGCTCATGAAACTTAAGCTCCGATATGCGGCATGAAGTTACATGGCTTATGACGCGAATCAAGCTGATCTTTTAAGATGCCTTCCCACGCCGTGCGGCACGCGCCAGTTGAGCCCGGCATAACAAAGATAACAGTACGGTTTGCAATACCGGCTACGGCGCGAGATTGAACCGTTGAAGTGCCGATTTGCTGGTAAGAGATAGCGCGGAAAAGCTCACCGAAGCCTTCGATTTGTTTGTCGAAAAGTGCAGATACTGCCTCTGGCGTAAAGTCGCGAGAAGAGAAGCCTGTACCGCCAGTGATCAGAACAGCATCAACGTTTTCAGCTGCGATCCATTGAGAAACGACAGCACGGATTTTATAAACGTCATCGATAACGATCTGCTTGTCCACTAGGGTATGACCATTCTCTTTTACCTGCTCTGCCAGATAACCACCACTGGTGTCTGTCTCTTCGTTACGAGTGTCAGAAACCGTCAAAACCGCAATATTTGCAGGTCGAAAATCAGATTGAGCATGTCCCATAGCAAGATGTTCCTATGTTTGTGTTTTATATAAATATGAAAGGCGACCAGAACCGAACCCTAGTCGCAAAAGTTTGATTAACCGCCAATAGAGGCAAGGTGAGGTGTCGCGCCTGAGTTACCTTCAAGAAGGTGATGGCTGACGTCTTTCTGTTCCAGTCCCTGATTGATACGCGCGATCAGCTCTTTCTCTTGATCGTCGCTTTCAAGTAGGTCTCTTAGATCTAGCCCCTCTTCTCCAAACAAGCACAGGTGCAACCTGCCCTTTGAAGAGACGCGCAGTCTATTACAGGTAGAACAGAAGCCCTTTTCGTAAGGCATGATAAGGCCAATCTCACCCTTGTATTCTGGGTGGACAAAGACTTGAGCCGGACCATCGTTCGATTCACGCAGTTTTAGAATCCAGCCATTAGCAATCAAATGATTACGCAGGCTCACCCCAGAAACATGGTGATTTTCAAATAGCTCATCCATCTCGCCAGTCTTCATCAATTCGATGAATCTTAGCTGAATTGGCTTATCCTTGATCCAGTTAAGGAATTGAGGGAATTGTTGGCTATTGAGGTCTTTGAGAAGAACCACGTTCACCTTAACCTGCTCGTAACCCACTTCGAAGGCACGCTCGATACCTGCCATCACATCATGAAAGCGATTCTCACCCGTAATCTGATAGAAATGCTTAGGGTCTAGGCTATCTAGACTGACGTTGATATGAGTCAGCCCTGCCTTTTTCCAATCTTCCACGTTCTTGGCCATTCGATAGCCGTTGGTGGTCATGGCGACTTTCTTGATACCTGGGGTTTGAGCGACCGTTTCTACGATCTGTAGAAAGTCACGGCGCAGAGTCGGTTCACCACCCGTAATGCGCACCTTATCGGTACCGCAATGGGCGAACGCAGTTACAACGCGCTTGATTTCAGGAAGCGTGATAAACGAAGGGCGCTTATTGCCCTCAGGATGGTAACCGTCTGGTAGACAGTAGGTACACTTGAAATTACAGACATCCGTCACCGACAGGCGCAAGTAATAAAACTTGCGGTGGTAACTGTCTTCAAATTGTTGCGTCACAAAACACCTTTCCAAATACCGGGAGGCTACTTCATTTCTAAAGCAACCCAGTGGCCAAATGCCACGGCCCATTACGCGTATCTCACCTTTGAAAGGAGTCGACGTAGCCTAAAGGGCTCGGAGTTCGACGCTTATAAAACATTTATAAGCAACATAATTACCCTAAATTGTAAGGGAATACGGCCGATTTTGCCAAGTCAAATATCCTACTTGGCTCAATAGTTTAACTTCAAAAACTTGGCGGGATCACAATATTACAGTAGGGTTTAGCTATCTGAGTACGACTCTTCATAACTCATGGATATATATAAAAATAACAAAGTAGTCGCAGTTGGCGGCGGTCACGGCTTAGGACGAATCCTGGCTGCACTTCGAGATTTTGGCTCCAATGCTACCGGTATCGTCACCACCACAGATAACGGCGGCTCAACGGGCCGAATCCGTTATTGTCAGGGCGGTATCGCTTGGGGTGATACCCGAAACTGTATCAACCAGCTCATCACCGAGCCCACCATAAGCTCTATGCTGTTCGAGTATCGCTTCAAAGGAGCCGGTGAGCTCGATGGTCATAACCTAGGTAACCTTATTCTTACGGCCATGGACAATCTAGCCATTAGGCCGTTAGAGGCTATCAACCTAGTGCGTGAGATGCTTGGGGTTAAAACCAAGATCTTGCCCATGTCCGAGTATCCTTCAGATCTTCGCGCTCTCTCCACTAACGGGAAATGGGTTAAGGGTGAAACCAGTGTCGATGAAATGGAAGAAGAGCTTCTAAAATTGGATCTCGACCCTGAAGTACCGGCTATTTCTGAGGCCGTGACCTCATTAAAAGAGGCTGACTTGATTGTTTTAGGACCAGGCAGTTTTCTAACCAGCATCATGCCCCCGCTCCTACTCCCTGAGGTGGGAAGAGCGATAAAGGCTAATCAAAAGGCCAAGGTGGTGTTTGTTGAGAACATCAGCCCAGAATATGGGCCAGCAGGACGAATGAATTTTGAACAAAAGCTCGATTGGATTACTAGAGCCTGTCAGGGGCGCAAACCCGATATTATTCTTGGGCACGAACCTCACCCTGAGCTAGAAGGCGAGTGGAATATCGTTACTAGAGATCTAGCTTCATATACACGCGGCTGGCGTCATGACCGAGATAAGTTACGTGATGCTATTGTAGAGCAGCTAAAGTAGTTTATTTACGCCTTGCTCAGTATTGCTCAGCATTTCGAGGAGTTGTGGCACTTGTTGCTGCAACTCCTCTTTTCTTCCCGATTTAAATAGCAAGTCCATCTCGGTAGCCAACTGGGTTAAGGGTTTTGCACCAAAGCTTGGCGCACTGCCCTTAATAGCATGGCATATGCGACCTATCTGCTCTGCATCACCACCTACAAGCTGATCCCTATATTCGTTCAACTCTTGCTTAAACAAACCGAGCAGAGTGGGAAACATTGCCTCTCCCACCTGAACCTTTAGTTGTTCCAGTTTTGTCAGCTCAAGATACGACTCAGCCACGCCCTTTCTCCCAACGCTCAATCTTACGATAGATGGTCGATGCGCTCACATCCAGCTTGTTTGCAGCCGCTGGAATAGAGCCATCACATAATTTTATGGCGCGCTCGATAACGCGACGTTCAATCAAGGATAGAGGAACAATCTCATCCTCATCTTCTTCGGTTAACGGTGTTAGAAAGTTGGTCACTGTCGATTCTGAGTGCTCTGCGACCTCTACCGAATCAAGCGGTGATGGCAACATTTCTAGGCTCACCTCTTCACCTTGGTTTAATACAACGATATTGCGGATTACGTTCTGCAATTGGCGCACGTTACCAGGCCATGGATAAGCTAAGAAGCGCCTTAACACCTCAGGAGAGAATTTATTGAAGGCTTTATTCTCTTCGATGGACATAAAGCCCAGCAGTGAGTAACCGATTTCTATGATGTCATCGCCCCGTTCACGAAGCGGTGGCAGATGCAGAGGAATCACGTACAAGCGATAATACAGGTCTTCACGAAAGCGGCCTTTCTGCACCTCTTGCCAAGGGTCTTTGTTGGTTGCGCACACAAAACGAACGTCTACCCGGCTCAGTTTAGAGGAGCCTACCTTCTGGAAGGTACCGGTCTGAATAAAGCGCAGTAGCTTGGTCTGAAGATCCAGCTCCATCTCGCAAAGCTCATCCAAAAACAAAGTACCGCCGTCAGCCAATTCTGCCGCACCTTTACGGTCGGTAGAGGCACCGGTAAACGCGCCTTTCACGTGACCAAACAGCTCACTCTCGATCAGATCCTTTGGAATAGCAGCACAGTTTAGGGCGATAAACGGCTCTTCACTTCGGTTACTCACCGAGTGAATAGCCTCGGCGCACACCTCTTTACCTGTGCCACTTTCGCCGGTGATAAAGATGCTCGCCTTACTGCTGGCAGCAGAATCTATGGTGCGGTACACCTTGTGCATACTCGGGCTAGAACCGATAAAACCTTGATAGGTGTTACTCTCACCAAATAGCTGCTGTTTATTACTGCTATGAGTTTGGTGGATCGCCTTAGAAATAGTGACGCGCAGTCGGTCTGCCTCACACGGCTTGATCAGAAAGTCATACGCCCCTTCACGCATTGCCTCGACAGCTACATCAATAGAGCCATGTGCAGTCATAAAGATCACCGGCACCTCGGGCGCCAGTGTTCGGACCTTTTTAAGCACATCCATACCCGTCATATCAGGCAATTTAAGATCCAGTAAGATCAGGTTGGGTACCTGACTGCGAATACTGGTAATTGCCTGCTGACCGGTAGAGACTATCTCAATATCGATATCCAGCGATGCTAAATAAGCCTGATACAGGGTCGCCACCGATAAGGTGTCTTCTACCATCAATAATCGCTTTCTTAGGGATTCTGACATCTAATTGCTTTCTAACTGTTGACGATGAATTGCTTACGATACTCTTCAATCTGATCGCGCTTAGCAGCCGCTTGTTCGAACTCTAGGTTCTGCGCGTGCTGATACATCTCATTCTCTAATGCTAAGATCAGTTTCTCAAGCTCTTGTGGAGAAAGCGCCTTATATTCTTGACTATTGTCCGCTACTTTCGACAAAGGCACAGCCTTGGACTTGCGTTTCGAAGCCTCTTGAGTGGCCGCGCCCAGTTCCATAATATCTTTCACATTACGTTTCAGTGCCTGAGGCTTAATGCCCATCTTCTCGTTATAGGCGTGCTGTTTCTCGCGGCGACGATTGGTTTCGTCCATGGCGCGCTTCATAGAGTCGGTAACGCGATCGGCATATAGGATGGCTTTACCCTTAAGGTTACGCGCAGCACGACCTATGGTCTGGATAAGAGAACGCTCAGAGCGTAGGAAGCCCTCTTTATCGGCATCCAGAATAGCCACCAGCGATACCTCTGGCATATCTAAGCCCTCACGCAGAAGGTTGATCCCCACCAGTACATCAAACTCACCTAAGCGAAGGTCTCGAATGATCTCTACACGCTCAACCGTGTCCACATCCGAGTGCAGATAGCGCACCTTCACATCATGCTCGGTCAGATACTCGGTTAAGTCTTCGGCCATGCGCTTGGTTAGTGTGGTCACCAAGACGCGCTCATCGATGGCACTGCGGATGCGTATCTCCGAAAGAAGATCATCCACCTGAGTAGCGACAGGGCGGACCTCAAGCTCTGGGTCCAGTAGACCAGTTGGACGAACCACCTGATCGGCAATCTCGTCACCGGACATCTCTATCTCATATTTGCCCGGTGTTGCCGAGACAAAGATAGTCTGGGGTGCAAGGGCCTCAAACTCTTCAAACTTCAGCGGGCGGTTATCCAATGCCGATGGCAAACGAAAGCCATACTCCACCAGCGTTTCTTTACGCGAGCGGTCACCCTTATACATGGCGCCAATCTGAGGCACGGTAACGTGTGACTCATCAATGATGAGAAGACCGTCATGAGGAAGGTAATCGAATAGGGTCGGTGGCGGCTCGCCCTCAGCACGGCCACTCAAGTGACGAGAATAGTTTTCTACCCCAGAGCAGAAGCCAAGCTCATTCATCATCTCAATATCAAATTGGGTACGCTGACTGATGCGCTGCTCTTCCAGAAGCTTGTTGTTCTCTAAAAGGTATTTCTTACGATCGGCCAGCTCTTCTTTAATGGTTTCAATAGCCTCCAGCATCCTATCCCTAGGGGTCACGTAATGGGTCTTAGGGTAGATGGTAAATCGAGGCAGGTCTCGCTGTACTAATGAGCCGGTTAATGGGTCGAACAGGCTGATACACTCTATCTCATCGTCAAACATCTCGATGCGAACGGCATCCTGCTCAGATTCTGCAGGGAATATGTCGATAACCTCGCCACGCACTCGGAACTGACCACGCTCAAAGGCAACATCATTGCGTGAATATTGAAGCTCTGCCAGACGACGCAAAATGTCGCGCTGATTAATAAAGTCACCACGACGTACATGAAGCATCATCTTCAGATAAGATTCTGGATCACCAAGACCATAGATGGCTGATACTGAGGCAACGATTATGGCATCTTTACGTTCTAACAGTGCCTTAGTTGCCGACAGTCGCATCTGCTCAATGTGTGCATTGACCGAGGAGTCCTTTTCAATAAAGGTATCGGTCGTCGGAACATAAGCCTCTGGCTGGTAATAGTCATAGTAGGATACGAAATACTCAACCGCGTTATTGGGGAAGAAAGCTTTCATCTCACCATATAGTTGCGCCGCCAAGGTCTTATTCGGCGCGAGCAGGATAGCCGGTCTTTGTGCGGTTGCGATAACATTAGCTAGAGTAAATGTCTTACCAGATCCCGTCACCCCGAGAAGGGTTTGATGTGCGAGGCCTGAGTCTAGACCTTCAAGGAGCTGTTCTATGGCTGTGGGCTGATCCCCTGAGGGTTTATAATCCGAAACCAACTCATACAGTTTTTCACTTTTTTCTTCACTCACAGTCACTTACCTGCCAGACAAAATCTAAGAACGTATTTATATCAATTTTATCACTAGAAGTGCTAGCACTCGATTTTAACATTTGCTATATTCCTTGACCCTACTGAAATTCTTCGGCGTCCTTGCCATTTTCAGTACTCACAGCTTTTCCCCAAAACACCTCTTTTTTGTGACAAAACTGTTTAACTTTTGTTCAGCATTCGCAGTTATTCACCTAGCTAATCAATCGCAGAATACTCAGATTAATTTAAGCAATACAAGCAGTTAGAACGCCATTCCAAACATCACTTGTTAAAAATGTTAAATCTCGCTCAGAGTTTCCCCGATCTAATCAACACACTTATCCACAACTTTAGTGGATAACTAATGTAAAGCCTTGCTGACACTGGCCTGACAAAACTCAACCCTTTTTCGGCGTTAAAATTTTGCTGTTTTTTTCATTTTCAGCTGTTGACACTAATATGCATCGCCAGTAAGATTCGCCTCGCTTTCGAGCAATTCCCCCTTAGTTCAGTTGGTAGAACGGCGGACTGTTAATCCGTATGTCGCAGGTTCGAGTCCCGCAGGGGGAGCCAAATTTAGAGAAAACCGTACCCTTGGGTGCGGTTTTTTCGTTTGTAGCTCAAAACTTTGTGAACAGCAGATATGTCGCAGCCGAAGCTCGGCGCGTTTAGTCCCGCAAGGCGAGCCAAATTATAGGAAAAGGCCAGTACGCAAGTACTGGCCTTTTTCGTTCTGCAACCTCAGAAACCAAAAGAGTTCTGATGTAGAAGCTTTATTCCTGATACGCCGAATAATCCGTATACCCCTTCTCTACCCCACCAAACAAGGTGCTAGGGTCTAGCTCGGCTAGCGGTAGGTCAAATTCTAGACGCTTCACTAAATCCGGATTTGCGACGAATGGACGACCAAAGGCAACCAAATCTGCCAATTCCTCTGAGATGATTGCTTCAGCACGCGCTACGTCATAGCGACCTGCCACAATAATGGTATTACTGAAGATCTCGCGAAGCTGGATTCTAAAATCATCTGGAATAGTTGGAGCATCGTCCCAATCCGCCTCTGAAAGATGAATATAGGCAATATTGCGTTTTTGCAGCTCAGCCGCACTTTCGAGAATAGTCGGCACGATATCCGGACAGTTCATATCCTTGAAGGTAATGAATGGGGCAAGTCGCACGCCAACCTTATCTGCACCAATCTCAGCGATGACCGCATCAACCACTTCTAGCAGGAAGCGAATTCGATTCTGACGACAACCACCGTAATTGTCGGTTCTATGGTTAGAGTTGGTGCGAAGAAACTGATCGATTAGATAGCCGTTACCACCGTGGATCTCGATACCATTAAACCCTGCTTCAACCGCGCGCTTGGCGGCATAGGTGAAGTCCTGAATCACACGCTTGATATCATCTTGCGTCATCTCACGGGGCTGAACACAATCAACCATATTGCCATTGCCTGCTTCATCAGAAATCCACACTTGGGTTTCCACCGGTGCTAGGGCTGAGGGAGCCATTGGTAGCTCGCCTTTTTGAAAGATAGGATGTGATACTCGACCTACATGCCACAACTGACAGAAAATAGCAGCACCTTGAGCCTTTGCCTCACTAGTGACGGCTTTCCAGCCCTCCACCTGCGCATCAGTATACACGCCCGGAGTGAAGGAGTAACCCTGAGAGTCATCAGATATTTGAGTCGCCTCTGTGATGATAAGACCAGCGCTAGCACGCTGCTTGTAATAGTCCGCCATCATCTGATTTGGGATATTACCCGGTTGAGTAGTGCGCGCCCTTGTCATAGGCGCCATCACCACTCGGTTGTTTAACTCTAGGGACTCTAATTTCACTTTCTCAAATAACTTGCTCATACAATCTTCCTTCACATCGTGCTTGGACAAATGTCTCACCTGGGCTTCAGGTGACTGATGGTGCAAGTATATTGATTTGATATTAGTTAATAATTAGCCAGAAATTGAATTAACTATTTAGATTTTTAAAACAATCATTGATGTGAAAGATAGTGATGCTTCCTATGATGCAGTCTCAACATCATAGAGGCGATCTTCAGCATCAAAAACGCTACATAGAACAGAGTACCTACTGCTACAAATAGGCCAGATAGAATGGTTGAGGCTAGATTGTATAGCGCTCTTAAAAGTGTTTGAACTAGCATAATTTCCCCCGATAGAGCCGATGTGCTCCATCCTTTGATTGTTGGGGCAAGCCTACGCCTCGACCAAGCAAGGATAAATAATGTAAAACTTAATTCACTGTTTCGGAAAACTGAATGATTGGGGGATTACCTCGAGAACCAGTGCTCTGCAATCAGTTCATAACCCCGTTTTTTGCACTCTCTTATTACAATCTAATTTTGCGTGATCCCGGTCACTTTGTTATCTGTGTCTAATTCCTACGCTCCCATCTGGATAAAGCACCTCCATTCTGGGAGTTAATGCGTATAAGCGACTATATTTTCTACAATTGTTGTAAATCCCTATAGATGTTGTGTTGTTAAACACATCACAAAGCAGGATAATGTGCAGCTCGATTCGGGTGAGTAAGTAAAGGTATGACAGAATATTTGCTGTTGTTGGTCGGTACAGTGCTGGTCAACAACTTTGTGCTAGTTAAATTTTTAGGCCTGTGTCCCTTCATGGGGGTTTCCAAAAAAGTGGAAACTGCAATCGGCATGAGTCTAGCCACCACCTTTGTACTTACCCTAGCTTCTGTTTGCGCCTATCTGGTAGAAACCTATATCTTGCAACCTCTGGGTATCGCTTACCTAAGAACCATGAGCTTCATCTTGGTAATCGCTGTAGTAGTTCAGTTCACCGAAATGGTGGTGCACAAGACAAGCCCTACTCTCTATCGCCTGCTGGGTATCTTCATCCCACTTATCACCACCAACTGCGCCGTGCTAGGTGTAGCGCTTCTGAACGTAAACGAGAACCACAGTTTTATCGAATCCATCATCTATGGTTTTGGCGCAGCAGTGGGTTTCTCCATCGTATTGGTTCTATTCGCTTCTATGCGTGAACGTATCGCGGCGGCTGACGTACCTCTGCCATTTAAAGGCGCTTCTATTGCGATGATCACCGCAGGACTAATGGCACTGGCATTCATGGGCTTCACAGGGTTGGTTAAAATATAATGGACGCAATCTTTATTGCCATCATAGCGCTAGGTGTACTTGCTCTGTTATTCGGGGGCTTGCTGGGCTTTGCTTCAATTCGCTTCAAGGTGGGTGCAGACCCTATCGTTGACCAAATCGACGCCATCTTGCCACAAACCCAATGTGGTCAGTGTGGTTACCCTGGCTGTAAGCCTTATGCAGAGGCTATTGCCAATGGCGACGCGATCAACAAGTGTCCTCCGGGCGGTGAAGCAACCATCCAAAAACTGGCTGACCTTATGGGTGTGGACGTACCCGATTCAGACCTCGATATAGACGACAACGTCAAAAAAGTCGCCTTTATTCATGAAGATATGTGTATCGGCTGTACCAAGTGTATCCAAGCCTGTCCTGTAGACGCTATCGTCGGCGGTACCAAGGCGATGCACACAGTCATCAAAGACCAGTGTACTGGTTGTGACCTTTGTGTCGCACCCTGCCCCACTGACTGTATCGAGATGATCCCTGTGGAAACAACCACGGATACTTGGAAATGGCAACTTAACTCTATTCCTGTGGTTAACCTTGAGACCACAAACAGCACTAACGGAAACTCGTAGCGAACATGCTCTCTTTAATTGAAAAAATTCGCTCTGGTCACCTGTGGGATTTCCCAGGGGGTATTCATCCACCAGAGAATAAAGCCCAATCTCTTACCTCTAAGATTGGTCGCTCGAGTCTTGCCGATGAGTTAGTGATTCCAGTCAAGCAGCACATAGGTAAAGAGGGTGATCTGCTTGTCCAAGTCGGCGACAAGGTACTCAAAGGCCAGCCACTATCTCGTTTTCAAACAAGCCTGAGCCTTCCCGTACATGCCTCTACCTCAGGTGAGATCATTGCCATTGAACCGCGCCCTAGCTGTCACCCATCTTCTCTGCCTGAGTTGGCGATAGTTATTAAACCCGATCACCAAGATACTTGGATTGAGCACCACGGCGTGGAAGACTACACACAAGAACAGCCTGAACATCTGCTGGATATTATTCGAGGAGCGGGTATTTCAGGTATGGGTGGAGCAGGCTTCCCAACGGCACGTAAACTGCGTTCTGGTCTAGGGCGTGTTGATATCTTGATCATCAATGCTGCCGAGTGTGAGCCGTATATCACCGCCGATGACTCTCTAATGCGCGAGTATGCACAGGAGATCATTGAAGGTATCGAGGTCCTTAAGCACATCCTTAAGCCTAAACTCGCAATCATTGGCATCGAGGACAACAAGCCTGAAGCCATTAAGGCGCTAACAGCGGCCGGCGAGAATCACGATATCGTAATTCGTGTCGTACCAACCAAGTATCCATCAGGGGCTTCGAAACAGCTTATTAAGCTACTGACAAACAAAGAGATCCCAAGTACTGGTTATTCTGCCGATATCGGCATGACCATGCTCAACGTGGGCTCCGCTTTTGCAGTGAAGCGTGCCGTAATCAATGGTGAACCTCTGATTGAGCGAGTGGTAACACTGACGGGTAAAAGCGTTAAATCTGCACGCAACTTCTGGGTGCCTATCGGTACGCCGGTTGAGCATCTATTGCAGCAAGGTAACTTTGCACCGACCAAGAAACAGTCAGTCATTATGGGTGGTCCTATGATGGGCTTTACCCTGCCGCATACTCAGGTTCCTGTGACCAAAACCACCAACTGCATCCTAGCACCAGGTAAACGTGAGCTGATGTTCGATCAGCAGGAGATGGCGTGTATCCGATGCGGTCAGTGTGCAGAGGCTTGCCCTGCTTCACTGCTCCCTCAGCAGATGCTGTGGTACTCAAAAGATAACGACCTCGACAAGTGCGAAGAGTATAAGATCAACGACTGTATCGAGTGTGGTATCTGCGCGTATGTATGCCCGAGTAGCATCCCATTGGTTCAGTATTTCAGACAATCCAAAGCTGAAATCAAGATTCGAACCGCAGAAGAGCAAGCAGCGGAGCGAGCCAAAGTGCGCTTTGAACAGCGCAAAGCACGCCTAGAGCGAGACAAGCAAGAGCGTGAGGCTAAGTACAAGGCAGCTGCCGATAAGCGTCGCCAAGAGATGAAAGATTCTGGTGGAGAAGATGCCATTGCAGCAGCTATTGCTCGCGTTAAGCAAAAACAGACAGACGGTCCTAAGCCAGCAGTTGCGGCAGCTATAGCGCGCGCTAAGGCAAAACAGGCAGAAGCGAGTGGCGCAACCGAGCCAGACAACAGTGAAATGCGCAAGCTTCGAGAGCAGCGCAAGCAAGAGGCTCGAGCCAAGCGTGCTGAGAAGCCTGAATCAGGTGATAAGCAAGATGCCGTAGCGGCTGCCATTGCCCGCGCTAAGGCTAAGAAAGAGCAACTAAACAACAAGCCAGCCGAAGCCGAATCTAAGCAAGACGCAGTTGCCGCGGCTATCGCAAGGGCTAAGGCGCGTAAAGCCGCGCAAAAACCAGCGCCTGAGAGACAAGAAGCTCCAGCGGAAAACAAAAATGCTGCTGTGGCTGCCGCCGTTGCCAGAGCCAAAGCTCGCAAAGCCGCACAACAAGCAGAAGGAAACACTGAAACCGAGGCTGATGAGGGCGATTCGAAGAAAGCTGCAGTAGCCGCTGCTATTGCTCGCGCTAAAGCTCGCAAACAGGCACAAGAAACAGAGCAAGCTTCTGAACCACAGGCTAATGAAGGCGATTCGAAGAAAGCTGCAGTAGCCGCTGCCATTGCTCGTTCTAAAGCTCGCAAGCAGGCTCAAGAAACCGAGCAAGGTTCTGAGCCTCAAGCTGAAGAAGCCGATCCTAAGAAAGCCGCTGTAGTTGCTGCCATTGCTCGCGCTAAAGCTCGCAAGCAAGCTCAAGAAACTGAACAAGCTTCTGAACCTCAAGCTGAAGAGGCCGACCCTAAAAAAGCAGCAGTAGCCGCTGCTGTTGCTCGAGCTAAAGCTCGCAAGCAGGCACAAGAAACAGAACAAGCGTCTGAACCACAAACTGAAGAGGCCTACCCTAAAAAAGCAGCAGTAGCCGCTGCCATTGCTCGTGCTAAAGCTCGCAAGCAGGCACAAGAAGCTGAGCAGAACACTGATTCACAATCAGAAGAAAAGCCAGAAACCAAGCAAGCGGATCCTAAGAAGGCCGCCGTTGCCGCTGCTATTGCCCGTGCCAAAGCACGCAAAGCTGAGCAGCAAGCAAAAGAACAAGATTCGAAGGAGAACAACTAGTGGCATTCTTTATCGCCAGTTCACCACATACCCAAAAGCGTCGCTCTCTACCAAGCTTGATGATGTGGGTCGCGCTATGTGCGCTACCTGGGCTAGCCGCTCAAACCTACTTCTTTGGATTCGGTACCTTGATTCAGGTGGTATTTGCCATCTTGGTTGCTTGGACCTTTGAATCTATCGTGATGTTGATGCGCAAGCGCTCTCCAATCGTGGCGCTGCGTGATAACACCGCCCTACTCACCGCACTGCTATTGGCACTGGCCATTCCACCTCTTTCACCTTGGTGGGTTCTGGTAATCGGTCTGTTCTTTGCCATAGTAGTGGCTAAGCATCTGTATGGTGGCATAGGTCAAAACCTGTTTAACCCAGCTATGGTTGGCTACGTAGTTCTACTGATCTCGTTTCCAGTGCAGATGACTAGCTGGCTCACCCCGTCAGCAATTTCACCGATTCCAGTGAGCGCCACCGACGCCCTATCGCTGATATTCAGTGGCTACAGCATAGATGGCCTCTCCCTGCAGCAAATCCGCACCGGTGTTGATGGTATTACCATGGCAACACCGTTAGACACAGTTAAGATTGGCCTTAGCCAAGGCTTTACCCTATCTGAGATCACTCAAAGCCCTATCTTCTCCGGTATTGCAGGTCTTGGCTGGGAATGGGTAAACCTATTCTTCTTACTCGGTGGGTTAGTGATGCTGAAGCTTCGCCTTATTCAGTGGTACATCCCTGTAGGTGTTATCGCTGGCGTACTGGTAATGAGCACCTTGCTTAACCTTGTAATTCCGGGCTCAATTGCATCGCCGATATTCCATCTGCTCTCTGGCGCAACCATGTTTGGTGCCTTCTTTATCGCAACAGATCCGGTATCTGCTGCAACCACAGTCAAAGGCCGTTTGATCTTCGGTTCACTCATCGGTGCGCTTATCGTGATTATTCGCACCTGGGGCGGCTTCCCTGATGGTGTGGCGTTTGCAGTCATCATCGCCAATATGTGTGTACCGCTTATCGACTACTACACTCAACCTCGCACCTACGGACACAAATAATGTTAAGAACTATCAGAAAAAATGGATTGGTCTTGGCCCTGTTTGCAGTTGTATCGACGGGCGTGGTTGCGATTACCAATTTGCTCACCGAAGACACCATTCGTGAGCAACAAACAGCTCAATTGCAGGGTCAACTTAATCAGGTAATCCCAAATCAACTGCATGACAACGAGCTCTACGCTAATTGTGTCGCCCTGAGTGCAGAAGAGATTGGCTCGACCGAACCTATGCCTTTATATATCGCGACTCAGAATGGCGAGATTACAGCGGTAGCCCTAGAGGCCATTGCGCCTGATGGCTATAACGGCTCTATCAAACTGCTGATCGGTGTGGATTTGGATGGTAATGTCCTAGGCGTGCGCGTCCTATCCCACCAAGAAACCCCAGGGCTAGGTGACAAGATCGACCTTCGCGTATCCGACTGGATCCTCTCCTTTGCTGATAAGCTAATCAGCGAAGACAATGGCGACCTATGGCATGTTCGTAAAGATGGCGGCCAGTTTGACCAGTTCACTGGTGCTACCATTACCCCACGTGCAGTGGTGAAAGCGGTTTATAACGCCGGCCTGTACTTCAAGCAAAACCAAGATGCCATCCTAGCTAACTCACCTAAATGTGAGGTGCAATAATGACAGATGTAACCAGCGAACAAGCAACCCCAAACAATGATGAACTGAAGGCTGAGCACAAACAGCTTCTAAAGAATGGTCTGTGGAATAACAACCCAGCGCTAGTTCAGCTTTTGGGTCTGTGTCCGCTGCTTGCGGTTTCCGCTACTGTGACCAACGCCCTTGGTTTGGGTATCGCGACCTTAGTGGTTCTGGTGACCACTAACCTGACTGTGTCTCTTCTAAGAAACCATGTTCCTCAGGAGATCCGCCTACCGATCTTTGTAATGATCATCGCAGCATCAGTAACCTGTGTTCAACTACTGATGAACGCCTATGCCTATGGCCTATATCTGTCACTGGGTATCTTTATCCCACTTATCGTGACCAACTGCGTCATCATAGGTCGTGCCGAGGCTTACGCCTCTCGTAATACACCTCTGCTGGCCGCTGCCGACGGATTCTGGATGGGTTTGGGTATGACAGCGTCCTTGGTTGTACTGGGTGCTATGCGAGAGATCTTAGGCAACGGCACCCTGTTTGACGGTGCAGATCTGCTACTTGGCGATTGGGCTTCCGTGCTTCGTATTGAGCTATTTCACGTTGAGAACAATTTCCTGCTTGCCCTGCTACCGCCCGGAGCCTTTATCGGTGTAGGATTTTTGATTGCGGCTAAAAACTGGCTTGATCACCATCAGGCACAGAAAGCACCTAAGCAAGAAAAACAGAAGATTGAACGAGCTCGAGTGACCAACAGCTAAGTTGACTTAATTAAAAAAGAACAATGAATAAAGATAAAAGAAAGCTAATACTAGAGCGTCTGCGTGAGAATAACCCAAACCCGCAGACAGAACTTAACTGGAATTCACCCTTTGAACTGCTCATCGCAGTTCTGCTTTCGGCCCAAGCGACCGACGTAAGCGTTAACAAGGCGACCGACAAGCTATTCCCTGTGGCAAACACACCACAAGGGCTGTTAGATCTTGGCGTTGATGGTCTAAAAGAGTACATCAAGACCATAGGTCTTTTTAACTCTAAGGCTGAAAACACCATCAAGACCTGCCGTATCCTACTAGAGCAACATGGTGGCGAGGTTCCAGAAAACCGCGAAGCCCTAGAAGCGTTGCCGGGCGTTGGTCGTAAAACCGCAAACGTGGTACTTAACACTGCCTTTGGCTGGCCGACTATCGCGGTAGATACCCATATCTATCGCGTTTCTAACCGTACTAAGTTTGCCATGGGTAAAAACGTAGACGAGGTAGAGCAAAAACTGCTCAAAGTAGTGCCAAAAGAGTTTAAGCTAGATGTACACCATTGGCTTATCCTGCACGGTCGTTACACCTGTATCGCACGTAAGCCACGATGCGGCAGTTGCATCATCGAAGATCTATGCGAATTTAAAGAAAAAACAGAGTAAGGAATATCACATGACTCAAGGTCGCGTTCTACACACCATGCTCCGCGTTGGAGATCTAGACAAATCTATCGAGTTCTATACCAAGGTTATGGGTATGGAACTACTTCGTAAGCACGATAACGAAGAGTACAAATACACACTAGCTTTCGTTGGCTTCGGTGACGAGTCTCAAGGTGCAGTGATTGAGCTAACTTACAACTGGGGCACTAGCGAGTACGACCTAGGCTCAGGTTATGGCCACATCGCTATCGGTTATGAAGACATCTATTCTACTTGTGATGCAATCAAAGCAGCAGGTGGCAAGGTGACTCGTGAGCCAGGTCCAGTTAAGGGCGGTAGCACTCATATCGCCTTTGTTGAAGACCCAGATGGCTACAAGGTTGAGCTTATTCAACGCTCAGACGCAAGTGCGGGCCTTAAAGGTTAAAACGCTGAATTAAGCTAAACATATGAAATGAAAGGCAGTATGGAAACATACTGCCTTTATTTTTACCTTTGCCCTGTAAACTGTTTAGAAATGTGATCAAATCTGCAATAATGCCAGCCATTACTTCGCCAAAATTTGTGTTATGACTGTAGAAAATGAAGCTTTGACGCTAAAAAATCGATTTAGAGGGTATTTTCCTGTGGTTATCGATGTAGAGACCGCTGGATTCAACGCCTCAACCGATGCGTTACTTGAGATTTGCGCCATAACGCTGGCGATGGATGAAAATGGGGATCTCCATCCTGCAACTACAATACACTTTCAGGTGGAGCCTTTTGAGGGAGCGAATTTAGAAAAGGAGGCACTCGACTTTATTGGTATGCGTGACCCATTCAGCCCACTGCGTGGTGCAGTACCTGAATCGGAAGCACTAAAAGAGATTTATAAAGTCGTTCGAAAAGAGCAAAAACAAGCCGGTTGTAATCGAGCCATTATCGTGGCCCATAACGCCGCATTCGATCATGGATTTGTGTCTAAGGCCAATGAGCGCAGTAAATTAAAGCGCGTGCCATTCCATCCATTTGCTACCTTTGATACCGCTACATTAAGTGGTCTCGCTTTTGGTCAAACCGTTTTAGCCAAAGCCTGTAAGACAGCAAACATCGAGTTTGATAATCGCGAAGCACACTCAGCGCTTTACGATACCCAAAAAACAGCAGAACTATTCTGCAAAATAGTTAACCAATGGAAAGCCTTGGGTGGCTGGCCGTTAGTTGACGCTAATAACGAAGAATAAACACAAACACACGCTAGAGTATTTTTATGAATCCCGTAGTAATTTCCGTGTGCATCATGCTGTTGCTAGCACTGATGCGCGTAAACGTGGTGGTAGCCCTAACCTTTAGTGCCATTATCGGTGGCCTGACCGCTGGCATGAGCATTGGCGACACCATCTCTGCTTTTGAAGGTGGCCTAGGTGGCGGCGCCACTATTGCCCTAAGCTATGCAATGCTGGGTACCTTTGCCGTTGCTATCTCAAAATCTGGTATCACTGATCTGCTTGCGCAATCTGTAATCCAACGTATTAACGGTCAAAAGAACGATACTGCTGCCACTGGCCTTAAGTACATGGTTCTAGTTGCGCTTATCCTAGTGACTATCTCATCGCAGAACGTTATCCCAGTACACATCGCCTTCATTCCAATCTTGATTCCACCTCTATTGGCTGTGTTCTCTAAACTGAAGCTTGACCGTCGTATGATCGCCTGTGTGCTGACCTTTGGTCTAGTAACACCATACATGGTTCTTCCAATCGGCTTTGGTGGCATCTTCCTAAACAACATTCTGCTGAAGAACCTGAACGACAACGGCCTACAAAACATCTCTGCTGCCGACGTTCCAACCGCAATGCTTCTTCCAGCAGCAGGCATGATCTTCGGTCTAGTTATGGCTATCTTTGTAAGCTATCGCAAGCCACGCGAGTACAAAGAAACTGAGATGACTCAAATCGATGCAGAGCCTACTCACATCAATAAGAAGCACATTCTTGTAGCTATCCTAGGTATCGTAGCCGCGCTTTCTGTTCAGCTATACACTGGTTCTATGATCATCGGTGCTCTTGCGGGCTTCATGGTGTTCACCACTGGTGGCGTAATCGCTTGGAAAGAGACACACGATGTATTTACCCGTGGCGTTCACATGATGGCGATGATCGGCTTCATCATGATTGCAGCCGCAGGCTTTGCGGCGGTAATGAAATCTACTGGTGGCGTTGAAAGCCTAGTTGAGGCGCTATCGACCTCTATCGGTGATAACAAACCGCTAGCCGCACTACTAATGCTGGTTGTTGGCCTTCTGGTTACCATGGGTATCGGTTCGTCTTTCTCGACCATTCCAATCATTGCAACCATCTATGTACCGCTAGCAGCAGCATTCGGTTTCTCACCAATGGCAACTATCGCACTTGTAGGTACAGCGGCAGCTCTGGGTGATGCAGGCTCTCCAGCGTCTGACTCAACCCTAGGCCCAACGTCTGGCCTGAACGCAGATGGTCAACACGAACACATCTGGCAGACAGTGGTACCGACCTTTATCCACTACAACATCCCACTGATCATTTTCGGTTGGATCGCAGCTATGGTGCTGTAATCGTTAGAGCCCTCCACAAGAAGGCTTTTACAAGCATAAAAAAAGCTCCCATTGGGAGCTTTTTCAGTATCTGGTGTTAGCAATTACTCGCTAGCTGCGCGCTCAGCTGCTTGCTTAACTAGCGGCTGTAGTTCACCTTTCTGGAACATCTCAATGATGATGTCACAACCACCGATCAGCTCGCCTTCGACCCAAAGCTGTGGGAAGGTTGGCCACTGAGCGTAAGCTGGAAGCTCAGCACGGATATCCGGGTTTTGTAGGATATCAACGTATGCGAATTTCTCGCCACATGCCATCAGCGCTTGAGCCGCTTGAGAAGAAAAACCACAGCTTGGAAGCTTAGGTGAGCCTTTCATATAAAGAAGAATAGCGTTTTGCTCAATCTGCTGTTTAATTTTGTCTAGGGTTTCCATAACGATCCTCTGATCCTTTACAACTAATGCTGAATATTCTACCTGACTAGGCAGGAATAAAAACCATAAACTCATTATGGTTATTGTTGCATGTTTGAGCAACTATTCGCTTATTTCTATGCAGATCGTTAGCAATTATTATAATTTTGTTGCTCGCGCTTTTATTCGTTAAAAAACTTGATAGAATGCGATCGAAGTCAAAATTAGATTGCTATCAAAAACAGTGCACACACGTACACTTAATTGGCACGTAAAGATGTCAAAAAATAGCGATTACACATACTGGAAGCTCAGGGCTGACGAGCCCTACATTTAATGGAGAACCGAGCAAATGGCATTTGAACTACCAGCTCTTCCTTATGCAAAAGATGCACTAGAGCCACATATCTCTGCTGAAACTCTAGATTTTCACCACGGCAAACACCACAACACTTACGTGGTTAAGCTAAACGGCCTGATCCCAGGTACTGAATTTGAAGGCAAAACACTAGAAGAGATCGTTAAGACTTCTACTGGTGGTGTATTCAACAACGCAGCGCAAATCTGGAACCACACTTTCTACTGGCACTGCCTAGCGCCAAACGCAGGTGGCGAACCAACAGGCGCGGTAGCTGACGCTATCAATGCTGCTTTCGGTTCTTTCGAAGAGTTCAAGGCGAAGTTCACTGATTCTGCAATCAACAACTTCGGTTCTTCATGGACTTGGCTTGTTAAGAAGGCTGACGGTTCTCTAGAGATCGTTAACACTTCTAACGCAGCGACTCCTCTAACAGAAGAAGGTACTACTCCACTTCTAACTGTTGACCTATGGGAACACGCTTACTACATCGATTACCGTAACGTTCGTCCAGACTACATGAACGGTTTCTGGGCTCTAGTTAACTGGGACTTCGTAGCAGAAAACCTAGCTAAATAATCCGAGTTTTAACGGTTTATTCAAAAAGTCGCCTATGGCGGCTTTTTTTATGCAATTCAAACGGGTTTTATTGCACCTATTTAGCTGCCAAATGTGATCGACAACCAAATTCAAACAATTGCATATCACAATCCCCAACAAATCCCCTACTTGTTCACATCTTATTCACTATATTGAGCCGTATAACGATATAAATATTAGTCAGTGGCTTATTAATAACTTGGGGAAATGTCATGGTCATCAAAGGCGCAGTGGTGCTCATCACCTCTGCAGGCAGCATACTAGGCAGAAATCTAGCCCAGCACTTTGCTGGTATGGGCGGAAAGATAGTAGTAACAGATTGCGATAAAGCACTGTTAAAACAAACATATGCAGAATGCATTGAGGCTGGCTATCATGTTTACCCCTACCCGATCCCAGATTATTCTCAGCGCTCAGTAGACGAGCTGTTTAGCTTTATTGAATCCCACTTTGAACAAAGCGTCGATGTCCTTATTAATAATTGGCTCAACCGCCCTCTTCCTACCCTTATTAGCGCCTCTTCGGGAGAAGAATTTGGTTCTCAGTTTTCTGACCTTGCCCAGTCTATGTATAGCTTCGGCCACTCCTGTGCGGAGCAGATGTGTAAGTACCACAAACATGGCGTTATAGTAAATCTTCTTACCAATGAGTGCGTGGACAAGATTTTAGGTACTGAAAGCGCCAGTTCTATGGTGAGCGGCCTTACAAAAAGCTGGGCTAAAGAGTTAGGCCCTTTCGATATTCGTGTGGGAGGAATACTTCCAAGCGTGCATCATAGTCCACACGACGACTACCTACAGAGCTTTGCCCAGATAAAGGACGAACTGGTAAAAAATACTGAGTACATCATAGAGAACGATTCATTTAATGGTCGGGTGATGTCCTGCTAGCACTTTTCAATAAGCATTAAAAAACCCAGCTGTTTAGCTGGGTTTTTAGTATCTGAGATAGGAGCCGAGGCCCCTATCATGCTTAGCTTAATTAAGCTGAAGCTTTCTCTTTTTTCGCTTTAGGAGCTGGTTTTGCTTCCTGGTCAGCTTTCTTCTTGATTACTGTAGTGCCTTCGAAAGTTTCACCTTCAACGAATGCTTTACCGTAGTAAGAAGCTAGTAGAACTTCTTTCAGCTCAGAGATTAGAGGGTAACGTGGGTTCGCACCAGTACATTGGTCATCGAACGCTTCAACCGCTAGCTCATCTAGTTTCGCAACGAAGTCTGCTTCAGCAACACCAGCTGCTTGGATAGACGTTGGGATGTCTAGGTTGTGCTTAAGCTCTTCCATCCACGCTAGTAGACGCTCAATCTTCTGAGCAGTACGGTCACCTTCTTGGCTTAGGCCTAGGTGGTCAGCAACCTCAGCGTAACGACGACGTGCTTGTGGACGGTCGTATTGAGAGAATGCAGTCTGCTTAGTTGGGTTGTCGTTTGCGTTGTAACGAACAACGTTAGAGATTAGTAGTGCGTTCGCAAGGCCGTGTGGCAAGTGGAACTCAGCACCAATCTTGTGCGCCATAGAGTGACAAACACCTAGGAATGCGTTCGCAAATGCTACACCAGCGATAGTTGCTGCGTTGTGTACTTTTTCACGAGCGATTGGGTCGTTTGCACCGTTCGCGTAGCTTGATGGTAGGTACTCTTTAAGCATCTTAAGTGCTTGTAGAGCCTGACCGTCAGAGTATTCGTTCGCAAGAACAGAAACGTAAGCTTCTAGTGCGTGAGTTACTGCATCGTAACCACCGAATGCTGTTAGAGACTTAGGCATGTTCATAACAAGGTTCGCATCAACGATAGCCATGTTAGGAGTTAGCTCGTAGTCAGCTAGTGGGTACTTAGCACCAGTCTCGTCGTCTGTAACAACTGCGAATGGAGTAACTTCTGAACCAGTACCTGAAGTTGTAGTGATACATACAAGGTCAGCTTTTTGGCCCATTTTAGGGAACTTGTAGATACGTTTACGGATGTCCATAAAGCGCATTGCTAGTTCTTCAAAGTGAGTTTCTGGGTGCTCGTACATTACCCACATGATCTTAGCAGCATCCATTGGTGAACCACCACCTAGCGCTAGGATTACGTCTGGCTGGAAGCTTTGCATTGCTGCAGCACCTTTCTTAACAACAGATAGCGTTGGATCCGCTTCTACGTCGAAGAAAGTTTGAACTTCGATACCTTGAGCTTTCAGTAGTTGAACTACGTCATCAGCGTAACCATTGTTGAATAGGAAACGGTCAGTTACAAGGAACGCGCGCTTCTTACCTTCTAGGTCGCCTAGAGCGATTGGAAGGCTACCACGACGGAAGTAGATAGACTTAGGTAGTTTGTGCCACAACATGTTTTCAGCTCGCTTCGCTACAGTTTTCTTGTTGATAAGGTGCTTAGGACCTACGTTCTCAGAGATAGAGTTACCACCCCAAGAACCACAACCTAGAGTTAGAGACGGTGCAACGTTGAAGTTGTAAAGGTCACCGATACCACCGTGAGTAGTAGGGATGTTTACAAGGATACGTGCAGTCTTCATCTTGTCACCGAAGTAACGGATGCGATCAGCGTTTACGTCTTGGTTAGTGTAAAGACCAGATGTGTGACCGATACCACCGATTTCAACCATAGTTACCGCTTGAGCTACTGCGTCTTCGAAGTCGTCAGCGCGGAATAGACCTAGAGTTGGAGATAGTTTCTCGTGAGCGAACTCGTCGTCGTAAGACACTTTACCAATGCCTTCACCTACAAGAACTTTAGTATCAGCAGGAACTTTAACGCCCGCCATTTCAGCGATAGCTGGAGCTGGCTGACCAACGATCTTTGCGTTCAGGTTGCCGTCGATTAGAAGAACTTTACGTACCTTCTCAGCTTCTGCTTTAGATAGAACGTATGCTTTGTGAGAAGCGAAACGCTCTTTAACTTCGTCATATACAGAGTCAACTACGATTGCAGCCTGCTCAGATGCACATACTACACCGTTATCGAAAGTCTTAGACATTAGGATAGAAGCTACTGCACGCTTGATGTCAGCAGTTTCATCGATAACTACAGGAACGTTACCTGCACCTACACCGATTGCTGGCTTACCAGAAGAGTAAGCTGCTTTAACCATGCCTGGACCACCAGTTGCAAGGATAAGAGCGATACCGTCGTGCTTCATTAGGCCGTTAGAAAGCTCTACTGAAGGCTGGTCGATCCAACCGATGATGTCTTTTGGTGCGCCCGCAGCTACTGCTGCATCTAGAACTAGTTTAGCTGCATCGTTAGTAGAGTTCTTAGCACGTGGGTGTGGCGAGAAGATGATGCCGTTACGAGTTTTAAGTGAGATAAGAGACTTAAAGATCGCAGTTGAAGTTGGGTTCGTAGTTGGTACGATACCGCAGATGATGCCTACAGGCTCAGCGATAGTCATAGTGCCTAGGTTGTCGTCTTCTTCTAGAACACCACAAGTTTTTTCGTCTTTGTATTTGTTGTAGATGAATTCAGAAGCGAAGTGGTTTTTGATTACCTTGTCTTCCACGATACCCATGCCAGATTCTTCAACAGCTTGTTGTGCTAGAGGAATACGAGCTTGGTTAGCTGCTAGAGATGCAGCACGGAAGATTGCATCAACTTTCTCTTGAGAGAAGGTTGCAAATTCTGCTTGAGCCGCTTTAACGCGAGCTACTAGAGCGTCTAGTTCAGCCATATTTGTTACAGGCATAATTAACTCCTAGAGATTTCAAATTAAAAACTTTTTAGTAAGTTTTCGTCAGTGAACAAATCAACTTAGTAAATAGCTTTCACGAACGAGTATATTATTTCGAACCCCGAAGTAAATTGACTTAGATCACTTTCCTGAAAGGAATTACCCCTAAATGGTTATTAGAAGAGCTAAGTCTAAATCATTGTTTTGTATGACAATAATACATTACTACAAGAAAGCTATTTGTTAATGAAAGCGCGATACATTTACGTAAATTTAATCAAGATACGTAGCTAATTTTCACTTATTGTGGACCATAGGTCTCGTGCCAGACATTAGTATAACTATAAGTAGGTACATCACCACTAAAATTATCAAATTCACAAATATTTCATTACATTACTCCAACTATTAATTATCACACCACTAAATGGGTAAGAATCCTTTTGAACACTGGATTGGTTAAAAATCTCACATTAGTTTTTCTTGGGCATAGAACTTGCTTATTCAAAAAATTTTCATTGGAGTGAAAGTCGACTGTGCATTAAAGTAGCGCCCAATTATAAAGCTCCCTTACTTTTACCTGAGGACCTCTAAGTGCAAGGTGTAGACATCGCCATCTATCTACAATTTTTTGTAGGCCTGTTTGCTATCGTAAACCCAGTTGGGATCATGCCGGTGTTCGTTTCGCTCACCAGTCACCTGTCCCCGGAAGAGCGCATCAAGACCGCGTCTACGGCTAACATCGCCGTTGCTGTGATTCTGATTGTGTCTCTGTTTGCCGGTCAAATGCTACTAGACATGTTTAGCATCTCACTGGATTCGTTTCGAATCGCAGGTGGCTTACTTCTACTTACCATTGCATTTGCCATGATGAATGGTCAATTGGGTGAGCAGAAGCAGAACAAGCAAGAGAAAGCCGAGAGCATCAGTAAAGAGCAAGTGGGTGTCGTTCCCCTAGCTATGCCTTTGATGGCAGGTCCAGGCGCTATCAGTTCAACTATTGTGTTTGGCTCTAACCACACAGGCCCGGTCGATTACCTAGCAATCACGATTACAGTGATGGTTTTTGCTTTCTGTTGTTGGGTTCTATTTCGCTCAGCACCTCTGATCGTACGTTTCCTAGGTCAAACCGGGATCAACGTAATTACCCGTATCATGGGTCTTATCCTTGGTGCACTGGGTATCGAGTTCATTGCGGGTGGATTGGGCGCTCTATTCCCTGGATTGGTCATCGTCGGCTAATCTTCTTCTATATATAGAGGGAACAAACGGTCAGCGTCAGTGCTGGCCGTTTTTGTATTTGGCGTATTTAGGTAAAGACTATTGCCTAACTAATGCTATCCTTTTGATATCAAAAGCCTTATCACAATGACTATGCCACACCCAGAAGAAAGCTTACGCTATAAGCTGTACGTTATTATCTTTCGTACCGACACGCCCGCAGGGCGCGCCTTCGATATCGCACTGATCGTCACCATACTCGCATCCTTGTTTGTTCTTATAATGGGTTCGATCGGGCACATAGCAGAAGACTATGCCTTTGAGCTTGGTAAGATTGAACTCACCTTCACCGTACTCTTTACCATAGAGTATCTGCTGCGCCTCTACTGTTCTCCAAAGCCTTGGGCCTACGCCAAGAGCTTCTATGGCATTGTCGACTTAGTCGCAATACTGCCTTTCTATATTGCGCTTCTGATTGCCGATGCTCACTTCTTAGGTGTAGTACGTCTGCTGAGGGTAATGCGTATCTTCCGTATCCTGAAACTGGTGAAGTTCATTCAGGACTCCAACGTCATTATGCGTTCCCTGTGGAACTCAAGACGCAAGATCTTCGTCTTCTTTAGTATGGTCGCCATCTTGGTCACCATCTTCGGTGCCCTTCTATACGTAATAGAGGGACCAGAAAACGGTTTTACCAGCATTCCGACTAGCATCTACTGGGCAATTGTAACTATTACTACGGTTGGGTATGGGGATATCTCACCAGTGACCCCTATTGGCAGAGCCATCGCATCCCTAACCATGCTACTGGGTTACTCCATACTGGCAGTGCCAACAGGCATAATCACTGCAGAGATGAGCCAAGAGTTAAAAGAGCAGAAAAAAGAGTATCGTGACCACAGAAATTTGGTGATGTGCCCTAACTGCATGAAGAACGACCATGAACCTGATGCCTTCCACTGTAAACACTGTGGTAGTGAACTGCCCAATCATGAAGAGCGGGTGGTAAAGGTTACCGACAATAACGACTACAACTAAAAAAGCGCCCTTGGGCGCTTTTTCGTTAGTTCGCTTTTTTATTGGACCAATATCCGGCCAAGATGGAGCCTGATATATTGTGCCAAACTGAGAACAGCGAGCCCGCCACTGCCGAGGCAGGACTAAAGAATTTCATCGCCAATGCCGTGGCAAGGCCAGAGTTTTGTAATCCAACCTCAAACGCCACTGTGCGGCACACTTTCTCTTCAAAGCCGATCATTCGACAAGCGGTATAACCCAAGAAAAGACCCGCACCATTGTGCAGCACCACGGCTAGCGCAACGATTGGACCTATGGATACAATCTGCGAGGCATTAAGTGCTACCACGGTTGCGATAATAATGACGATAGCCACCATAGAAACCAAAGGTAGAACTGGCTCAAGTTTGGCGGTCTGTTTATGGAATAGTGTATTTACTAGAAGACCGATAGACACAGGTACAAATACTATTTTCACTAGGCTCATCAACATACCTAAAACAGGTACATCTACCGACTTGCCTGCAAGCAACTCAACTAATAGTGGGGTAAGCAGAACACCAAGCAGTGTCGAGATAGCCGTCATAGTGATAGAAAGCGCCACATCACCTTTAGCTAGATAGCACATAACGTTAGAGGAAGTGCCACCAGCAACGCTGCCCACCAGCACCATGCCGACGGTGAGTTCGGCATCGAAACCAAGAATCATACTTATCAGCAAAGCAACCAAAGGCATGATGGTAAACTGCAAAATAACGCCGATGGTCACGGCTTTACGATTAGCTACCACGTTGACAAAGTCTTTCGGTTGTAAGGTAAGTCCCATCGCTAACATGATAATAATAAGCAAAGGAACTATGGCGGTTTTGAAGCCGACAAAGGTGCTTGGGGCGAAGAAGGCGATAAGGGCAAACAACAATGCCCAAAAGGGGAAAAGTTTGGTGATTTTATTAAGCATCTCAATCCATCGAGTTATGAAAAAAACTGCATTAAGATAACACTTTAGTCACCTGATAAGTGTCTAAATTTAAACGAAAAAGCCAGCGACATTGCGCTGGCTTTCTAAATTTATATAGCTGTTTATATTACTTCTCAGCAAGGATGATGCGTAGGGTACGACGAAGTGGCTCTGCCGCGCCCCAAAGCAGTTGGTCTCCTACGGTGAAAGCATTTAGGAAATCATTACCCATCGCCATCTTACGAAGACGACCTACAGGTACAGACATGGTGCCAGTTACTTTAGCTGGAGTTAGCTCTTGAGCCGTGATGTCACGCTCGTTCGGGATAACCTTAACCCAGTCATTGTGAGTGCCGATCATCTCTTCAATCTCGTCCATAGGCACATCTTGCTTCAGCTTGATAGTTAGCGCCTGAGCGTGACAACGCATTGCGCCGATACGCACACAAGTACCATCGATAGCGATTGGGTTGCCATCTAATCCAAGGATTTTGTTCGCTTCAACGCCCGCTTTCCACTCTTCTTTACTCTGGCCGTTTTCACGCTTAACGTCGATCCATGGGATCAGAGAGCCAGCTAGAGGTGCACCGAACTGGTCGATTGGGAAGCCATCACCGCGGATGGTTTCTGCTACCTTACGGTCGATATCTAGAATAGAGGTTGCTGGGTCTGCTAGCTCTGTCGCTACTGATTCCTTGATGACGCCCATTTGTGAGATAAGCTCACGCATGTTCTTCGCACCAGCACCAGAAGCGGCTTGATAGGTCATTGCGCTCATCCACTCAACTAGGCCTTTCTCATATAGGCCGCCAAGTGCCATCAGCATCAGGCTCACTGTGCAGTTACCGCCAACGAAGGTAGTTGTGCCTGAGTGAATGCCTTGCTGAATTTGCGCAAGGTTCACTGGGTCTAGGGTGATGATGGAGTCTTTGTCCATACGCAGAGTCGATGCCGCATCAATCCAATAGCCTTTCCAACCCGCTTGCTTTAGTGCAGGGTATACACGCTCTGTGTAGCTGCCACCCTGACAGGTGATGATAGCGTCTAGCTGTTTTAGGCTTTCGATGTCGTAAGCATCTTGCAGATTACCTGCATCTTTACCCATAAACACTGGGGCTGGGATACCCACTTGAGAGGTGCTGTAAAATACAGGCTCGATCAAATCGAAATCACGCTCTTCTACCATACGCTGCATCAGGACAGAACCCACCATGCCGCGCCAGCCAACTAAACCTACTCGCATCATCATTTACTCCATGTACTTGGTGTACTAACACAGACCCACTGCACTAGCATAAAAATTTTAAGTACCCCCATATTTAAAAAATTGAGCAGCAAATGACAAGCGATTTTATTCACTAAGCGTAAAAAAAACGCAACCCTAGGGGCTGCGTTTGTCTAAACCATTGTTTTTACTAGTTTCCACTAACCTTTGCGGGTCAGTTGGTCCCTTAGGTTCGGCGGAGTACCTTTGATAGTCAAGGTGTCAGTTTCTGGGTCGTAGAAGACACGCTCGCCCATTAGCAATGAGTCAAAGCTGATATTCAGACCACCACCAGCGCCAACAAACTTAGTTAGCTTGCGCACGGTAGCTCTATCACCAGGGAAGCTTTCTTCAAGCTCATAGCCCTGTTCCTCTGTGAACTCAGAAAAACTAGTGCCTTCATGGCTCTTTGGAAGTTCAGCGGAAAGCTCAGCAACCTCTACCTCATCGCCCGATTTGATCTGCTCATTGCAGTAATCTGCTACCTGCTTGCGATAAGAGTCGGCTTCGTCTTTTTCAAACTTAGCGTCTGAAACAAAGTCCTCTACCGCCTGCATCAGTACTAGGTTTTGCTGTTTAGTATCTAAACCAGTCTCAGCCTGCAAAAAGTCTAAGAAAAAGTCGGCAACCTTACGGCCTACGCGGCCTTTCACATAGGTTAGATAGCGGTTTGATTCTCTGTCGGTTTCATAGGTAGAAAGATCAACGCGGGCAGCAATGTCCATCTTAGCGATATCTAGATAATCGGTAGCGCTAATCTCAAGACCTTCAGTAATCTTTAAGCTCTCATTCGATGGCAGTAGACCAATAAACAGATAGTCTGTCGCCAAAGATTGATAGTGCGCCAGAATCAAAAAGCCTTCTTCCGCGAAAGAGTACTTAGCGATCTCAGAGACCAAACGCTTGGCACTATTTTGTGAGAAAGTGTAAAAGCCTAGGTCTTGTGCAAGCATCTCATTCAGCCAGCCTTGGAACTCGCTCTCTTCTCCAAATGAGCCAAAACCCTTGCCCGCCTTTGCGTTGAACACTCTGTGCAACTCAGCGACTAAACTTTCCGAAGAAGCATCATTAGTCAACGCTGATTCACGAAACTTGACCTCAAGTTGTTGGTCTGCATCTTTAACTAATTGATGTAAAATGACATTAGATAATTGTAAACTCATGGGAGATTTCTATCTCTTGTGCTTTCAGTTATAAACGAGAGTAGGTTATCATATGCCGAATCCACTATCATTAGCAGAGTAATTATGCCTATTACATCAAAATACAGTGACGAAAAAGTTGAAACCATGCTGGCAGAGATCGCAGCCGTGCTAGACAAGCACGAGTCGACGCCAGAGTTGAGCTTGATGCTGGTAGGTAATATCGCGACTAACGTTCTAAATCAAAACGTTGCCAAAGGCCAAAGAAAGGCCATCGCAAAAACTTTTGCTAACGCGCTGATTGCGTCTGTAGAAGACTAAGCCGAAATATAAGAACCGAATTTCATGGTAAACAGCGGTAACTCATACGCAGAACGCGTTTCTAGGCTAGTGAGTTGGGGACACTGGTTCAGTTTCTTCAACGTCATCATCGCCATGTTGATAGGCACGCGCTATATCGCCGAGTCTCCTTGGCCTGACAGCTTTGTTGGTCAAGTCTACTTGTTCTCCTCATGGGTGGGACACTTCGGCTTCCTGATCTTTGCACTCTATGTGCTTCTGCTCTTCCCGCTCACCTTTTTGATCCCTAACTACAAGCTGTTTAGGATCGTGGGTGTGCTTGCCTCTACCGCTGGCTTAACCGTACTTCTCCTAGATACACAGGCATACGAAGAACTCAATCTTCACTTGAACCCTATTGTGTGGGAGTTGTTACTCAGTGACGACAAGAGTGCCATTAATGCTAAATGGCAATATCTGTTCGTCCTAGTTCCTATCATCTTTATCGTTGAACTCGCTCTTGCAGAGTGGGTTTGGCGCAAGCAAAGAAAACTCTCTCACAAGCGTATCGGTCGCCCTATTGCGGGAGTATTCTTTGTTGCCTTTATCTTCAGTCACCTTGTTTACATCTGGGCTGATGCAACCTTCTATAACCCTATCACTAGCCAGAGAGCCAACTTCCCGCTCTCGTATCCTATGACGGCGAAAAGTTTCTTGGAGCGTCAAGGCTGGCTTGATAGAGAAGAGTATCAACAGCGTGTGGAAAGAGGTGAAGCCAATACCGAGGTATTGACCTATCCGCTAGAGACCCTTCTGGTGAACAAGAAGAAGAGCAAGGATTACAACTTGTTAGTGCTAGTGGTCGATAACTTGCGCGCTGATACGGTCAATAAAGATGTGATGCCAAACCTCAGCAACTTCGCAGCTGAAAACCAAAACTTTACCCATCACTTTAGTTCGGGTAACGACAACATGGGTGCGTTCGGTCTCTTCTACGGTATCCCTGCGACCTATGTTGCCAACATGCGTTACCACGAGACGCCGCCGATCTTTATGGAGCAGCTTGAGTATCGCAACTACAAGCTAGGCTTCTTTAGCGGTGATAACTTCGACGCATCGGTTTATCAAGACGTGGTTCTTGAGCCGTTCCAGAAGTATGTTTTTGAGTCCAAGAATCCAAGTGATACCAGCGCATTAGCTAACTGGGAAAACTGGGTGAACAAGCGTAAAAGCACTTGGTTTAGCATCCTTCAGCTGAGTGAGATGCGTGACTTTGAAGACAATGTTTCTGATTCCGCGACCAGTAATGCTAGCGATCGCCTCCGCTCTGCCTATGACAGTAGCGCAACTAAGGTAGATGATTCTATCGAGCAAGTTCTGCAAACTCTTGAGCAGAAAGGCATTATGGATAACACCGTAGTTGTGGTGACCTCAGACCACGGTTGGGAGTTTAATGAGACTCGCACCAACAGCTGGGGCGCAAATACTAACTACAGTAAGTATCAGCTACATGTGCCTATGATAGTGCATTGGCCGAACAAGCCAGCACACACATGGGATCACGTGACCAGCCACTTCGATTTGTCGGTAACCCTGATGCAAGACCTGCTTGGTGTGACCTCTAACCCAGTTGACTTTAGTAGTGGTAAGAACCTATTTGATGATAGCCGCCGTCGCTGGACCATGGCTGGAGATGCTCGTGAGTTCGCGCTTATCTCAAGCAATGACATCACTGTGCTAGACAAGTATGGCAACTACAAGGTTTACGATCACAACTATCGTCGTGACCGCGAGGCGAAACCAAAGCTGTCCGTTATAATGCAAGGCCTGTCTGAAACTAAGCGTTTCTACGACAACCATTAATACGGACTGTAGCGCAGCTTGGTAGCGCATCCGCCTGGGGGGCGGGGGGTCGCAGGTTCAAATCCTGTCAGTCCGACCATAGAATTTATAAAGGAGCCATTGGCTCCTTTTGTTTTTTTAAGGCTATTTCCGTTCGTTCGACTACAAAGTAATCACTTAAACAAATTAGGGGTTTACAAGTTTGGTAGGGCTTTATATTATAGCGCCCACACGGAGAGATGGCTGAGTGGTCGAAAGCACCGGTCTTGAAAACCGGCAACCGTTAATAGCGGTTCTAGGGTTCAAATCCCTATCTCTCCGCCACATTAGAAACCCTAGCAGAAATGCTAGGGTTTTTTCGTTTTAGGGTACCTTGCCTGTATATTGAAGTGCCCCCTTAAAGTTAGACATTTCTCTTAAGCGACTTTCAAGGCCTGGTTTCGATATTCTATCGGAGTCAGGCCTTTCAGTTTCTCTTTTGCACATTTAGTTATCTTTTTCACATATTACAGTTCAGATATTTAAATTCCCGACACTTTAAGCTCATGATAGATGCAGTTCTAATTTTAATTAGTTCTGAATCGAATAATAAAATAAGGAAATAACGTGAAAAAAATCATTCTAAATACGGCTTGCACCCTTGCAGCTGTATCTGTTTTATCCGCTTGTTCATCAGCACCAAATGAGACCGTAACTCAAGAAGAAGCAATGACTGCTCCAGCCTTTACTACTGCAAACATGGAATTGATGTCCGATTGCAGCCTTCCTAACTCAGCAGAGGCTGGTCCACTGTCTAAAGAAATCTATGTGGTCGGTAGTTTCCCTAGAGCAAATTGGAAGCATGTCGCAGAGCGGAAATTGGCATACAAAGGAAATAACATCTACCAGATCGTCATCGAAGAGGCTGCCGGTGACTATAAAATGCAATATGCTGCTGATCAGTGGAAGCCGCAGTTTACCGCTGAGGGCAAGAGTCTAACCGTTGGCCAATTAAACAAACTAACCTATGGCGGATACGGCACGGACACAAAAGTTGAAATTAAAGAAGCAGGTAAATATCTGTGGAGCTTAGAATTCAAAGACAGCGGTGAGCCATATTCTATATTGCTCACTAAGTGCCAGTAGTTTTAGTACTTAAAGTCTGCGAATTGTATAAACGCAAACATCAGATACAAGCTAGGATATAACCAATGCTTGTATCTGATATAAGCATTGGTCAATAGACCTCTATCTCGCCAATCATTAGACTCCCCTGCGGTCTCAGTCTACTCACTGAAACCCATGCCTATTCCCCTTTAGTGCTTTATTCGGAGTCCATCCCTCAATGCAAAAATTAGTTTCTAAAAGCCTTGTTGCACTACTTCTGAGCCCAACCTCTATGCATGTGTTGGCCGAAGAGATGGCTGACAACAAAAAACAAACTGCAGAGAAAAGGGATATCTATGATAACGAGAACAAGGATGCGAACGACCCCACACGTGTTATGACCAAGTTGGGGATCGGTGGCGATTATAACTTTGAAACGGAAGACTTTGGATATGCCATTTCTGGCTCCATTGGTCTAAGTGAAGCACAGAAGATTAACGCTCGCTATCATCCCGAGACACAAGAGTGGAGCTTGGGTGGTTCTTGGCTATTTGATTTTGGTATCGTCAACTTCAACTTCGGAAAGAGCGAGTACGACGACGGCTCCAACTACAACAACTACAGCGTAGGCACCTTTGTACCTCTATCTGAGTTTGGTTTCGAGCCGGCAGGCTGGCAGATCTTCCCTATGGCTGGTTTTAACTATACCGATGGTGAGCGCCCGCTAGATGCTGGAGACCCTGAATTCGACCCGTCCAACCCATATGTACTCCATCCTAGCGACAGTACCGGTGGATACGTTGGCTACTTCGCATTAAAACCTATCAACAAAGAGTTCACTACCCTCACCTTTGCCGGTGTATCTATGGGCTCTGATGACTATTTTGGCTATTGGTTGGGTGCCGGTCTTGGCTACAACTTCACACCAAAAGATTCTATTAGTTTATTTGGTTTGGTCATGGATAACGACTATGGTTCAGATCAAAAGATTATCCTGTCTTATAGCCACACCTTCTCTGGTATTTAATCGATGACACCGAGTTTTTGCTCGGTGTTACTCCCTGTTGCAAAATTGACATACAAACCCATTTCTAGCGCTTATAATAGGCTCACTTTTGCTCCCGACCTTGTCGATATTAATAATGAAAAAGAGCGCTATTCTTTTGTCTTTTCTGGCTTTAGCCGGCTGTACACATAACCAATCAAAGGCATTAAACGTTAATACCTCTTCGGTTAACGTCTATCCACAGTACATGACTAACCTGCAACTGTGTGACACCCTCTATTACAATCGTGCCACCAACCAAACCAAAGCCGCTATCGGTAGTGAGTTCAATCGCCGTAAACTCTCGAAAAGCTGGTGTCAGCGAGAAACCAATAAACTTTATCTAACAAAAACAGTCCACTGGATTGTTAAAAAAGTCGAAGACGACAAAACCCAAGAAGAACCCACCCCAGTTCAGCCCATCGCAAAATAGCCGGCATTTATTGTTGACCTAGGTGCAGGTCATAGGTCTTAAGCTCCTCAATATCAGATACGAAATTGAGGAATAAAGATGAAGGCAATAAACAAATTAGTCGCTGGGGTTATGCTTTTGGCTAGTTTCAGTGCCCTTGCTAGCCAAGGCAGTGAGTTTGAAAAACTTACGCCTGAGCAGGCACTTGTGCAAGCCAACCAGTGGTATGGTTCAAACCAAGCTAGCGTGCAGATCTTCCCAACCTATATCACTGCTAATTTTGCCGATGGTAGCCACGCCAATATCCCAATTACAGATAAACACCCTATTTCTATCGCCCCCTATATCAATCACTCCCATCCTTGCGATTTCCACGTCGCTACAGGCTGTACTCGAGAGTTAAAGGGAGTAAAGGTAGGCGTGACCGTCTATGACGAGTCTAATCATAAACAACTAATGCAGAAGATGATGACCACTAACCCAAATGGTTTTGTGGATCTCTGGTTACCGAAAGATAAGAAAAACCTAACTGTCGTAATTCATTACAAGGGAAAAGAAGCCAGAAAAACACTGGCAACCGGTAAGACCGATCTTACCTGCATTACCGATATGAAACTCATCTAGAACTAAAAAAACCAGAGTCCTTCGACTCTGGCTCTACACATTTAAACTTGTTCAGCAACTTTCCGCTCTACCCTAACCGCAGCCACCTTAAACTCAGGTATCTTGGCATGGGGATCTTTCGCAGTATTCGTCAGTCTGTTTACTGGTGATTCCACAAAGTGGAATGGAATAAACACCACACCAGTTTGAATTCGCTTAGTCACAAAGGCGGCGATATCGATACTACCCCTGCGGGTTGAAACCGTCAGCATATCACCATTACCAATACCTAGCTCTTCTGCATCTGCCACGCTTATCATGGCTCGAGGACCCGCCAGTTTATCTAGGCCTTTGGTCTTGCGAGTCATGGTTCCGGTGTGGAACTGCTCTAGGATACGGCCTGTGGTTAGGATTAGCGGATATTCTTCGTCCGGGAGTTCAGCTGCATACCTAAAGGGGATCGCTTCCATCTGACCGCGACCACGGGTGAACTGGGTCTTGTGCATGATACGTGTGCCCTGCGGGTTATTCTTGTTGCTTGGCCACTGCATCCCATGCGCAGGGATCGCTTCCCATCTCAGACCTGCATACTGAGGTGTCACGCGAGTGATCTCATTGGTGATTTCGCTAACATGTCGATAACCCCAATCGCTACCCATTGCCTTAGCGATGTCTTGGATGATCATCCAATCCTCGCGTGCTTCCCCTGGTGGATTAACCACAGGGTTGAGTCTCTGCACGCGGCGCTCGGTATTGGTAAAGTGTCCTGCCTTTTCAGCAAATGAACATGAGGGTAATACCACATCGGCATATTGAGCCGTCTCGGTGAGGAAGATATCTTGAACTACCAAGAAATCTAGCGCCTCTAGCCCTTCTAGCACGTGCGCCTGATCAGGGTCGCTCAATACTGGGTTCTCCCCCATCACGTACAAGCCACGTACTTCACGCTTGCAGGCGGCATCGATAATCTCAGTAAGGGTTAAGCCCGTTTCTGTTGGTAGATTTGGCGCATCCCATTCGATGGCAAACTTCTGATGCACTAGAGGGTTGTAGACCTTTTGATAGCCAGGGAAATTGTTCGGTAGGGCTCCCATATCACACGCGCCTTGCACATTCGACTGACCACGCAGTGGGTTAATACCGCCCCCCTCAATGCCGATGTTACCGCACAGCATTTGCAGGTTCGCGATAGAGCGTACATTGTCGTGACCCGTAGTGTGCTGGGTAATGCCCATCGCATAATAAACGGCGGTGCGTTTTGCGGTGCCTATGGTGCGCGCCATAGCGAAAATATCTTCTGCCTTGATACCTGTAACTAGCTCAACCTTATCTAGGGCATAGCTTGGAGACATCACCTCTTGTAGCAAGGTATCGAAGCCGTCTACACGCTCTTCGATATACTCCCTGTCATACCAACCGTTCTTGATGATCTGCTGCATTACACCGTTTATCAGCATTACATCAGTTCCAGGTCGCTGCGCCATATAAAGCTCTGCATGATCAGCCAGTTCGATACGCTTAGGGTCAGCAACAATCAGCCTAGCTCCATGATGGCGAACCGCTTGCTTAATGTGTGATGCGATGATCGGGTGTGCCGCTGTGGTGTCAGAGCCAATAACAAAGATGACATCAGAGTGCTTTATACTCGGTATGTCATTGGTCATAGCACCGCTACCTAGCGACGCTTCAAGTCCAGTTACAGTTGAAGCGTGACAAAGACGAGCGCAGTGATCGACATTGTTAGTACCTAGCTCTCGGCGAACAAACTTCTGGAAGGCATAGTTATCTTCGTTAGTAGTTTTAGCCGAAGAGAAGCCCGCAAGCGCGTTACCACCAAAGCTTTGTTTGATAGAAGTGAACTTGCTTGCCACCAGCTCTATCGCCTCTTCCCAAGAAGCCGGCTGAAGCCAACCGTCTTTGCGGATCAGGGGCGTCGTAAGGCGCTCGTCACTGCCAATGAAATCAAAGCCAAAGCGACCTTTAACACACAGCATACCCTCGTTGACCGGTGAATCGCCTCCCTTCACGTAGCGGATCTGGTTAGCATCTTCATCCACATGCATAGAGACCTTACAGCCCACTCCGCAGTAGGTGCAGATGGTATCCACCACCTTAAGGTTTTCGATGCGACCTTGGGCACGGTCGCGACCATCCATCATAGCGCCAGTGGGGCAGACCTGAATACAAGCACCGCACTGCACACAAGCTGAATCCCCCATTAAGGTTTGATTCGGACCAAAACTAGGACGACACTCAGGTCTAGAGCCAGGTCTGCCATCTTTATTGCTCATAAAGCTCAGCACGCCATGAACCGACTGTTCACGACACGCCTGCACGCACTGACCACAGCTGATACAGCGGTTGGCATCAAACACGATAAACTCTGAGCTGTTATCTACACTGAATTTTTGTCTAGTGTCACTGTTGCGGATAGCTTGCCAATCACAATCAGATTTAATCTCTATATTGGTCTGGCTTGCACCATATTCAGTAGAATAATCGCGTAGGTCGCAGTTAGTATTCGCCTGACAGCCACACTCTAGACACCTCGCCGCTTCAGCCATAGCTTCAGCATTGTCGAAACCAAGCTCTACCTCAGCAAAACTCTGCTCACGCTGAGCACTGCTCAGCTCAGGCATGAGCTTGCGCGCAACTTTCTGAATGTTTTCAAACTGAGCCGAGTCTACCTGCTTTAGAGCCTTACCCTTGCGCGCATTGAACGGAGTGACTGGAATGTTTTCCATATCCCCATCGAAGAATCTGTCTATGGCTTCAGCCACCACACGCCCATCGGCGACCGCCTCAACTGCAGTCGCAGGACCACGCCTAAAATCGCCAATACTAAAGATATTGCCACTACCAGTATGCATGGTGTCAGGGTTTACATCGGCGGTATTCCAGCGAGTCAGCGGGATTTCCACTGGCTCATCTTGCATAAAGCTAAGATCCGGTTTTTGTGATACCGCAGCTATCACTGTATCAAAGGCTTCGGTAAAGAACTCACCGGTTGCCTTCGGGCTGCGTCGACCAGAGGCATCCGCAGGTCCTAGCTCCATCTTCTCAAGACGAATCGCCTCGACGCGGCCATCACTGCCTGCAATATTCTCCGCAGGGTTAGTCAAAAAGTGAAACTTAACTCCCTCGTGCTCTGCCTCTTCAATCTCGTAGTCTTCCGCGGGCATCTCGGCACGGGTACGTCGATAGATAAGCGTAGTATCGGCACCGTCACGTACTGCAGTTCGGGCGCAATCAATCGCCGTGTTACCGCCACCTATGACTGCGACCTTTTTACCGGTCAGATAGTTTTTGTCAGTGACATAATCCTTAAGATAATCCACCCCTAGGTAGCAGCCATCTAGGTCGCTACCTGCATAGTTCATCTCTACTGCCTTTGATGCGCCAACGGCGAGACAGACAGCGTCATACTTCTCACTGAGCGAAGAAAGAGTAATATCCTCCCCCAGCTTTTTGCCACACTCGATCTGCATACCATTACGGCACATCAGCTCTATCTCTTTATCGAGAATGCTCTTAGGCAGTCGATATTCAGGGATGCCGTAACGAAGCCAACCACCAGCGTGTGGCATAGACTCGAATACAGTGACCTCATAGCCCTCATTGGATAGATAATAACCTGCAGTCAATCCACCCGGTCCACTTCCCACAATGGCAATGTGCTTATTTTTATCGGCTTTTTTCTGTGGCATATAGGCTTCTTGAGCCTCGAGGTCCGCATCCGCTGCATGGCGCTTTAGCTGGCGAATAGCGATCGAGTCATCCACCAAACCTCGGCGGCATTCTGTCTCGCAGAATGCAGGACACACACGACCAATAGAGAGAGGCATAGGTAAGGTGCGTTTGATCACCTCGATGGCTTTTTGATGATCATTTTGAGAGATGTGATAGAGATAAGACTGAATGTCGACACCAGCTGGACACGCCGTTTTGCAGGGAGCCTCGCAGTCCGCATAGTGGTCAGTCATGATGCGGTCGAGGGCTTTCTTTCGATGTGCGCTAAGATATTCAGAATGAGTTACCACACTCAGCCCCTGATACACATCTAATTCGCACGAGCGTTGAATACCGCCACTTTCAACCTCTACAACGCAGAGATCACAGGGAACTTTCTCGTCGGTTTTATTTGCGCCGCAAAGAGAGGGGATCTCTACACCACACACCTGAGCGGCCTCAAGCAGTGTCAGTCCTTCTTCCACTACTCGATACTTACCGTCTATCACAATCTGGACCATGGGAGCCTCCTAGGCACACTTGTGTTCACTTCGATGAACTTTTTTCTTTTTCTTCTTAGTTAACCACAAAAATAATATGGTTATATGGTGCACCATCTTACTATGAAGAAATAAATCACGTCCAATTGTCATACAAAATAGACAACTGGTAGGAGGATCACTCTAAATTACCTATTATCCCGAATAAAAACAGGGGCTTTCGATAATAAATATTCACACAATGAATACATATGAGCAACATTTGAAACTAGTGCTTCACCACATTAGTTTACAGGTCTACAAAATAAACACTTGTTTTAATTTATCTAATTTAGCCATATAAATCATATAATTAACCATAAAAACATCATTCAAATCTATATGAGACTCACATAACACTTTTGTGAACATTTTGTTACAGATAGGTTAAACAACTCTAATGTATCTTGGTGCGCATATTTATTGATACATCAATCAGCATGGCGTGCGGGCACTTAAACAGTGTCGCTAAGGATAGAACGCATTACTGTCGTACATGGAGTTACATTGTGGATTTGAAGTCACGAAATACTGCACTCTCTTTGGCCATCACCATGGCCTTCAGCGCTCCAGCTGTTCACTCTGCTGGGTTTCAATTAACTGAACATTCAGCCGCTGGTCTCGGTAGGGCCAATGCCGGTGAAGCCGCCATAGCCGATGGCTCATCGGTTATGGCTCACAACGCAGCCGCAATTACTCGATTCGATTCGTATGAGCTATCCCTTGGTGCGGCTTATGTCGATGCTGAGGTTAAGGCTACGGGTAACACTACTGATGCTAGTTTCAACAATCAGCTAACCAATAATGATGTAGTTGATGATGTAGTCATCCCCTCTTTCTATCTGGCAGGTCCTATCAATGAATCCTGGTCATGGGGGCTGGCTGTGTTTACCGACTTTGGCCTTTCAACAAAGTATCCGGCCGACTACTTAGCCGGTCCTATCGGTGGAGAAACCACTCTCGAGACCATCAACTTTAACCCTAACATTGCTTATCGAATCAATGATCAGTGGAGTGTCGGCGCTGGTGCAAGCGTTGTCTATGGTAAAGCCAAGGTAGTGCGCACCTTAGGTATCTTGGCTGATGCCTCCAACCTTGAGAATGGAACAAACTTCGCTCGCTCTGATATCGCTCGCTCTTTGGGTGGCGATGGTTGGGGCTACGGATTCAACCTCGGTGCCCTTTGGGAGATCAATGAGAACCACAGATTTGGTTTGAGCTATCGCTCCAAGGTTGATGTAGAGTTCGATGGCGATTACACCTCTGATGTACCTAGCGCCATCATCATGCCTGGGGAAACTCGCTCTGGTGACCTTACCCTCAACCTGCCAAGCATTGCGGAGTTTTCTGGTTTCCATCAACTGTCAAACAGTTTCGCCCTTCACTACAGCGTCATGATGGTGGGGTGGGATGTATTTGAGGAGCTAAAGGCCACGGTTGATGGACAAGAAGTGCTGCAAAAAGACGAGAACTTCGACAACTCGTTTAAGTACGCTATCGGCGCTACCTATAACCTAACTTCGGCATTTACACTTCGTGCTGGCGTCGCTTATGACGAGACACCCAACGTCAATGACCCAAGTATTAGCCTCCCAGATACAGACCGCATCAACTATAGCGTGGGGGCAACCTATGCCTTTACTCCAAACAGCCGTCTTGATCTTGGGTTTACCTTCGTAAACGGTGAAGAGAATACCTTCACTGAACCACTAGAGCCGGATTCCTTACCTGGTGTGGACATACCACTGCGCACCAAGGGTGATGCCTATGTATATGGCATCCAATATAACCACACGTTTTAGCCGTTCATAGCGACATCAAGTTTAGTTACAGGGAAGAATTATGATGAATGGAATTTACAAAACGGTTATCGCTACCGCCATCAGCTCCGCAATGCTAGTGGCCTGTAATAGCGAGGACTATGACGAACCCAATACCTCCACCAGCTATGAGCTCTCCAGCTATGGCGAACCGGTTATGTGCGGTGATGGCCAAGAATGGGCCAGCCCAGAAGAAGTTACTGCCATTGAGAATCTGGTGGAACTTGCCGAGGATAACAGCGTAGTTACTCTACCTGCTGGCTGTTTTAAAATGAATAATCAGCTCACCATCGACTCCAAAAACAACCTAGTTCTTCGCGGTGCGGGCATAGATAAAACCTATCTCGACTTTAGTAATGTCGACGGTAAAGACGGCATTGCCATCAGTGGTGGCTCTAACATCACAATTGAAGACCTGCAGGTGGCCGAAGCCTCTAAGAACGGCATCAAAGCCGATGGCGTTGAAGGCATCATAATGCGTGACGTCTCAACGGTGTGGATGGAGGTTCCCCGGGCGCGCGATGAGAACGGTAACCTTCGCGGCACCTATGGTATTTATCCGGTTAAATCGCAGAATGTCTTGATTGAGGATACTTGGTCCTACGGCAGTGCCGATGCGGGTATCTATGTAGGCCAAACCATAGGTGCAGTAATTCGCCGAAACGTTGCCGAGAAGAACATTGCCGGTATCGAGATTGAGAACAGCTCCAATGTGGATGTGTACCAAAACCTAGCGATAGGTAACACAGGTGGCGTGTTGCTGTTTGACCTTCCAGGAGCAACCACCATAGGCCGTTTGATTGATGACGTGCGCGTGTTCGACAACGTTATTCGTGACAACAACCTAGTGAACTATGTCGATACTACCTGTGAAAATGGACTTGGAGGCTGTGGCGTGGTCGGCATCGTGCCACCGGGTACGGGTATTGTTGTACTCTCTGGTCGCAACAGTGAGTTCTTTAATAACACTATAGAAAATCACGACTCGATGGCGCTGGCGATGACTAGTTATCTGCTAGTAAATGATAACCCTGAGGCCTACAGTCCACTTAATGGTACTTCTGAGGGCAACGCAGTAATGAACGGCTGGAACCCAGTTCCAACCAATATGTATCTACACGACAACAAGGTCACCAATGTCGGAGCCAACCCTAACGGCTCTTTGATTGAGGATATGATCCTTGCTTATACCCTAGAGCATCAAGCCTTCCCTGCCATGTTCTACGACGGCGCGGGTGAGTCCTTGATTCGCTCTCAGATGTTTGCTCCCCTTCGTGATGCTTTAAATGGCATGACCCAAAGCAACAACTGGGATTACCTGACTAACTTCACCGAACAAGACAGCAACTGCTTGGTAAACAATGGCGCTAGTGTGGGTGTTCTCGTCGACAACACTGATCCAATGGGAATCCTGCGCTATGCCGAGAATAGCGCTAATGCCGACTTCCTGTTTGAACAAGAGCAAAAAACACTGCTCACTGCAGGCTGTGACTCTAAGGTTTCTCTTGAGCCAAACACTGTCACCATCAATGGAGTGGAATATGGCATCAACCAAGAGGAACAAGACGACTCAGCTTCCAATACACCAAACATCCCTAACGGCATAGTCGGTAATGACCTGTGTACCACAGATGTAAACGGCATTAACTGGGATGCAATTACCCGTGAGAGCGCATCATATGGTGAAAACTGCACCAGTTTGTCTCACTACAATCTGTTCAAGGACGCGAAAGACCCAACCCAGAACCTGAACCTAGATGCGTCAGCGAAAGGAACTTTGTATGAGATGAACGTTGAGCTATTTACGGATTATTCTCGCAAATACCGCTTTGTAGTTATGCCAGACGGCGTTTCTGCGGGTTATCGTGAACAAGAGGTGTTTGATTTCCCTGTTGGCACAGTGCTCATCAAAACCTTTGTGTTGCCAAGCAATACCACCAACGCTCGCGGTCAAAATGAAGAGCTCATCGAGACTCGTCTATTGATCCATCGCACCAGTGGTTGGGTGGCACTGCCTTATGTATGGAACGAGGATAAAACTGACGCGCAATTAACTGCAGTATCGGTTCCGTTCGAGCGTAGCATTGTTCACGATGGAGAGACACTAAGCTTCACCTACGAGGTGCCGAGCCGTAACGAATGTACCCTATGCCACAAGGTGGAAGCCGATGTTGCTGACCCTGTGGGAAGCACACAACCAAAAGGCTTCTCACCAATCGGGCCTAAGACTCGCAACCTTAATAGCGTACAAGCAACAGTGAGTGGTTCCAACCAACTGACCCACTGGGAAACCCTAGGCCTATTCAACGCGGCTCTGCCAAATACACCGGAGAACCTGCCTAAGACCCCTGTGTTTGACACGGAGTCTGGTGCGAGCAATCTAACCGATGATGAGCTCCTTGATTATGCGAAGGCGTACCTAGATGTTAACTGTGCTCACTGTCACCGCACCGAGGGTAAAGCAGCCAGTAACCCATTCAAATTTGAATACTGGAGAGACGGCATCGACCAGATGGGTATCTGTGCTCGAGGCATCACCTTCCACAAAGGGCCATCACCTTACGTAATCGTACCGGGAGATGCAGACAACTCAGTGCTTCACTACCGCATCAATGTTGATAACGGCAACATGATGCCAGAGCTAGGTCGTCATGTGGTTCATAAAGAAGGGGTTGCCCTTATTCGAGACTGGATCAACTCAATCGATGCAGGTTCCTGGAACTGCGTAGAGTAAAAGTAAAACAGCCGCTTCAGCGGCTGTTTTTTTACAACTACCAGTAGTAACTACAAGCTTAAAAATAGAACTTGTAGTTCGCCCACACCACGGTGTCATCGATATCTAAAGATTGTTGGCTAGTCTTCATGTAACCAGAGGTGTTATCGATTCTAAGCTGGCCCCAGCGAGTCTTATCTTTGGAGAATGGAGTGGCAATCATGACGGTTGATTTCAAGAGCGACGTTTCTATATCACCATCGAGGTAGTTGTATTCAGGCCAAGCGCCGATATAGGTGCCGTCTTTACCTATGGTGTACATCATATAAAGTGCACCGGACACACCATATGCCTCGCTGTCTTGAGCATCGAATGCCGTAACCGATGCGTCAGAGTATTCACCTGCAAGTACACCCACTCGAGGAAAGATCTGCAAGCCATCAACACCTGGGTTAATCGCCAAAACGCCCCCTAGAGATGCAGAGGTAAACATGTCGTTGTCGATAATATCTAACGATACTGCCGCCCTTGGTACGACGCGGTTGGTGGTCGAGAACACATGGAAATATTGCAATCGACTATCAGAGTAATGACCATCACGGTCCATAGTGCCCTCGATAGTCAGCATACCGGTCTGCTTGTCACTAAAGTTGAAGTCTCCAGAGATAGAGCCCTTTAGGCTGCCCTGATTATTCAAACCGAAATATGCGGAGGTGCTAGTCTCAGTAAGATCTGATGGATTCGGTTCTGACTCTTCAGCCATTGCAGGCGTAGCCATCCCAAGTGCTGACAGTATCAGCGTTAATTGCGTGAGTTTTTTCATTTTGATTACCTATATGTGTTTGTATATTGCACCCCCTGTACAAATGAACCTGAGTTCTGTTGCTTCCTTAACGCGGTCATTCTCAACTACTACTGAAAAAACTCGAACTTCGATATGACGAGCCACATCCGTCATATATAGTGAATTTGAAAGAATAAGCACGACAATTACTAAAGCGAAAATGAGTGAATCAGAGATCTAAAAGTCTAAAATAAAAACGCAAATAGAAGTGGAACCTAGCTGGTTAAACGAGCGGGTTCTGGCATTTCTACATATAAGTGTTAGTGTTAAAACTGAGCGAAAAATCAATGAGTTGGATGATCTAATATGAGTTTCAGCATCGAGCAGCTATCTGCATTTGTCACCGTCTATGAAGAGCAGTCTTTCAGCCGTGCAGCGGCGAAGCTAAATAAACATAGGACTACTACAGGGCAGGTAATTGCCAATCTCGAGGATATCCTCGCTGTTGAGCTGTTTGATCGCGTCGGTCGCTCGGTTATCCCTACCGAGGAAGGAGAGCTTCTTTATCACTACGCCAAGTCGGTAATCGACCAATCGAACATCTTTGACAAAATTGCTTTAAGCCTCGCCTACGGAACCTTAGAAGGGGTCAATATTGGCTATTCAAGTGTCACCCCACACGGACTACTGGCACTGATTCGTGAGCAATTGGCGCAAGATTTTCCGAACATGAAGGTCAATTTCTTAGTGATGAATAAAGCGCAGGTACAAGAAGGATTGGATTCTGGAGATGTACACTTTGGTTTAGTTAATATCGATAAAGGAAAAGGTATGTATGGCAAGGATTCTACCTTCCTTGGGCATATGGAGTTCTTACCCTTCGTAAAAAAAGGCGGCGCATTATCGGGCTTGCCGGAGGACGAAGCATTACGAGCGCTGCGAACCACACGCCAATTTGTGCTTAGGGCGTTTACTCACGATGGATTAAAAGAAAAGGTGGTGGTTTCTGCTGATAACGAAGAGGTGGATCAGCTATCTCTTGCGATCAAACTTATCCAGTCTGATCTCGGGTGGGCCTGGCTTCCGAGAGTGTTGTCAGAATCTCCCTATATTACCGAGCATCTGGAGCCTATCGAGGTCAAGGAGCTGAAGGCGAGCTTCAAGTTCTCTTTTGCTCTATGGAACCCTCATTCAAAGCAGGTTCTTACTGTGAAGAAATCAATTATTAAAGCGGTTGATGACTATATAGCGCACTTTCGCTCTCTACAGGTGGACTAAGGGCTTCCATGCCCTCCACTGTATTAAGCCTTCTGTTCAAACAGCGCTCTCACATCAATATGTGCCCAGTCACCCTCTAGCGCAGGCAGTTTTACCCAAAGCTGCTGCTCGTCTAGGTCAGTCACAACCTGATAGTTAGTCAGATCTACATCTTGGTTTGTTGGCTTGGTTACGCCGCCATTTTCCTTGAAGCTACCATCTTGGTTGTAAAGAGGAATATCAAAGATATCGCGCATCACCTCAGTGTTAAGATCTCCAGCCTTTTCAGCATGGCGAGCCGCGAGGTTGTCGAAGCGTTTTAGTGAAAAACTCTGGGTTTCACGTCGGCCCAAACCCCAATCTGGATTTAGGAAGGTGTTCACCGTAATAAAGGACTGTGCGCCTTTGTCTGCAACGCGCAAGCGGTTCTCTTGAATGGTGTTCTCATAAGCACACGCATGGCCTTTGTCTGCTAGCATCCAGATGGCAGCAACATCAGTCTTCGCAGCTTGGAAACGCGCACTGAGCGCCTGAATATCATCACTTTCCGAGATAAAATCAAACACTGAATTAAGGAACGATGGCTTCTCAATGGAGACAATATTACCGCCCATAGAGGTACCGTCGTGAAGGTCTGTGTATACGCCTTTGTCATTAAAGCCAGTCACCAACCACTGCCAACCTGGCCAGCTCACGTTCACTACGCTGTTTGAGCCATCGGTTGGGTTATACACGGTTACAAAGATTGGGAAATCTAGGAAGATCTCAGACCAATCCATATTACGACCTACTAAGGTGTGACCTTGTTGTGTGTTCTCGCCCCAGGTCGTTAGCGAAGTACAGCCAGAGAAAGAGTGAAGCTTGCCAAGATAGATAGCCATTGGACCACTTTGGTCTAGAACCACTACCTTTTCCAAAGGCCAACCTAGGCCATCCGCTACACCTTGGAAATACTGTTTACGACGCAGAGAAAGAGACTTAAATACGCGTCGGCCAAATAGCTCAAACGCCTCTTCTTGGGAGATAAGCCCGTTATCAAATTCTGGCTGAACGATCTTATCGTACATCGCCTGCATAGGCTCTTTGCTTAGCGCGCCGTATTGGCGGCCCATCTCATACCAACTGCCGTTTAGTTGCAGTACATAAAGCATCTCTTGCTCAGTCTCAAACAAGGTGCCGTTTTCAAATTGGTTTAGTTTAGAAAGTGTCATGGTGACCTCTGATGTCTGTTGTTTAAATCGAGGCCAGTATATGTGTTGGCATTGCCCTACAAACAATTCGATATGACGGATAGAGTTCGTCATAAATCAAGCAGACATAAAAAAGGCTCTCAAGTTCTTGAGAGCCTATGAAGATAAACAAACCGCTATTCATCACGATTGAGCATAGCCCACTGAGGCACTGTGACGTTTTTTTGAATAGAGAGATGTCTAAGGTATACCACCAGCGCTGCACACAAGAGCGCACTGACATAAGAGTGCTCAGGCGCAAAGTATAGGAACAGGCTATGCAAGAAACAGCCAAGTGCTACCGGAATGGCATAGAGCTCCTTGCTAAGCAGAAGTGATGGCCTTTGCAGAAGGTTGTCTCGCACTACACCGCCACCGACGGCGGTAATCACCCCCAAGATGGCTGGCGCCAATGGCAGCCCAAAGCCAAGAGACCACGCCTTTTCTGTACCCTGTATGCCGAACATGGCGATAGCTAGGGCATCGATATAGAGATAGAGCTTGTTAATCAAACTCATCTTTAAAAGGGGAAATAAGAAAAACCCCGAGATACTGGCGATGCAGGCGATGGTAATATAAGAGATCTCTTGGGACCAGAATACCGACACGTTTAGAATACAATCACGTATGGTGCCACCACCGACTGCAGTGACGATCCCCAATACCATGACAGAGAAGATATCGACTCTCTTGTTAAGTGCCGCTAAAACTGCAGATAAAGCAAAGGCTGCCGTACCCAGAACAGTAATGGCCTCAATAATAAGTTCGCTCATGTTAATGCTCCAAAATCCAAAACAGCTGGATTTTAGAGCTGAGCGAGTCATCTCCAAACTGCGCTAGGCAGGATGGTATTCGTCATTAGTGGATGAGGTGACAACAGATTAAGCGGACTTTTCTACACAGGCATAGATTTGACCGACACTCTCTGCATCGTCAAAAAGTTGATGCACCAAGCGAGCAACCTCACCGCGATTGATAGAGCCATGCACTTCTTGATACTGAGACAGTTCACCTTGTAGGTTCGGCTCACCATCTTTCAAACCGCCCGGCCTAAGGATGGTGTAATCCAAATTGCTGGTTTGAAGCCAAGATTCAGCCAGTGATTTCTCGCGTACCGAGTTGCCAAATACCTGCTTGGCGCGGTCTGACAAATATTGCCAGCTGTCACCACAGCCTAAAGAAGTGACAAGCAAAAAGCGATTCACACCTTTCGCCTGCAGCGCATCGATAAGGTGCCTATGACCTATATAGTCCACAGGATTATCTGACTGAAAACTACCCATACTCGAGACTACCCAAGCATCACTCGGGATAGCATCGACAGCCGCCTCAACTAGTTGCTTGTTGGTAGCATCACAAGTCAAAGTAGCGACGTTTTCCAGCGCAGGATTCTTACTTGGGTCACGAGCCACCGCGATAGCCTCTAAACCCTGAGCTGAAAAATAATCCACCATAGCGGCGCCCAGGCCGCTGGCTGCGCCCCATATTACGATCTTTTGCATTTATACAACCTTTCAAATGAGAATGATTGTATTTTGCATAAATCTCTATTGGACGCCTTTGCTCTCTGTCTAAGTTTGGAAAACTCTTTTAAATAAACAACATACGGATGTAATCAATGATGCGCTTAAAGAAGCCACCCTGCTCAACATCATGCAGAGCCACTAGAGGAGCACTCTTAATCACCTCGTTATTAGCATCCATATAGTTAACCGTGCCTATCTCATCGCCTTTATGAATTGGCGCTTTCAGTTTGCTTGGTAGGTCAACAACCGCTTGGATATCCTTGCCACCACCACGGCGCACAGACATAAATACATCTTCTGCAATGCCTACGCTTAGCTGGTTCTCTTCACCCATCCAGATGCGGGTTGAAGTGACTTCAGCATCCACTTGGTGTGGCTGAATGGTTTCAAAGAAGCGGAAGCCATAATTCAGCAGTCGCTTACTTTCAGCAGCGCGCGTGTTTGCACTTGAGGTACCCATGACCACTGAGATTAATCGCATATCTCCTTGGGTAGCCGAACTCACTAGGCTATAGCCGGCACCTGCGGTATAGCCGGTTTTCATGCCATCCACATTCATGCTGCGATCACGAAGCAGGGTGTTGCGGTTGTGCTGGGTAATGTTGTTATAGGTAAACGACTCTTCGCTATAAATAGGGTACAGATCTGGCACATCACGGATAAGTGCTTGTCCAAGCTTAGCCATATCGTAAGGGGTAGTCGCTTGATCCGGGTTATCTAAACCGTGCGGGTTGGCAAAGTAGGTGTTGTTTAGCTCAAGACGTCTTGCCCAGCTGTTCATCAGGTCAACAAAGGCCGCTTCAGAACCAGCAACGTGCTCTGCAATCGCAACCGAGGCATCGTTACCCGACTGTACGATTAGACCTCGAAGCAGGTCGCTAAATTTAACGCTGTTCCCTACCTCGATAAACATCTTGGATGAATCAGGAAAGTTTCTCGCCCACGCTTCACGACTGATGGTGACATTGTCGTCTTGCGAGATATTGCCACGGTTGAGTTCCTGTCCTGCAGTGTAGCTGGTCATCAGTTTGGTCAAACTGGCAGGTTTTAGCTGTGTGTGTGCATTACTCTCGGCAATTACTTCACCCGAGTTATAGTCTAAAAGCACATAGCCTTTTGCCGACAATACCGGCGGATTAGGTACTGCAATTGGCGTAGCTGCAACAGAAAAAGAAAGGGAGGCAGCAAGCGCAAGAGATAAACCGTTAAGTCTTTTTTTCATAAATAATTGGATAATAGTCAAAACCTGAAGTACGCCTCATTTCGAGGCAGTTTATGATTTTTAGATAGCTTCTATCATTAGATAACAACATTTCACTAAGTTCAGATTCTTCACTGGAAATGTTGAGTGCGCTCATAAAATATTACTCCCTAATATGCATTTAAACGCATCCAGAGTTAACCCACTGAAACACTCAGTTACATATTGATATTCGCGTGAAAAAAGACAGGTTATCAAATCAATCATGAGTTTTTATTATGCTTGAAATGACTTAATGTGATTTTTAGTTAAAATCGTTAATAGATAGAGTGACTATCAAACGTTAACCCCATGGAATAAGAGTATGAGTTTAGAGATAGTCAAAGTATCAAAACAGTATGATGCCGATCTGTGTCTGGTAATAAAAAGCGTTGGCGCTGAATATGGCGCAGTGGGCGAAGGCTTTGGCCCATCAGATGCAGAAGTGGAAAACATGAGCCAGTTTTACACCGCAGAAAACCAGAGCCTATATCTGGTCGCCCTGCTTGATGGCAAGTTAGTCGGGGGTTGTGGGTTGGCTCCCTTTGAACCGGGTTCAGATACCTGTGAGCTGAAAAAGTTGTTCTTGCTCAAAGAGAGCCGAGGCCTTGGACTGGGCAAGAAACTCTCTGAAATGTGTCTTGAGTTTGCCAAGCAGCAAGGCTTTACCCAATGTTACTTGGATACCCTATCCAACATGACTTCTGCGGTTCGTCTGTATGAGAAGCTCGGCTTTGAACACCTAGCTCAGCCCCTTGAAGGGACACTGCATAATGGCTGTGATGTTTGGATGCTAAAAACCCTCTAAGGATAGAGATGCATAACTATAAACTGCTAAAACCTCTGCTCATCCTGTTGCAGACTCGAAGTCTTACCGAGTCTGCACACAAGCTTAATGTCACCCAATCAGCAATGAGCCGCACCCTAGCACAGATCCGAGAAGCCTTTGCAGATCCAATACTAGTGCGTCAAGGGAAAGGTTTTGTGGTGACTGCACGTGGAGAAGAGTTGCTAAAACAGTTGCCTTTGATAATAGAGAGTCTGGATAAGCTGTATGCGGCAGAGCAATTTGAACCAAAGGAGTGCACTAGAGAGTTCAGGTTAGCCTACACCGCATTTCTGTCTGAACATATCGCGCCCTTGATATGTTTAGAGTTAGAAAAGCAAGCACCCAAATCCAGCCTGCACAGTCTACTTTGGCAACAGCAAAACCTTGGCTCAATGCTAGAGGACTCGGTAGAGCTACTGGCCACAACCCTAGATACCTTTCCTGAAAATATCCATGGTAAAAAGCTTATCCAAGATGAATATGTGGTAGTGATGAACAAGGATAACTCGCTCGCGAATAAGCCTCTAGCTATCACGGATTATCTCGATGCCAAACATATTACTGTCCATGGAATGCAAGAGATGAAGCAGGCGGTCAAACAGGTATTTGTGGAGCATCAACAATCGCGCCAAATACTGGCCAAGGTGCCGTCATTCGATTCAGCAATGGAGGTGGTTAGGCGAAGCAAAGCACTGATTACCGCACCACTGCACATCGCGGGCAACTATCCAGACCTTCATATTGCTAAACTGCCCTTTCGCCTGCCAAGCCACAGCTATTATCTTTTGTGGCATGCCAAACACCAAAAAGACCTGTCCCATCGCTGGTTTAGAGAGCTCTGTTTTAAGTGTTTGCAGATTTATCTAAAAGACGCGCAAGCCAGAGGGCATAAGCGCCTTAGCTAGCCACCTTGTGGATGTTCGCCACTAAAAAATCTATCAAGGCGCGAACTCGTGTTGGCAGAAACTCTCTAGAGGAATAATAGAGCCACACGGGAATAGACTCGCCCCAGAAGGGCTGCATGATAGGTACTATCTCGCCTCTTTCTAGCTCATCATCAAACATCCAACTGCCCAGACAAACAATACCCGCGCCTTTCAAAGCGGCCTCTTTTGCAGCTTTAAAGTGATTCACCTCAAGGCGCCCTTTGGGCTCATACAACTTAAACTGCTCACCCTCTTTTAGTCGCCAGCTGTGAAATCGACCACTGGTGAGGGAGCGCACTGGAATACAATCGTGTTGCTCCAACTCTTGCAGTGTTTTCGGCGTACCTTTTCTTGCGAGATAATCCTTACTGGCATACATACCTATACTCACCTCAAACAGTGGGCGAGCAATCAGGCGCGAGTCTTGGTTGATAGAAGTGCCAATACCTAGGTCAAAACCATGCTCTACTAGGTCCACTACTCGGTCATCAAAGCGAAGGTCGCAGCTGATCTCCGTGTTTTCCTGCATAAACTCCAAGATAAGGGGCAATATGTGTTCTTGACCTATGGAGCTAGCAGGCAGATTGATCTTTAGCTTACCTGTGACGCTACTAGAGTCATCAGTCACCTGCTCTATGGTGCTTTGTATCGCTTCGACCGACGGAGTCAAACTGTCAAACAGCTGTTGCCCAACCTGAGTCAAGCTGAGTGAGTGGGATGAGCGCAAAAACAGCTTCACCTGCCACTCTTCTTCGAGCTTGCCTATCGCTTTGCTGACCGCTGGAGGCGATATACCCAGTGCTCGCGCTGCACTGGCGAAACTTCCTGTTTTAGCGACTTGGATAAAGATGGGTAATTGGGTCGGGAGAGATTTCATAAACTTTTAGTTATCCAAAGAGTAATCAAACACACACTACCGGTTAATAAATATCTGTTCAATACTATAGTCATTCCACAGCACAACGGGTAATCACCATGACAATGCCAGTATTACAACAAGCCATTATCAATAACGACTTCGATGCCTTCAGCCAAGCACTTGCACAAGGTGCTGATATCAATCAGCTTGACCCTGTAATGGGTAATTCCCCATTGCACATTGCGGCTCAGCAAACATCGACCAAGTGGGTAGAGGCTCTGTTAAAGGCTGGGGCGTTTATCAATCTACAGACCCCTAAGCATGGGGTTACCCCACTAATGATTTCGGTATGGCATCGTAAGCCGCAGGTGACAAAGCTGCTGCTATCACAACCGGATATCAACACAGAGATCGTCTCTACCTTTGGTCTAAAAGCGACCCAGCTTATCGATTTCGGTGCGTCTAGCGACGACAGTTTCGGTCTTGAACAAGCACAAATGTTCCATTCGCTATTTGACGACTATGCAAAATGCCTAGCCGATACCCAAGCCAAGATGACGCACTTTAACCTAATCACCTCAAATGGCAGTGATAGCGATAAAGCAGAAGCTATTCAGGCACTTGAAGATCATAGCGCGCTAAATCTAGCGTCACCTATCACCTCATCAGGCAATGATGAACATACCGCAGTGATGGTGGCAGCAAGAGATGGTCAAGTAGAAAGCCTAAAGGCTTTGATGGAGCTAGGTGGCGACCAAACCATTCCGGACCACTATATGAAAGCCATTCCTTTGCATAAAGCGGCTTACAACGGACATCCAGAGATCATTGAGTTATTAAGTCGCTTTGGTGGTTTTAAAGAAACCTTAGACGCCCAAGGTCCAAATAATGGTTATACCCCGCTTCACGACGCCATCTGGCACGGTCATACACAAGCGGCCGCTAACCTGATAAACGCAGGTGCTCGCACAGATTTAAGAGGCTTCGACGGGAAAACTCCGCTAGAGCTAGCTAAAGAATATCAATACACCTCAATCGTAGAGATGTTGGAGAAAAAGTAATGAATGTACTCGTTGTTTACTGGCACCCAGAGCCAAAGAGCTTTAATGCAGCCCTGTTTAATCAATCCGTGGAATCACTTAAATCACGAGGTCATCAGGTAAAAACCTCTGATCTTCACGCAATGGAGTTTAACCCTACCTCTGGAAGGCACAACTTCACCACGGTGCATGACCCAGAGTTCTTTAAACAGCAGCTTGAAGAGATGCACGCCACCGACAATGACGGCTTTGCACCGGAAATCGAAACCGAACTGCAAAAACTGGAATGGGCTGACTTGGTTATCTTCCAGTTCCCACTTTGGTGGTTTGGGTTGCCAGCGGTACTCAAAGGTTGGGTAGACAGAGTATTTGCTATGGCGCGCACCTATGGTCGTGGTCGCATCTACGAAACAGGGCCATTCAAGGGTAAAAAAGCCATGCTCAGCCTAACCATGGGTGGCGGTGAAGAGATCTATGTGAAAGGCGGTTGGAATGGCGACCTGATGGGGATACTGCGACCTATCCATCGCGGCATCTTTGAGTTCAATGGCTACGATGTTCTAGAACCATTCACGGTTTACGGCCCGGCGAGAATGAGTGACGAGGAACGCAAGGCAGAACTCGAGCGTTTTGACACTAGACTCAAGGGCATTTTTAACGAATCTAAGATAGATGTCGGCGAGTATTAGTCATACAAAAAGGCGAGCATTAAGCTCGCCTTTTATTATGCTGGGTAGTTATGAAAACCCAATTTAGAGGAAATGTTTGCCCCTGCTTTGTGTAGCATGGCCACATATTCCATACGTCTTTCTTCGTCGAAACGCACTGTTGGGAAAGACATAGATACGCCGGCAATCACGTGACCAAATCTGTCATAGATAGGTGCAGCCACACAATATAGCCCCGGCTCTTGCTCTTCGTTATCTTCAGCAAAGTGCTGCTCACGAACCAACTCAAGCTCTTTCAGTAGCGAATCCACATCTTTATGTGTGTTCTTGGTATTGCAGTGGAATTCCACCCCTTCAAGTGAAGCGCGTACAAACTCTTCATCTCGCGGAGCAAGCAGCACCTTACCGATGGCAGTGCTATACAACGGGTTACGACGCCCCACACGAGAGTGCATACGCAAGGTATATTTCGCGTCTAGCTTGTGGATATAGATGATGGCATCTTCGTCCAGAGCGCCTAGGTGAAGGGCTTCACCCGTTTCCTCACCAATCTTAGTCATTTCAAGATCAGCCAATTCAATCAGGTCAACAAACTCTAGAGACTTAGCACTCAACTCAAATAGGCGTAGTGTCAGGCTGTATTTATCCGCTTCACCCTCTTGAGCCACATAGCCAAGGGTCTTCATTGTTTGTAGAAAACGGTAAGTAGTCGCCTTAGACATCATCAATCTTTGAGAAAGATCTGAAACGCCGATCTCCTTTTGCTCGCCAAGGGCCTCCAAAATCTTAAATACCTTTAGTACCGAGGATACGGCCTCAGGCTGAGTGCTCTTTTCTGCCATAGTTATCTGTTCTCCATATTAGCGCGGTGATTATAACCCTACCCTCGACAAATCTTGAAAAGGTTTTTCAAAAAATACGAACCGAATTAGGTGGCACAGATCTCATTTTCAAAACTGCGCAATAAATAAAATTAAAACATCATTTCATTTTAGTTGACTCGGCAATTCAGTTTGGATAGATTAGCTATCAACGAAATGACACATTAGTCATACAAAATTACATAACGATCAGGTAAACTAAGGAAATCACTATGATGCTCGACTCTTTCAATCTCGCCGGTAAGGTCGCTATCGTTACTGGTTGCAACACAGGTCTAGGTCAAGGCATGGCCGTTGGTCTAGCTAGCGCAGGCTGCGACATTGTTGGCGTAAATATCTCCGAGCCAACAGAGACAAAACAGAAGGTTGAGGCACTAGGCCGCAAGTTTCTTGATGTTCGCGCTAACCTAATGAAGATGGATGACATTCCATCTATCGTAGATAAGGCAGTAACTGAGTTTGGTCGAATCGACGTTTTAGTGAACAACGCGGGGATTATCCGCCGCGCTGACGCAATCGAGTTCTCAGAAAAAGACTGGGATGAAGTAATGGATATCAATGTGAAATCTGTTTTCTTTATGTCCCAAGCGGTTTCTAAGCAATTCATTGCTCAAGGCGAAGGCGGCAAGATCATCAATATCGCATCCATGTTGTCTTTCCAAGGTGGTATCCGCGTACCGTCTTACACTGCTTCAAAGAGTGGTGTAATGGGAATTACGCGCCTGATGGCTAACGAGTGGGCAAGTCACGGTATTAACGTGAATGCTATCGCACCAGGTTATATGGCGACGGACAACACGGCGGCACTACGCGCAGACGAGAAGCGTAACAATGAGATCCTTGAGCGCATTCCAGCCAACCGCTGGGGTACGCCAGAAGATCTAGCGGGACCATGTGTGTTCCTAGCATCGTCTGCCTCTAACTATATTAATGGCTACACCATCGCTGTAGATGGCGGTTGGTTAGCCCGCTAAAACTGGGTAAAAAGCAAATGTTTAATTACAACAAAGACATCGAGTTGGAAGATTTGGGTAACGGCCTAAGCCGCAAGATCTTGGCATACAGCGAAAACATGATGAGCGTTGAGGTTTACTTTGAAGAAGGCACTGTTGCCGCACTTCATAGCCACCCACACGAGCAGCTAACTTATGTTATCTCTGGCAAGTTCGAGTTCACTATTGGTGACGAGACTAAGATCGTTTCTGCGGGTGACGCGCTTTACAAAGAGCCAAACATCATCCACGGTGCAAAATGCCTAGAGAAAGGTGTGTTGCTAGACAACTTCACACCAATGCGTAAAGACTTTATCGAGTAAATCTGATTTCGGAGATTCCTATGAAAATCGCTCTAATGATGGAGAACAGCCAAGCGGGTAAAAACGCAGTTGTTCTAAACGAGCTTCAGCAAGTAGTAGCACCACAAGGTGACACAGTATTCAACGTAGGTATGAGTGACGAAAACGATCATCACCTAACCTACATCCACCTAGGCATCATGGCTAGCATCCTAGTCAACTCTAAAGCAGTTGACTTCGTTGTGACGGGTTGTGGTACTGGTCAAGGTGCAATGATGTCGCTTAACATCCACCCAGGTGTGGTTTGTGGCTACTGCCTAGATCCTTCGGATGCATTCCTATTTAACCAAATCAACAATGGCAACGCGCTATCTCTAGCATTTGCTAAAGGCTTTGGTTGGGGTGCTGAGCTGAACGTTCGCTATATCTTTGAAAAAGCATTCACTACCGGTGAGCGCGGTCAAGGTTACCCAGTAGAGCGAGTCGTTCCACAGCAAGCAAACGCTGCCATCCTAAACGATGTGAAAGCGGCTGTGGTTAAGGAAAACTTCCTAGATACGCTAAAAGCTATCGACCCTGAACTAGTAAAAACTGCAGTAAGCGGCGAGCGCTTCCAGCAGTGCTTCTTCGAAAACTGCCAAGTTGCAGAGATCGAAGACTACGTGCGCACAGTACTAGCTTAATCTCGATATGGCCGAGTCTAATTTGGGTGATTACTCATCCAATGGCTCGGCTTTTTTACGCCTAAAATTTGCCTCTCTCCCTCTTTCATCGGCGCTCGCCGATATCTAATCAGTAACTCACACGCTTAACCTCGACATAGTCTCCTAATAAAAATATAAGCCTATATTTTTCATTAACTTAAACACAAATGAAAAATATAAAACCGCGACATCAATAAAAATAAAACACTATTTCATAGATCACATTTTTACCCAAAAGAGTTAGATCTATTCATTACTCAGATCGATAATGAAACGGTATTTCAAAAACAAATTAGTACCCTTCAATTTTTAACTGAGTAAGCAATATGAACATAGATATTCTGGTAGTAGGGATCTACTTCATCTTTATGGTCGCAGTCGGGATCATATTCAAACGCCTTGCAGGTAACTCCACCAGCGACTACTTCCGAGGGGGCGGTAAGATGCTGTGGTGGATGGTAGGTTCAACGGCCTTTATGACCCAATTTAGCGCCTGGACCTTCACCGGTGCAGCTGGCAAGGCGTTCACTGACGGCTTCCCTATCATGGTTATCTTTATGGCGAACGCCTTTGGCTTCCTGCTCTCTTGGCTGTTCTTCTCATATCGCTTCCGTCAGATGCGCGTAGTAACACCGGTTGAAGGTGTACGTCGCCGCTTTGGTGCAACCAATGAGCAGGTGTTCACTTGGGCAACCATGCCAACCAGTATCGTTTATACCGGTATCTGGCTAAACGGATTGGCGCTGTTTGTAAGTGCGGTATTTAAGATAGATATCGAGACCACTATCGTAGTAACCGGCCTTATCGTACTGTTTATCTCAGTAATCGGTGGTTCTTGGGGTGTTGTTGCCTCTGACTTTGTACAGATGGTTGTGATCATGGCGGTAACTGTGGTGTGCGCCGTGGCGGCCATCATCAAGATCGGCGGTCCAAGCAACCTGATTGAGCAATTCCCTGCTGAGTCCATCATGGGTCCAAACATGAACTATCCATTGCTGTTCGTGGCTTGGTTCATCTTCATGTTCGTTAAACAGCTGCAAAACATCAACAACATGCAGGACTCTTATCGCTTCCTAACTGCGAAAGACTCTACCAATGCGCGTAAGGCTGCTCTACTTGCATTTGTTCTAATGCTTATCGGCCCTGCTATCTGGTTTATGCCACCTTGGGTAACCGCAGTTATCTATCCTGATGCCGCTATGGCGCACGCCGATGCCCTTGGCGGAAAAGCAGCAGACGCAGTTTATCTAGTATTCGTTGAGCGAGTGATGCCAGTAGGTATGGTTGGCCTTCTTATGTCAGCGGTATTTGCAGCAACCATGTCTTCTATGGACTCGGGTCTAAACCGCAACGCAGGCGTATTCGTTCGTAACTTCTACAGCCCTATCATCAACAAGGAAGCATCAGAGAAGAAACTGATGCGCGTGAGCCAAAGCGTAACTGTAGTATTCGGCGCTCTGATCATCATGGTCGCTCTGTTTATCAACTCACTGCGTGGCCTAAGTCTATTCGACGCCATGATGTACGTGAGTACCCTGCTTCAGATGCCAATCCTAGTGCCTCTGTTCTTCGGTATGTTCATCAAGAAAACCCCTGACTGGGCAGCGTGGGCAACCCTAGCTGTGGGCATGTTTGTCTCTTACCTAGTGAGCTTTGTTATCACTCCGGACGTGATTGCGAACCTACTTGGTCTTGAGAATGGCTTTACCAGCCGTGAGGCAGCAGACCTTACCGTAATGAACGGCATCATTGGTCATCTAGTGATCACTGGCGGCTTCTTCTGCCTGACCACTAAGTTCTACAAAGAGCCAGTGGGTGAGCGTAAGGCTGAGCTTGAGCACTTCTGGACCGACGTTGATACCCCTGTGGTTGAAGCAGCAGGTCAAGATGAAGTGGACCGTCAGCAACGCAGCATGCTTGGCAAGCTGATCCTGGTATTCGGCGCACTGGTTATCACCATGGTGCTTATCCCGAACCCATTCTGGGGACGCATGGCCTTCCTATTCTGTGGCGGGGTAGTGCTTACCGTGGGTGCCCTGCTTCTTCGAAGCGCAAAGGCAACCCCAGCCCTGAACCTTCAAACCCAGTAACAACCTATCGGGGTCTGCTGTGCAGGCCCCTCTGAGAGTGCTCAGCAAGGCCCGCTCTTGCTAAGCATTTTCCAAGTTTAAGGATGTATATGCCAAACAATTACATACACGACAATCTGCTATTGAACTCTTCACTTGCTGAGGAGCTTTTTCATAGCTATGCGTCGAAACAGCCCATCATCGACTATCACAATCACCTAGAGGCGAAAGATATCTGGGAAGACAGTCGCTTTGAAAATCTTGCAGATGCATGGCTCAAGAGCGACCATTACGTTTGGCGAGCATTGCGCAGTAATGGTATCGATGAGCACTACATCACCGGTAATGCATCAGACAGAGAGAAGTTCGATAAGTTGTGTGAGGCCATGCCTTACCTACTCGGCAACCCGCTTTATCAATGGTCTCATCTGGAACTAAAGCGCTTCTTTGATTGTGATCTGCTACTTTGTCCAGATAACGCCGAAGCTATTTGGACGCACTGCAATCAAAAACTGGCAACAGGCGAGATAAGCACACGCTCGGTATTAAAAGGGCTAGACGTAAAAACGCTCTGTACTACAGATTCCCCACTCTCAGATCTTAGCTATCACCAAAAGCTCGCAAACTCTGATTTTGAGGTTCAAGTACTGCCTACCTTTCGTGCCGATGAACTCTTTAAGCCAAATCCTGATTTATTTGCCAAGCTGACAGAACTCACTGGTATTCAGATCACTGACTTTGATAGCTATCTATCCGCTATCTCACAACGTATCGATGCCTTCCATGATATTGGCTGTCGCCTCGCTGATCTTGGGCTGACCAAGGTCGAATTTTGTGAGTGCGAGTCTGCGACAGCCAACCTATTTGTACAAAAGCTCATTGCTGGTGAGCCACTGGCAGAAAACGAATCCATCCAGCTAGATACCCTGCTGTTTACTGAACTTGGTCGCCTGTTTCATGCAAAAAGCTGGACCTTGCAGCTGCATATTGGCGTGCTAATAAACGTCAACCGAAGACGTAAGCAGGCACTAGGGGGTGGCACAGGTTTTAGTGTTCTTAATGACAGGCTGATCGCTGAGAACCTAGTGCAGTTATTGGACTCATTGGACTGCACCCGAGAGCTGCCAAATACCGTGCTCTACTGTCTGAATCCAGCGCATAACCCTGTCCTCGCATGCATCGCTGGGGCTTTCCAAGATAGCGATAGCGCCGCTGGAAAAATACAGTTTGGCGCAGCTTGGTGGTTCAACGACCATAAAGATGGCATGGAAGCTCAGCTAACCACGCTCAAAAATCTTGGGGCTCTAGGTCGATTCGTTGGCATGCTGACCGACTCTCGCAATGTACTCTCTTTTTCCCGTCACGAATATTTTCGTCGTGTGCTGTGCAACTTACTCGCCCAATGGGTAGAGCAAGGTGAAATCCCAAACGATACCGCGCTTCTGAAACAGACCATACACAACATCTGCTATGGCAATGCACACGCGTACTTCAACTTCCCAGCTCAAGGCTAGAACCATGCTACAGTTTTCCGAACAAGAAATTAGCGCAATCAAACAGCGCGCTACACAATCTACTATTCAGGCACTTATCGATAACAACCACGTCGTGCTAAACACCGACACCCTAGTGCCACCAGATGGCCGCGCTACCTGGAACCTTTACTATTTTTGCCCTGAGCATGGGGTGCGTCTGACCTGGGATAGAGACAAGCCCACCTCGCATGTCTGCCCTGTGGATGGCAAAGAGTTCACCGGTGAGCCCTATGACGGCGCATGGTGGCGCTGGTTGAATGGACTCAACGCCAAGGCATGCTATGACTTGGGTCTGCTGTGGCACCTAACCGGTGACGATAGATATCTAGAAAAAGTCACCGATATTCTGATGCAATCGGCCAAGTATTACCCTGATTACGAGGTGCATGGTGGCATCCCTTACAATGGCCCAGGCAAGGCGAATGCACAAACCCTGTGTGAAGCAAACTGCCACCTAGACTTAGCACGTGGCTATGATTTTGTTCGCTCTGCATTAAGTGCAGAACAGCAAAGCTATATCGAAAACCAATTGCTACGTGAGGGTGCTGAGTTCCTAATGGAGTATCGCACCGACCAGCTGCACAACCATGAGATGAAGATCAACGCCACTATAGGTGTGATCGGTATGATCTTGGATGAGCAAAGCTATCTCGACTTTGCCCTAAACACGGATTACGGCATCCACTATCAGCTTAATCATGGTGCGACACCTGAGGGGATGTGGTTTGAGGGCTCTATCCATTATCACTACTACGCACTGCAAGCTCTGCTTAATTTCGAGAAGCTGGCTTGTGGCACTCCATACTCAGTGATGAGCAATCCTAACTTCCTGAAGATGTTGAAGTTCCCACTGAATCTGGTTCTCAATACTGGCAGCTTTCCACGCCTCAACGACTGTATTGCAGGGCAAGAGCAGCTCACACACGCGCATCTGTTCGAATTTGCCTATCGAGAAGCGCCTTGCGATCTGTTCGCCAGCGCCCTTGCTAGCATCTATCAAAACATCAGCCGAGATAATATCGATGCTCTGCTGTATGGGGTTGAAACCCTGCCAGAGGCCAAGCCATTGACCTGTCACTCTATTCATACCGAGCAAGCAGGCATCTCTATTGAATATAACCAGCAGACCAACAATGCCGTGCTATTTAAACACGCCCCATACGGTGGCGAACACGATCATTACGACAGACTTGGCCTATTGCTGACTCGCAATGGTAAAGAGATACTGCCGGACCTTGGCACCACAGGCTATGGCGCTGAGCTTCACTACGGCTATTACAAGAATACCGCGACCCACAACACCCTAGTAGTGAACCAACAAAATCAATCGCCAATAAATCCTGAGCTCAACAGTTATCAGAAAGAATCAGGCTATACCCTTATCGATGCTTCTGTTGATTGGAGTAAGCCAGCAGCAAGTGTGGATAGTCACACCATAGAGCAGTGGGACAGCGACTCTTATAAAGATGTGTTATTCCGCCGTATTCTACTGGTGTTGGATCATGGTGTGGTTGAGTTGAACTCGGTAGAAAACCCATATCAGCAGCAGCTTGATCTTACCTACCATGTACGTGGCGAGCATGACTTAGATGCGAACTGGCAAGAAGTGGCTAACCCATTGACCGGTCCACTGGCACGCATGACAGACACGAAAGCCAAAAGGCTTAAGCAGTTTACTGAGCTTAATTATCACATCCAAGGTGATGCGGACTTCCAGCAAAGCATCTGGACAAGTGAACCTGCGGAGCTTTTATCTGGCTATGCACCAGATAACCCAGCCACCTCAGATCTAGCCTATACACTTGTACGCAGTAAAGCCAAATCTCTCAACTGTGTGGTTTTGCATGACCTGAGTTGTGAAAACTCGCTGCAGATCAGTGATATAGAATGGCAACACAATCAAGTCGGCTTCACCTTAATATCGCAAGGTGAAAAGACTCACTATCGATATGACCTCAACAGCTGTTGTTTAGAACTGTCCTGTTAACGAGCTATCCTAACGCGGCCCTTACGGGCCGTTTTTTGTAGTTGCTCATAAAATAGTTGACACATACAACTATATAAATAGAATAGTTGTCTCCGTCAACTATCACCCTTTTATTGATGGCTTCCAATCGCGACATCAACTATGCCCTCAGAGAAATTCGTCTCAAAACTCGCTCTCGCATGATAGCGGAAGTCTCTAGGCACAAGGTGGACTTCTCTCCTCTTGAGCATGTCGCAATGAGTAATATCCGTGAACTTGGCGGCGCTTCTCAACAGATGTTGGTTGAGGCGATGCAGAAGGATAAGACTCAGGTGTCGAGGATCATTGCTCGATTGCACCGTCAAGACCTCATCATTAAAACCCCTGACCCATTCGACAAACGCTCAGTAAACCTAACCTTGAGTGACAATGGTGAGACCCTACTCAACAGCCTAGATAAGGTGGAGTCGGAGATGGTCGAGAATATGCTTCAAGGCTTTGATGCCACTGAGGTCCAAACCCTGTGTGACCTGCTAAGCCGCCTTAACAACAACCTGAAATAACCCAAATTGGAGTCATATCTTGAAGAAACCACAAGCCGTATTGGGTGAAAAAGGTACCCTATTTTTCTTAGTGATCATCAGTGCCTTCCCTCCACTAACCACGGACTTATATCTGCCCGCACTGCCACAAATGGTTGAAGTCTTAGGTACCACGCAGGCCATGGTGAATCTGACCTTGAGCGTTTATTTTGTTACCTACGCCATAGGCCTTCTATTCTGGGGACCTCTGAGTGAAAAGTTTGGACGTAAGCCCATCTTGCTGACAGGCCTTGGGCTATACATGGTAGCCAGCGTATTGTGTGCACTGGCATTCAGTATCGAGTTTTTAATCGGTGCTCGCGCCCTACAAGCATTTGGTGGTGCGGCCATTACCGTAGTAGCAACCGCAATCGTGAAAGACCTTTACGATGGTCGAGAACGCGAGCGTATTATGGCGACTATCATGTCGCTGGTAATCATTGCGCCTATGGTCGCTCCAGTTATTGGCGCATTTTTGCTTAAGATTGCCAACTGGCACATGATGTTTGTTGCTCTGGGCGTTTTTGGCTTTATCGCTACCTTGATTGCCCTTTGCTATACCGAAACCTTAGAGCACAGATATGAAGGCTCCATGCTGCGCTCCTGGAGTCGCCTGGCAACCGTATTCAACAACCCAAGATTTGTGTCATTGCTGGTGATATTCTCGCTCACTCCTATGGCTTTGATGGCCTTTCTTGCAGCGGGTTCTTATATCTATATCAATGGCTTTGGTCTAACCGAGCAAGAGTTCAGCTACGCCTTTGCCTTCAATGCATTGTTCGCCTCATTCGGCCCGACTATCTATATGAAGGTATCTAAGCGCGTGTCATCAAAGACCATTATTACCGCATGCTTCCTAGCGATTACCCTTTTGGGTGTTGCAACCTTTACCGTCGGTCACCTATCACCTTGGTTGTTTGCTCTAATTGCAGCTCCAGTGACCATGGCCATTATTACCACGCGTATTCCAGGCACTAACTTGATGCTAGATCAGCAAGAAAAAGATACCGGTTCTGCGGTTGCTATTATTCAGTTCTCGAGCATGATGGCGGGCTCACTAGGTATGGTATTGGTTTCGACTAGACCTGAGATGCTTATAGAGAACCTTGGTTTGATTCAGATGGGTATCGGCGCTGTGGGCCTTGGATTGTGGCTACTGGTAAAAAACCGCAATTACGTCACCGCCAACCTGAACGCGGTCTAAGATGAGTACGCCCTATATCAAAGAGCATCTAAGTCACCTCGAAAGCCTAGAGCAGGTTTTCGAGTTTCTTGAGGTGGACTACGATACTAAATTCTTGAACGAATATAGAAAGCCGCTGACCAAGCGCTTCAACGGCTATCTGCTGATGGCAAAACCGGACGATTGGTTTGCCACCCGTAGAGCGCTTAGAAATGCTTATTGCAAGATACAGCGTGGACGTCTCGACCCTCACACCCGTTCTGCATGTCGAGGCTGCACCTCTTGCTTGAGGCGCTAGGTTAGATTTGCCGGACTTAACTCACGCACACGAATTGAGTCTTGGTAGATGTGCTGAAATACCTTAGGCCTGTAGTGTTCAATCCAATACTCATCATAGGTATTGGCATACACCTTGGCTTTTTGCTCTTGGTTATCAAATTCTCTTAGCCATACAAACCAAGTATCACCAGATTCATCTTGATAGATATAGGTATCTATCACGCGCATGCCCTTAGATATCTGATGAGGTATTACGTCCTGCTTCATCCAGTCTAGCCAAGTCTGAATCTTATCCGGTCTTAGCTTATATTCTCTTAGTTCAACTATCATGAGCGGGACCACTCACGTATCTGTTTGATCTCTTGTTCATCAATATTCAACGATTCTAAAAATTCCTGATGTGCGTCTGGCTCAAGTTTTTCAAACTCTTTGTGCCAATTTTGCATGTCTTTTTCATCAAAGCCCGCCCCTTGCATGATGGTAACCCAGCGCTCTTTAGACAGCTCTTGTCCGGTAAGGAGTTGTGGTTGCTCTAACAGAGTTACTATCGCCTGTTGCTGTGACCTTAGCTTCTGTATCTCTTTTTCTAGGGCATTGAATTGATTAAGCAAAACCTGCTCTTGTTTCAGCTCATCTGATTTATCAAGAAGCTCTCTTATCTGATTCACCGGCATACCAAATGAGCGATAGGAATTTATCGCCTTGAGCTTGTCCAACTCTTTATCTGAATACCAGCGATAGCCATTTTCTGAGCGCATAGCCGGCGTCAGCAATCCTTCTTTTTCATAGTAAAGAATGGTGGTACGCGACAATCCGCACAGCTTAGCCAATTTTGACACAGAATACACAGCTACTCCTTGCGCAACTTGATAAAGGGGATAACAGCACTCATCAGAATAAACACCGCGCCAACAATTGCCAATGAGTTTGGCACCTCGGCAAACAACAGGTAGCCAATAATCAGCGAGTATATGATCTTTGCATACTCCACATTGGCCACTATATTTGCCTCTGCCCATTTATAGGCGGTTACCCCAATAAATTGAGCAACAGAAGAGATCACACCGACACACACCAGCAAACCGAACTCTCTAGGCGTTGGCCAATACCAGTCAAACAAACACGGCACCAAGGCAATAATCCCCACGAACAGAGCTTGATAGCTTAGGAGTACCGTCCGTGATTCATACGCCGCCATTTTGCGCACGCACACCACAGCCACGGCTGCACCAAGAGCTGCTGTCAATCCGACAAGTACATAATTGAGAGAAGCGTTCTCTGGCTGCACTACCATGATCACCCCAACAAAGCCCACGGCAATAGTAATAACGCGTGAGGCCGTTATATCTTCACTAAGAAATAGCTTAGAGATAAACAACACGAACAAAACTTGAGTAAAACCCAGCGCAGTAGCAGTAGCGAAAGGCAGATTCGCATAAGCGATAAACCCTAGGTAAAGGGCAAAAAACGCTCCGCAGATCCGCAACAAATGCAGACGCACACTAAAGGGATTAAACAACTGTTTACCCAGTTTAAGCATCGCTGGTAGCAAAATGGCGACGAACACCAATTGGCGAAAGAATAAGATCTGAAATGGACTCACACTGTCGCTTAGGACACGCACCAAAACGCCCACTAAGGTAAACAGTGCCGTAGAGGCCAAGGCCAGACTGATGCCAACCAAGGCTGGATGGGCATCTGAGATACCCAATTTAATTCGATTTACTGCAAACACGTCTCACCTCCTTAATCTGAGGGCGAGACTGTAAACCCTATACCTGTAGACAGGTCAACAGGGTTTAAGAAAAGAGATCAGAGAGCTCGGTTAAACTCTCAACCGTGCAATTAGGTGTGATATCCCAAGGGTCAAGAAGACTTAATGACGTGCGCTTAACCCAAGCAGCATTAAGACCAAAGCTACGTGCTCCAATAACGTCAAAGGAGTTACTCGATACCAGCCAGGTATCCGATTTTTGAGAATTGGCTTGCTCGGTCAGGTGTTGGTATACAGATGGATTTGGCTTAAAGGTTTTCACATCTTCGCAGCTCACTACCTGTTGAAAGTAGCCAAGAAGACCGGCTTGTTTGAGAAGCATTTTCACCGTGTTCTGTTCACCGTTAGAAAATGCTACCAGCGTAGCGCCCATCTTTTCTAACTTATCCAAAGCTGGTTCTACATCAGAAAAAGCCGGGAGTTCAAGGTAGCTCTGCATAAGCAGATTTCTTTGATGCGATGAAAGAGGAAGCCTGTGCAACTCACAGGCGTATTCGAGGGCGTCCTGAGTGCAGACAGTAAAAGGTTGATAGCTATTCATCAGACCGCGACGAAACGAATACTCTAATTGCTTATCTCGCCAGGTTTGGCTGAAAGCCAGTGCCTTATTCCCAAGCCACTGCTCAAGCAGCTTGGTCACACCATGGGTATCAATCAAGGTACCGTAAACATCAAACGCCAAGGTTGTTGCCATCCTTGTTCCCCTAAACAATTCAAACATTCACAGGCCATTAAACCGCACATACTGTGATCTTGGTCTTATTCTAGAAATAACCTGAATAAAAGCAAATAGTTACAACCAATCATTGTAAAAATAGCAGACTTCTCCGTTCCTGCTCGGATTTAGAGAAACCCATTAGATAATAGATAGCAGCGCGGTCTCTAGTTGGCCGATAAAGAATAACTAGCGCTGTACTAGACTTAGTCTGATTTAGATTTTGGAGTTCACACATGCCCTATCACGCCCATCCAGACGCAGAACTATCTAATGAAGAACTGGAACAACTCGCTTTGTTACTAAAAGAGAAGCTAGTGTTTTTGCTAAACCAAGAAAAAGAGCTAAAACAAGCCATCACACAAAAGCAGGACTGCTCCATCATAGATATGGCAGACTCAGCGCGCCTCAAGGATGAAAGTATTCGCGCGACCAGTCTCTATCAAGGCAATCAAGAGCTACTCATTCAGGTCAGAGACGCCATGGCTCGGTTAGACAGTGGACAATACGGGGTCAGTGACAAGAGTGGAGAGCCCATTTCATTCGCTCGATTAAAAGCCATTCCTTGGGCCTCCACCAACATAGAAGACTAGCTAGCTACTCGCCTCTTCTCATGTTTCGACAGCCAAAGTAGAGGTGCGATAATCATTAAGGTCCCAGCTAGCATGTAGATATCTGGGATCTCTTGAAACCACACCACACCTACCAATACCGCACCTATCAGACCACTGTATTCGGCGCTGGCGATCTTGTTACTTTCCACCGCGCGATAGGCAAAAACACAGGTCGCTGCATAGACAAGAATAAAACCGCTAGAGGCCATCGCCACTGGCACCAGATCCCACTGCCACGAATGCCCTTCATACACAGCAAGCCCAAGGGCGACCGGCATACCCACTAGGTTTGTCATAAGCAACGTCTGCACCACTGACTGTGTGGGCGGAATCTTACGAATAAGTAGATTGTTCACAGCTAAGGTCAGCGCAACCACTAGCGCTGATATCGCTGCCCAACTGATCTCGGTGGGACGAATGATCACCAGCACGCCTACAAAGCCCACCACAGCCACCAGCAAGCTTGCCTTGGTTAATTGTTCTTTAAAGAACAAGGCAGCCAGAGGCAGCATGATTAGAGGCGCGGCATAGAAGATGGCATTGGCTGTGGCTAGAGGCATAGCGCCAATCGCATAGACCATAAAGATGGCACCAAGTAGCCACACATGCGCTCGAGCAGCATGCCACTTCAGTCCCTGACTCAAGCCCTGCTTATCTGAGAAAAGGTACAGAGGAAGTAGTAGCAACACCGCAGTTAACTGCCTAAAGAATACAAACTGAAATACAGGTACTGAAGCACTCACACTCTTGATCAGAGCATCTGAAAGCACAGCCACGAGATTGCCGATGATAAGAAGCGTCATCGCAGCGCCAACAGATTTCACAGACATAGCCATTCCTCCAGTTCAGTTTGAATGGCGCTAGACTACTCTATAGATTAGGATGAAGTTAAATGATGTTTTTGATATTAAGTATTAGAAAAATAGATAATGAAACTTCCTCCACTGCGTGCCGTCCACTACTTCGAATCCGTTGCTAGGCTTCTGAGCTTTTCCAAAGCGGCAGAAGAGCTCAATGTTACCCAAAGTGCGGTCAGTCATCAGGTACGCCTGCTCGAAGAGTATTTAGGTGAGCAGTTGTTTGTGCGCCAAGGCAGGAAGCTTTCCCTATCCCAGTCCGGAGCCCTCTATCTTGAGGAAATCACCCCTGCTATCTACTCCATTTCTAAAGCAAGTCAAAAGATCCGAGAAGGTGAGGCTGGGCAAATAAGGCTAGCAATCTATAGCTCTCTGGCGGTGAAGTGGCTTATTCCTAGGCTGTCCGAATTTAAACGAGCCCACCCAGAGATTGAACTCATCCCCAATATGGTAGCGAACGACACTGAATTTAGTGACAACATTGCCGATTGCTTTATCACGGTCGCTCCACCGCAGAAAAACTTCCATATTGTGCCCTTGGTGAAAGAGATCCTATATCCACTCTGCAGTCGCACTATCTGGAACGAGCTACAAGATAAAAAGCTGCCCGACGCCATCTTAGAGTTGCCACTTTTATCCAGTGAGTCCATCTATTGGGAAAAAGGTAAGGACTGGCAACGCTGGTGTGAAGAGTTGGGCGTTGATCTGCCGAAAGATGCCAACATGCAGTACTTTAGCCATATGCTTTTGGCTATTGAAGCGGCACGCTATGATCAAGGTGTGGTACTGGCCAGTGAGTATATGATCACCGAACGTGATCTTGAGAATGATCTGGTTTACATCCCCTCTCCAGGACTCGTCTCTGGGGATACTTATTACTTCATGTGTAAAAAAAACCGAGTCAGACAACCTGAAATTATTAAGCTAGAGAACTGGTTAAAACAGCAAGCTATGAACACTCCAAGCCCCAATCAATAGACTGAACCCTGATAGCATCATTGAAAACTTCATGTAAAAAAAATTGAAAACCCATTTATCACTCTTATGCTACCTAGCAATGAGCCCTGTCGATCCGAGGTTTCTATGACTGATAAGTTTTCATTCAATAAACGGCATCAATACATTATTTTCACTTCTGATACCTATTTTTACCAATTTACAACATGAACAATGGTATAAACACATTTACTAATCAATAGGTTATGTTATTCCATTTGGAATAATATAAATTATTAGATCTCGATCCTGTTATTCCGTATGCCTTCTTTAATGTGTAAAAATTTCCACGTAGCATTTATTTTGTAAAGAAATATATCAAATCGTAACTTTACTCAAATCAACAAAGGAAATTGAACGATGTCAAAGGATACATCCAAGTTTAACCGCAGAGACTTTCTCAAAGGTGGTGCAGGTGTCGCGGTTGCAGGGATTAGCTCAGGCTTATTCTCAAATCAAGCCCAAGCAAGCGACCTAGGCGGTGCTTCTTCAAGACTTTCTGGTAACCATTCTGACGACAGATTTTGGAGAAAGGTTAAAAACGAATTTACCTTGAACCGTCGTAGCGTTTACATGAACGTAGGTACCACTGGTTCAATGCCAAAAGATGTGCTGAAGGATTACGACAAAAACAACAAAATCGTCGCTGAGCACCCATGGGATATGGACAACGCATTTGGCTCTTGGCCTTATGTAAACGACATGATTGCAGCTATCGCCCCAGGTTTCGGTGCGAATACCGATGAGCTAGTGCTAAGCCGTAACACCACAGATGGTATGGCATCTATCATCAACGGCCTAGACTTCAAAGAAGGTGACGTGATCCTATCGACGCACCATGAACACATAGGCGCAACTTCTTCTCTATACACGGTTCAAGAGCGTTTTGGTGTTGAAATCTTCGATGTTGAGCTACCTGTATATACAGGCGAGCGTGAGCTGACTGTCGAAGACTATATGCGACCTTTCCGTCAGGCTATTCGCCGCTTCGGTGACCGCATCAAGCTAATGGTGTTCTCACACATCCCATACAAAACAGGTACTACCCTGCCTGCGAAGAAACTGTGTCGCTTAGCTCGTAGTCATCGCATCCCAACACTTATCGATGGTGCACACACTATCGGCATGCTAAACCTAGACTTCCATGACTTGGATTGTGATTTCTACGCCGGTTCTGGTCACAAATGGCAGTGTGGTGCAGGCGCAACAGGTATTCTGTATATCCGTGACAATGCGAGTCGTCTTGAGAGATTCTGGCCGTCTGACCGTCGTCCTCTGTACTTTGTTAACTCTTCTCTTGCAGCGAGCGCTGACTACTATGGAGCGCAGCTGGTCTCTCAATATGTAGGTCATGACAACTACCCTGCAAAGCAAGCGCTAACCGACTCTTGCAAGATGTGGGATGAAATCGGTCGTCAACGCATCGAAGATCGCGTACTTGACCTAAGTGCTCTTTGTAAAGAAGAGTTGGCGGATAAGATACCAGAAGGTACATTGTTCACATCACCTCGTCGTGAGCTATCAAGCGGTCTAACTACCTTTAACCCATTCAGTGACTGGACTAATGGTGAGCTGCTGACTGAATTCCGTGACCGCCTGCGTGAAGACTACGGCTATATCATCCGTACTACAGACTTCCACATCCATAAGGATTCAACTGAGTCGACCTACGCGTTGCGTATCTCAACTCACTTGTTCCATGATGAGGACGATGTAAAAGGTTTGGTTAAAGCGATGAAGCACCTGGCTCGCCAGATGTCTTAACCTTAATCTGGGCTCTCTTTTGAGAGCCCTAAATACCTAGACGATGCAAAGATGAATCAAAAAATTAAAACGATATTCAATCTTGTCTGTTGGCTGACAGTGGCGCTGTTTCTCAGCGTTAAACCGGCTTTTTCTCGCGATTTGCAACAAGTAAAAGAAGCGGGTGTTCTTCGTCATATTGGTATCCCTTACGCTAACTTTGTTAGTTACATAAACAAAGATGGACTGTACTCTGCACAAGGATTAGATGTAGAGCTGATGCAAGGGTTTGCTCAATATATTGGCGTTGACTACCAGTTTGTACCGAGCACTTGGAGCACAGCCTTCGGTCAACTTACCGGTCGCGAAGCGATCTTCAAAGACAATGAAATTCAATACGGCGATGCCGTAGTTGTAAGCGGTGATGTCATATCAAACGGTGCAACCATACTGCCTTGGCGTGAAGAGTTGGTCGACTTTTCTGACGACTACTTCCCATCTGCAGTTTGGCTAGTTGCTCGCTCAGATTCGAGCCTGACTCCCATTAAGCCAAGTGGCTCTATCGAACAAGATATAGTCTCAGTCAAAGAGCTGATGCGTGGTCGCGATGTACTGGCGATGGAGCAAACATGCCTCGATCCGAACCTATATAACCTAAGTGTGACTGGCGCTAACATCATATTGCCAGAGCGTGCACGCAAACTGAATGAGATGGTGCCAGCCATACTCAACCAAGATGCGGAAAGTACCTTGCTTGATGTACCCGACACCTTGATTGCTCTAGAAAAGTGGCCAGGTGAGATTAAGGTAATTGGCCCTGTTTCTGAACCTCAGCGTATGGCAGCTGGATTTAGAAAAGATGCCCCAGAGCTTAGAGAAGCATTCAACCAGTATCTGAAAAAAATCCGCCAAGACGGCACCTACAGTCACCTTATCGAGAAGTACTACCCTTCGGTATTCTATTTCTACAGTGACTACTTTGAAGTGGATGGAAGTTGATTGAATGAGAAGTAGGATGAGCTTTAGTAGCAGAAACGCAATCTTGATTGGAGGCTTCCTATTGGGGGCCTATCTGCTTTTAATGATCACTGTGACCAATGCAGGCCAAAACCGCCTCAAAGAGTCTCAGTCGAATGAGCTCAGCCTCAAAGTAAACAGCTATTCAGAGTCCCTTGGCTACTTCTTTAATTCCATAAAGAAGGACGTCAGGGACATCTCCAGCCATAAAACCACCTTTACTTTCTTTGCTAATCTGGCCTCGGGTATGTCCATGGAATATGGTCTGGGTTCGAGTCTCTTCCAACTAAGACGCAACCTGATCTTTCATACCAAGCCGGATGTCAGAGAGCAAACAGGTCCCTATTTTGATCGCCTGTTACTGGTTGGCTTTAACTCAGATGTGATTGCCGACTCCCATCCGAGACTGCCCTTTGATACCGCAACCATTCCCTTTGCTCAATTTGAGCAGTCAGAGCAAAAAATCGATGCGGTATTTAAGGGCGATCAATTGGTTATCCGCGTGATGCACTCGGTGCGCTTTAACGGTGAAATCGTGGGGGTCATCGTAGGCTACGTTAATAACGAGGTGCTGACCCGCCTCCTAACCAGCCAAGAAAACGTCGATAGAGGCAGTCGCCTAGATCTGACCACAGACGATGGTATCTATCCTATCTGGAACTCACTAGGAACCGATGCGTCGGAGTCTTCGAGTAATATCTCGTTCAACACACTCTATTTTGATCAAAAGGTGAAAGGCACCCCATTCTACCTGCACGCTTGGTTCCAACCGGTTTCAGAGCAACAGATCATCACCTCGACTTGGTTTACTGCGGCACTTTCATTCTTAGCCGTGCCGGTTGTGCTTGGTCTCTATTACGCCCTTAGGATCAATAACACCAACCTCATCCTAACCACCAAGTTTGACCAAACCAGTAAGCAGAAGGTAGAGCTGTCCAAGCAAAACGCCAGACTCAAAACAGAGATCGACAGACGACGAACCTCAGAAGAGGAACTCGCCTATCAGGCCACTCACGATGCGCTCACAGGACTCACCAACCGCAAAGCGGGTGATGAAAAGCTTCGCTCTGCAATCTACGCGGCTGAACGAAAGCAAGAGAGCGTATTAGTACTGTTTATCGACTTAGATAACTTCAAACAGATCAACGACACTCTAGGTCATCTAGCCGGTGACCAATTATTGAAGCAGACTGCAGAACGCCTCAAGAGTGCGGTGCGTAAGACGGATGTAGTGGCACGTATCGGTGGTGACGAGTTCTTGATGGTGATCCCAAACCTTCAATCTCAGGGCTGCGCCAAGCTCATCGCTTCAAACCTAATGCGTACCTTCGAGGCTCCGTTCTTCTTAGATCAGACCGAGTTCTTTGTCTCTACCAGTATTGGTATGGCAATCTATCCACAAGATGGCGAAACTGCTGAAGACCTGCTTGCACACGCCGATACAGCTATGTATCAAGTAAAAGAAGATGGCCGTAACGGCTTTAGTTTCTATGACTCGAGCATGAATCAGGATGTGCAGCGTAATATTGATATCGATGCGCGCCTAAGGCATGCAACCAGTAAGAAGCTATTCGAGGTCTATTATCAGCCTATCGTCGACCTTAAAACCTGTCAGATCATAGGTGCTGAAGCCCTGCTTCGCTGGAATGATGAGAAACTAGGGATTGTTTCACCAGCAGAATTTATTCCGATTGCGGAGAAGAATGGTCTTATCAACACTATTGGTAAATTTGCCTTAAATACGGCCTGTCATCAGATAGCCGAGTGGCAAGGTATCCGTCCAATCTCAGTTGCTGTGAACTTCTCTAGCGTGCAATTCAGACAGTCAGAAAAGCTGCTTGGTATCATTCGCTCGGCTCTGGATAAATCCAAACTGCCTGCGAGTCAGCTAGATGTCGAGATCACCGAGAGCCTGCTTATCCATCATAACGATGAAACCGTAGCGCTTCTGAATCGAATCAAAGAGCTGGGAGTTCAACTCTCAATCGATGATTTTGGTACTGGCTATTCGGCGCTGAGCTATCTGCAAAAGTTTCCTTTCAGTAAGCTTAAAATCGACCGCTCTTTCTTGCAGGATATGGAGTCCACGCCATCGTCCCAAGAGTTGGTCAATGCCATCATAGCCATGGCTAAGGCGCTAAACCTGAGAGTAGTGGCTGAAGGGGTCGAAACGGATTGGGATAGAGAATATCTGCAAAGCCACAAGTGTGAATATGCGCAGGGCTTCTATTTCAGCAAACCCCTGCCGGCAGCCGAATTCGAAGCCCTATTGATTGAGCAAGTGGCTGAGCTGCAGCCTTACCCGATTAACTTACGAAGTTGAGACTCGCTAACCTGCCAGTGATCGGCAAGAGAGCCCGCTATCCAGTCATACATATTACTAGTTGGTGCAAGGTCTCGCCCTTGATAAAGCTGATTTTCTTTAAGCCCAGGCCACTGCCCAAGCACCTTGCCGCCATTTTTCAGCTTACCACCCGCTAGCATCATCATGCTGGCGGTGCCATGGTCTGTCCCTTGAGTCCCGTTTTGCTTCACGGTGCGACCAAACTCGGTAGCCACTATCACCAAGGTGTTATCCCACTCACTGCCAAGCTCTTGCTTTAACGCTCCCAAGCCTTCGTCTAATATGCCAAACTGACGAGCGAGTCTGCCCGCTTGATTGTTATGGGTATCCCAGCCGCCCAGTTCCAACATAGCGCAATCGGCACTCTCTCCTTTCAATAATCGGGCACAGCCTTTGGCTAGGGATTTGAACTGTCCATTCTGCTGACCACTCTCACCCATCATGGCCTTCATCTTGAGCTCGAGTCCTTGAGCAAAGGCTTGTTGTAGCATAGGGTCTTCTTGATACATGGAAAGGATCGCCTCATAGGTGTCCTCTGGATTATCTCGAAGCTTAGACGGATACCAAGTGGTAACCGGACTGCTCGCACCCCGCAGACTAATGGGCGTTGCCTGAGTAATGGCCACAGCAGCCCCCTGTTTCGCTTCAAGCGCTCTTGCTAGCCAACCGCTCTCCTGCCCCTGCCCAGCACTCTCTAAATAGTCCTGTCCATCGAAATGAGAGCGGGAGGGATAACCGCTACCTACCGCCACCACGAAACTAGCCTGCTTGTTCTGATACCAAGTATGTAGCTGTTTAAATTCAGGATGCAGACGATAGCCTTGGTCAAGTAGCAATGGAGAGTCGATTACCTTGCTTGCTATTTGAGGCCTGTGCTGGCTAAGCATAGGGTCAAATACAGGTATCACCGCATGCATCCCATCCATGGCACCGCGTAGTACCACCCACACCACCTTAGGTGCTTTCTTATCTGATTTGGCCAGCGAAAATGGAGTGGTAAGCACCACCAAACTCGCCATCGCCCCCTTAACGAAGGTTCTTCTTTGCATATTCGCCATCTCTACCTCCGCTGGAACTCTGGGCTCATCATTAAAAGGGTCAGGGCCTGATGTTTACTCTCTGCACGCAGTACCTTAAGGCGATTATGCTCACTCATCTGTGAGTTCAGTGCGGTATTCATCGCCAGTTTGACATCAGCTCGGCTTTGCTTAGCGTACATTTGTGCCCAATCCGCTCGTGCTAATAGGCTACTACCACTCATCCAGTCCATCTGCTCATCACTAAAGCCCTTTGGACTGCCGGCGGTAAAGGGAACTTGACCCAATTGATTGAGAGAAAAATAGAGACGCTTGCCGGTGATCTTACTGTTCGGAATTGAACGAGAAGTGGAGATAACAAATTCTCGTGGAGTCTTAAATTTTTGTGGTGCTTGCCAAGCAAGGTCATTCTCCACCAAGGCCTGCATCACCTCAGCGAGGTTACCCTTGCTCTTCTGCCAAACCGTGATTAAATCAGAAACCAGTTTAGGATCAGGCTCATCGGCAACATAGTGACGGGCAAGCTTGGTACACAGATGGCGCGCGGTATTCGGGTGTCTAGCAAGGTCTTGTAGCATCTTCTTGCCTTGCGCCTCTCCCTTTTGCGAATAACTTACACCCAGTAGGGTTCGACTGCCCGGCTCATGTCCAAAGTCACGATAAACATAACCCGTTTTGCCTATGCTCCATCCCGTAATTCCTCGAGCCAGTTCAGTGACATCCTGCTGGGTATATCCACCATCAACACCTAGGGTATGCAGCTCAAGGATCTCTCTAGCTAGGTTCTCATTGAGTCCTTTTTTTCTGCGCTTACCAAAACGGGAATTCGGACCAAAGGATTGAGCATTATTGAGATACACCAGCATCGCCGGGTGCTGCTCTACTGCCAATAACATATCCTCAAAGCGGCCCTGTAGATGTGGCTGTATGGCCTCACGCTCTAGGGTTGGTGCAAGGGCTCTCATCATGGCGCCACCATTAGCAGAAACGCTGAAGTGATTGGAAAAGAACTCAAGCAGCCTGTGCTTGGCCGGATTATCCGTGGCTATTGCCACCTGTAATGAATCCAAACTGTAACTGCGGTAAGCTTCACGCATCCACTTGGTCATTTCATCTCTCAGCTGATCCAGCTTTTCAGGATCAGAGGCCTTTAACCCGCGCGTGGACTCTCTGAAGTTGGCATTCTTAGCGACAACCTGCTGCGAACTCGGCTCTGTCACCTTGAACTCGATATTGATATCCGCCCTATATTGACGCAATACCCAAGCCTTAGGGTCTTTAGCAATCGTATTCAGCTCATCAGGCTTAGGCCCAAAACCAAAGCGGTGACTGGCAATGACAGATGCATCCATATCCATTTCCTAATTTCGAATCCATACCCAAAAATCTAGGCAAGCCCCAACTAAGATGCGAGGCACTTTACCTAACTTTACGTCTTCAGAGCCTCACAAAACAGCTTCTTCTTGCTAATCTGAATGAGTTAAATATACTGTATATATACACAGGTATTTAGCTATGCAAAACATCATAGATCTATTAAAACGTAAGCAGTTGATTTGGCAGGGTTCACAGCAAAGCAGTGAGCAAAGCTTTCAGCCATCTTACTTCCCAGAATGGGACCAACAGCTTAAGGGCTTTCCAAAAACCGGTGTGGTAGAGGTGCAATCCCCCACTGGTATTGGTGAGTTACGTCTGCTGACACCAATGCTTCAAGCCACTACCCAAGAGCGCCTGGTGGTATTAATTAATCCACCAGCCATGCCTAGTGCCCACTATTTTCAGTCTCAAGGAATAGACTCAAGCAAGGTTCTTATCTTACAGCACGATGAGCATGCCCTTTGGGCTACCGAGCAATCACTAAAGAGTGGTTGCTGCGCCTGTGTTTGTCTATGGCACTCTCAATTAGAGGTACATCAAGCAAGGCGCCTTCAAGTAGCCGCTGAGCAAGGGCAGGCACTGAACATACACTTTAATCTGGATGAACATAATCACGCTTCACTACCTATTCCTTTGAGTGTCACCCTTCTACCTAGTGAGAATGGCCTCAAGATACAGGTGAATAAACGCCGTGGTGGCTGGCATCCCAACCAGTTTCAGGTGGACTTTCAGCAGTATTGGCCAGAGCTCTGCACTCAAAAACCAGAGCATCAGGTTATTCCGTTTCCACTTCGCAGGCAGAAGCAGGCATGAATCTATGGCTCTATCTTCACTTTCCTAGCTTACAACTGGACACCTTGTTTGCTGAGAAAGACCACTCCCCTATCTGCATCATAGAGCAGCATAAGGTAGTGCAAGCAAATCAAAGCGCCTTAGAAGCAGGCATACAATTAGGTACGGGACTCGCCAGTGCAGCCTCTCTCTGCTCAGAGCTTCAGGTGGCGGCCTATGAGCCCGAATTTGAGCAGCAACGTCTGCTTGAAGTGGCTCAATGGCTGTACCTCTATACCTCAGATATCACGCCGTTTCCGAATAAGGGTTTACTGCTCAAGGTCACGGGTATGCTCACCCTATACCGAGATCTTGAGAGCTACTGGAAGGTAATCTCCAAGCACTTAGATAAGCTAGGGCTGACCTATCATTACGCCACGGCCTATTCACCTTTGGCGGCCAAACTGCTTGCTGAGGTCGGAGCAAATCGTATCAGTGACACCAAGGAGCAAATAGATAGACAGCTATTCGCAGAGCCTATCCAAGCCACTGAACTCAGTAATAGCAATATTGAAAAACTGAACCGCATCGGTGTGCGTAGTCTAGAGCAGTTGCTTACTCTCAATATGACCGAAATAGCCAGGCGCTTTGATATCCAAGTGGTAAATTATGTTGGGCGTCTGCTTGGACAGTTCAAGCACCCAATGCAGTTTTATCATCCACCCGCCCACTTCTCTCAACACCTAGTACTGCTGTATGAGGTAGAGCATACCGACTGGCTACAAAAGCCTTTGGCTCGACTATTGAGCCAACTAGAGCAGTTCCTAAAGCTCAGGGATCAGGTGGCCTATGAGATAAAACTGACTCTAGTACAGCGCGATAAGACTGAGCAAGAGGTGCGCTTTTACTCGGCTATTGGTGATTATCTGGCGGCTAAATGGCAACAACTTACCAAGCTCACCCTAGAGTCGGTAACCCTCAAGGCCCCTATCACCTCACTAGAACTCAGTGTAGAGCGTATGGGCGAGACGCCAGCTAATCATAAAGACCTGTTTGATAAGCATCACCAAGCTATGTCTCCGCTGGAGCTGGTTTCTCAACTGCAAGCCAAGCTCGGGAAGGGCGCCATACAAGGTATACAAGCCAGCCCTGACCCTAGGCCGGAAAATAGCACTCAATATGTCGAGCCATTACAGGATCAAGCATCAACCACAACAAGCAAAAAGTTGCTGCGCCCGAGTTTTATCTATAAAGAACCTAAACCCTTAGATCAAAGGGTTAATATCTTACATGGACCAGAACGCATCCACACTGGTTGGTGGGATGGAAACAGCGTAAAGCGCGACTATTTTATCGCCCGAGACGAGCAAGGACGTTGGATCTGGGTTTACCGCACACCAGAAAAAGCCTGGTTCGTACAGGGCCTATTTAGCTAATGAACACCCAAACAACGCGATACGCTGAACTCTTTTGCCAGAGTAATTTCTCCTTTCTCACCGGTGCCTCTCATCCAGAAGAGCTAGTGATGCAGGCAGACTTTCTTGGCTATTCTGCCATCGCCATCACGGATGAATGCTCCCTTGCAGGGGTAGTGCGTGCTCACACTGCCATTAAAAACAATAAGCTCAATATCAAACAGATAGTGGGGAGCATGTTTTGGCTAGATAAAGAGTGTCAGTTTATCCTGCTCAGCCCTAACCAAGAGGCATACGCTGAGCTTGCTCGCATCATAAGTAATGCTCGCAGGCGCAGTGAGAAAGGCAGTTATAGCCTATCTCAGTGGGATCTCCTCTCTATCAAGCACTGCCTGATCATCTGGCTTCCCTTACACCAAGATAGCGACACTCATTGGGCCGAGTGGCTAACCAAGCATCATGCACAAAGGCTATGGCTTGGGGTGCAGCGCCATCTCAACAACAACGATAAGGCGTACCTTCACCATTGTCAGACACTGGCGCATACCCATCAGATCCCGATTACCGCCTGTGGTGGCGTACTGATGCACAACGCTACCCGCCTTGCCCTGCAACACACATTAACCGCCATCGGCGAAAACACCACTGTCGATAATATATGTGAGCACCTACTCACCAATGCAGAGCGGGCGCTTAGGGGAAAGAACAAACTAGCTAAGCTGTATAACTCAGAGTGGCTCGAAGAGAGTGTAGCTATCGCTAATCTATGTGAATTTAATCTGGGAAGCCTAGGGTATCAATACCCTTCAGAGATAGTACCTGAGCCACTTACGCCTATTCAGTATCTAAGGAAGCTAGTAGAGCAAGGTAAGCAGAGCCGTTTTCCACAAGGAGTTCCGCAACAGGTGGCGCAGACCATAGATAAGGAACTCGATCTTATTGAAGAGCTAGGCTACGCACACTTTTTTCTAACCATCCATGATGTGGTCATGTTTGCGAAGAGCAAGGGCATCCTCTATCAAGGACGCGGCTCGGCAGCTAACTCTGTGGTCTGTTACTGCCTTGAGATCACCTCGGTCGACCCTAGGCAGATCTCTGTGCTGTTTGAGCGCTTTATCAGTAAAGAGCGCAATGAGCCACCCGATATAGACGTAGACTTCGAGCACCAAAGGCGTGAAGAGGTTATTCAATATATCTATCAAAAATACGGACGCGAGCGCGCGGCCCTAGCGGCAACAGTGATCAGCTATCGCCTAAAGAGTGCTATCCGAGAGGTAGGCAAAGCGCTCGGTATCGATGAAACCCAGCTGGATTTCTTTATCAAGAATATCAACCGTCGTGATAAAGGACTGAACTGGCAGGCACAGATCATGGAGCTTGGTTTAAAACCTGACTCTCTTAAAGGAAAGCAATTTATCCAACTGGTAAACGAGATCATTGGCTTTCCTCGCCATCTCTCTCAGCACGTAGGTGGGTTTGTGATCTCATCGGGCCCCTTATACGAGTTGGTGCCAGTAGAAAACGCGGCCATGCCAGAGCGGACCATAATCCAATGGGATAAAGACGATCTCGAGAGCCTTGGTTTACTCAAGGTAGACGTACTTGCCCTTGGCATGCTCAGCGCCATCCGTCGCTGTTTCCAGCTTATTGAGAAACACCATAACCGGCAGTATAGCATTGCCGATATCACTCGATTACAAGATGATCCTAAGGTCTATGGCATGCTACAAAAGGCCGATACGGTTGGGGTGTTTCAGATAGAGTCCCGCGCCCAGATGAGCATGCTACCTAGGCTTAGGCCACGCTGTTACTACGATCTAGTGATACAGATAGCCATAGTCAGACCCGGCCCTATACAGGGGGACATGGTGCACCCTTACCTCAAGCGTCGTGATGGTCTAGAGGCCATCACCTACCCTTCGAAAGAGGTGGAAAGCGTTCTAAGCCGAACCTTAGGTGTGCCTATCTTCCAAGAGCAGGTGATTAAGCTGGCCATGGTTGCGGCAGGATTTAGTGGTGGTGAAGCAGATCAACTGCGCCGTGCAATGGCAGCATGGAAAAAGAATGGCGACCTAGTGAAGTTCAGAGATAAATTGGTTTCTGGCATGCTGTCACGTGGCTATGAAGTGGATTTTGCTGAACGTATCTTCGAGCAGATATGTGGCTTTGGTGAGTATGGTTTCCCAGAGAGTCATTCTGCCTCTTTTGCCGTACTCGCCTACTGCTCTGCTTGGCTGAAATACTACTACCCCGCGGAGTTCTATACTGCGCTGTTAAACAGTATGCCTATGGGCTTCTATTCCGCATCACAACTGATACAAGATGCCAGAAGGCACAAGGTTATAGTGCATCCGGTGTGCATCAATGCCTCTCAAGATGAGCATGCCGTGGTCAAGATAAATGGGATAAGTCAGATACAACTAGGCCTTAAATTGGTTCGCGGGCTCTCTGAGCTTGCTCGCAAACAATTGATCGCTGCGCGTCCTAATCAAGGCTATACCCAACTTCAGCAGATCAAGCATCTAGGCATCAATAAGCAGCAATTGCAGGCGCTGACCTCTGCCAATGCCCTACACAGTTTAGGGGGTAATCGGTACGCCACTCGCTGGCAATTGATGGACTCAAGCTCAGATCTCCCCCTGTTTCGCGACGTGCAGGATTCCAGCGAGGAGTATCCATTTGCTATCAATGAGTATGACGAGCTGGTCGAGGACTACTCAGCAACAGGACTGTCTCTTAATCAGCACCCTATCACCCTGTTAGATAAGGCTGGCAAGCTGGGACGCTTTACCCGACAAAGGGATCTACAACAGATCAGACATCACAGCATGGTAACGGTTATTGGTGTGGTCACTGGTAGGCAATCACCTGGCACTGCGGGAGGTGTAACCTTTTTTACCCTTGAAGACGACACCGGCAACATCAATGTGGTGGTATGGCAAGCCACTGCCAGAGAACAAAAACAGGCCTATCTCACCTCTAAGATACTTAAAGTAAAAGGGGTGATCGAAAAAGAGGGAGAGGTGATTCACATCATAGCGGGTCAGCTTATCGACCTGAGTGATGAACTGGCTCAGCTTTCTAGTCGCTCAAGGGACTTCCATTAGGGTCTATTGACCTAATAAATAATGAGAATATAGATTAGTAAACGCCCTAGCTAGGTAGAAGCCAATATACTGTTTCTTTCAGTATTTAAGTCGTTAACTGCCCTGCTATGCCAAACAATCACCTCACCATTAAGACTCTCGCTGCGTTGCTATGTGCATCCCTAGCAGTGCCAAGTTTCGCCTCAGGCTTTAGACAACATGGCGCTCATGTACACGGCTTTGTCACCTATGATATTGCTCAGGATGGTGAAGACTTGTTGATCGATATCTATGCAGCTGGCATGGACATAGTGGGCTTTGAGCATCCAGCCAATAATGCTGATGAAAAGAAAGCAATTGATACTGCAAATACACTTCTAAACGACTACTCATCCATTATTGATATTAGTCCAGAGGCGAGATGCTCAGTCACTGACAGCAAAGTAAGCTTAGTGAAGTCCCCATTGACTCCGTCAGCAACCGAGGGAGCACACAATCCTTTTGTCGAGCACAGCACTCACTCCAGTTTCGAGATCAAATATCAGTTCCACTGCCAGAAACCCGAGCAACTCAGCGAGATCAACACTGCTTGGTTTGAGCACTTTCCATCAACCAAGGCCATATCGGCAAATTATTTCACCGACACCGCGCAAAACGCCACCGAGCTAGACAAAGACCACACCAATATCCGCTTAAATAGCTAGGGTCTGTTGACCTTTTGCGGTTGACTTTTGCTCGAGTCAGAAACGATTTAATCGCGGCGAGGTCCTTGCAGCCTAGTCATCTAAGCAAAAGGGGCTCAACAAAGAGTAAATCGTTTCTGGCCGAGCCCCCGGGTAGCGTTTGTTGGGCATTTCTACCGCGTTAGACACTTTTCATGTAGAACCACTACACCTAAAAGTGCCTGCCTTGTATAAATACCCAACAATTCGCTACAAAAACGAACTCAAAAGGTCAACAGACCCTAATGTGCTCTCTACACTAAGAGAAGATAGGTGACACGCCATAGGTAGGCACCACCATGAGTAATATGCCTATGGTGATCAAAAACAGCCCTGCCAAGCTTCTCGCCAAGGCCGGGAAGGTTTCGCTGCCCCCCGACACCTTAGTGTAATACTGGATTACCTTTCGGCCTGTAACGGTCAAAAAAGCGATTGTCGAGGTGGTGATCGCCGTACCTATTGCCATTAGAAATGCACCGATTACGCCAAGCCAATACAGGTGTGTCAGGTTTGCAAAAAACAGTACTAAGATAGCGCCAGAACAAGGTCTTAATCCTATGCTCAGGATAATCATCAGATACTCTTTGGGTTTAGAGATGGTATTTAACTCTGAAGCATCTGCAGAGTGCTTATGCCCACAGCCACAATTTGGTCCATGGTGGTGATGCTTAGCCTTGCTTGAGACATACAATCTCTTTATCGCAGTGTAGATAAGCTGAGTACCCAGCAGACACACCACCACACCACTATAGGTTGCAAACTCGGTTACAGTGGCATTGAGCTTACGCATGGTTTGATGAAACACAAAGACAAAGGTACTCACCAATATCACCGCCACCAGAGCCTGAACCACAGCGGAGCAGATAGTAATAAAAATACCCGATTTAAGCTTAGTGTCGTTGGTAGCGAGATAAGTGCTGACCACTACTTTGCCATGCCCTGGGCCAAGGGCATGCAGTATCCCATATAAAAAACAGACACCTAAGATAATAAGGTCAGCTTTGGTATCACCGGTATAAAACTGCTCGGTGAGATAATCTAGATAGACTTTTTGGAAGTGGATACTCTTGATCAGAATCGTAGGCCAAAGTAACCAAAGTGCAGCGATTACCAGCGTTAGTACAACAGAGATCAGCAGAATAGGCTTAGTGATACTCTCTGCTTTGGGTGAAGCGGTAAGCGGAGTGATTTTATTTATCTTCATAGTGACAACTGAAGTTAAGAGTTTGAGTGAATACTTTACCCAACTGATAATCTGGACTCGCATCGACTGGGAGTGTCATGGCTTTATTCACCTGTGCCGCCGTTGGATGCGGCTCAATTAGGGTAGACGAGCAATTCCCCTCTAGCCCTTTAGAAAACTGCACATCACTAGCCGAATCCCAGGACATATCCACATAGTAGGTAGGATCAAAGATGCGTAGAGCCAGGGGTTTGCCGTGAAACTGATAGGGTTTATCTAACAACAGAGTAAAGTCCAAGATAGCCTTACCCTTTTCAACCCTTAGCGTTTCGTCAGAGACCTTTTGGTAGTCTAATGAATGCTTAGCTTCGTCCAAGTAGGTAAAGTTATGGGATGGCGACATGTTGTTGATAATGGATTTCGCTATCGCCTTAAGGGTCTGCTGTTGATGGTGAGGCGACATATCCTCACCATCAAACAAGTAGGCCGTTGTCATCCTATCGAACGTCCATTCCATCTTAAAACCATCAATGGTTTGGTTATTCCCCAGTATCTGAGTTTTGGTGTCTATCCACGAGTGCGGATGAGCCAATGCTGAACCAGAAAAGGACAAGCCTAATAAAACTGCCATAATGGCTCGCAACTGGATATTGATAGGATGCTTCATCGGGTGCCTACTTCATGCTGTTCGCCATCACGGTTACGTTGTGCTTAAACGCTTTTACATAAGTGTTGGCTACATCAGATTGAGACAGAGCTTCAGGGTATAGCTCGCCGCCAACCTTGGCACCCGTCGCGGCGGCAACCTGCTTAACCAAGCGTGGATCGGTTTGGTCTTCCATAAAGTAGGTGGTTACCTTCTCCGCTTTGATCTGATTAATAAGACCTGCGACATGTTGTGAACTCGCCTCTGACTCAGTCGAGAAGCCTTGAGGCGCCATAAATTCAACACCGTATTCAGCACCGAAATAGCCAAAGGCATCGTGGCTAGTCAAAACCTTGCGCTTTTCCTTTGGAATCGCTTTAAAGGTGTCTATGGCCCAAGTGTTCAGCTCATTTAGCTGCTTGATATAGGCCTCACCGTGCTGTTTAAAGTAATCCGCATCTTCTGGATCAGCCTTAATCAAGGCATTCATTACATTGGTGGCATAGGTCACACCGTTCGCCATACTGTTCCATGCATGAGGATCGACCATCTTCTCACCGTCATCAATCATGCTGCGAGTCTGAATGCCTTCCGATGCGGTAATCACATCTCCCTTATAACCTGAGGCAGAAACTAGGCGATCAGTCCAGCCTTCTAGACCAAGGCCGCTGACGAATACCACGTCTGCTTTGTTCAAGGTAATGCTATCTTGTGGAGTTGGAGAGAAGGTATGAGGATCGCTTCCCGATCCAATCAAACTGGTTACCTTGACGTGCTCGCCACCCACCTGCTGCACAATATCACCTAGCACGGAGAAGCTCGCTACAGCATTCACCGTACCTGCCATAGCGGCACTGCTAGATACAAGCGCTAGCGTTACACCAGCAAGTTTTAATAGTTTCATAGAGATTCCCCTAATAAGAATTGAGCCAACTACTGCCTTAGAATTCCTTTTTTACTTCCGCAAAAAATAGACAGTATGAAAAAAAACATGGCGACCAATATAATTGCCGGACCGGCAGGAATTGACTGATACCATGACCAAGTCAATCCCAATATCGAACTCATAACACCAAACGATATTGCTAACGCCAGCATAATAGGCAGTCGATTAGTCCAGCAGCGAGATGAAATAGCAGGGAGCATCATAAGACCCACAGACATTAACGTCCCTAGAACCTGAAACCCAGCTATTAGATTTAATACAACCAATCCCATAAACAACGCATGAAAATAAATGGAATATTTATATGAATAGGTAGAAAAAAAGCTTGAATTAAAAGACTCATATACAATAGCTCGATAGAAAAGAGCTAAAATAATTAAGGTAATAGTGACTACTACGCCAATAAAAATAAGCGCACCGTTATCTACCGCTAATAAAGAGCCAAATAACAGGTGTAAAAGGTCGATGCTGTTCTTGCGATAAGAGACAATAACCACACCTAATGCCAAAGAACCTAAATACAAACCTGCAAAGGTCGAGTCTTCATTGAGCCTGGCTTGTTTACTTAGCCAACTAGAGGTAAGGGCAACGAATAGTCCAGCAAAAAATCCGCCTAGGCCCATATAAAACAAAGACATACCAGCAAACAGATAACCAATCGCCACCCCTGGTAGTACCGCATGAGAAAGGGCATCCCCCACTAAACTCATGCGTCTTAGCAATAGAAAGATACCTAAGGGAGGCAGGCTAAATGAAAGAACAATACACGCCATAAGAGAGCGTCGCATAAAGCCAAATTGAATGTAGGCATCAAATATATGCATCGACATTAGCAGTGCACCTTATGTGAAGAAGCAACGCCCTTGTTGAAGGAGACGCAGCCCTGCTTAATATGGATAATGTCTGTAAAGTGACGCTCGACTAACGATATATCGTGCAGTACCGCGATTATGGTTTTACCCTGCTGATGCAGATCGATAATCAACTCAAGAAGCAACTTTTGCGTCTCTTCATCAATACCGGCAAAGGGCTCATCCATCAGCATTATTGGTGTGTCTTGCACTAATAGCCGTGCAAACAACATCCGCTGAAATTGTCCACCGGAGAGTTGGTCAATACTGGTCTTTTTCAGATCTAAGATGCCTACCTGCTGCAGTGCATTGTTTACTTTGTGTATTTCTCCTGATGTCAGGCGCTTAAGTATGCCTTTCCTAGGCCAACACCCCATAGAAACCACCTCGAACACATCGATGGGAAAGTCTCTATCTAGATTTGATTGCTGGGGCAGCCAAGCGATACCACTGTGCATACCAGAGCTGAATTCAATGTTGCCGGATATAGGTTCAGTAATGCCGCATATTGATTTTAGTAGGGTCGACTTACCCGCCCCGTTTGGACCTATGATGGCGGTTAAACTCGCCTTAGTGATAGTTCCGTTTATCGCCTCGGTAACTGGGCTATTTTGATAACCGATAACAAGATTATTAAAAAATATCATGCTAAAGCCACCGCCCATTTAATGCCCAGCCACAGGCAAGCCAATATCAAAACCAATCCCGCTACACGACCTAACGCCGATAGAGATATTAAATAAGTGTCATATTTGTGGTTTTGATTACTATTCATTGACTCTGTTGATACTGATGACTTAACGAAAAATGTTACAACATAGCATCTACATTTATCCGCTTGGCTACAACGAACGGTTTTTAAACCGAACAAAAGACAATAAATAAAATCAATATAAGTGACTGATTTTATTAGAAAGCAACAATTAAACTCTTATATGTTCAATCTAACTTTCCTTGAATGGTTCTAATATTTATGATTTCCATCACAAATAAGATATATGCAACCGCACCAATAAATATGAATATTAATCCATATAAAAAGGCATATATCACAGGATATATGCCTTTTTATCGACCAGAGTTTTAAACTAATTAAAGTCTTGAGTAATAAAATCTATACCAGTGGCGCCATTTTTAGTGACGACCTTGAAGGACAAACCCGTAGTGCTTAAATCAGACATCTCATTCTGACAGTGACCTGCATGGCCAACAAAGCTATTAGTACCTGCATTATTAAATGTTGGGCTTTTAGGATCAGCATTCTTTACATCTGTATATCCGAAAATCGCTTTTAGAGCCCCTTCAAAGGGAGTTGCCCCATAGGGTGTTACTGAAAACGCGTTCTGTGCACCACTCTTAACGATAAAGTGCCCCTGCTTGTTCCTTGCTTGTTGCTCTAAAGTATTCTGCATGGCGTTGTGATAGGTATCATCACTCCAAGCCAATGGCGAGTTTGCTTGCTGCATGCCTGCTGGAAAACCACCATGCCCCTCACAATAGCGCTTACTTGAGCGGGCACAGTTAACCGCAATCATGGTCTGGACCTTTTGGCTATCAAGGTCAAAGCCTGTAGGAATATTGACGATTCGACACCACTTCTGGCTAGCAGATGCACCACCACCAAACACAGTGCCATCCAAAACTGCATCAGGGTCTAACGAATTGAAATCAACCATCTCAGGGGGGAGTTGGTCATAAACGACCTTACCTTGTCTATCCAGAGTTAAAAAGTCCTCTCCGGCATTCTTAGAAGCCTGTTGCCACTGTGCCAGCCATGCTTTACCAAATAACTTCTCTACTCGAGAAGCCATACTGTCTATGAGCCATTGATTTGCTCTCAAAGTGCGATGTTGCAGAAGGTCTCTAACCTCGCCGGAATCAAAGATAAAACCACTATTTAGATGAGCACTCTCGAACCTGTAAGACGCAACTTTATGATTGCTAGCACTGCACCCGTTCGAATATTCGTATTCGGTAATCGTGCCATCAACTGTCATACCATCGCTGTCTACATCTACAGACATAGAGTCAGACTGGTAGCAGTGCCAATCGTAGACCGAGCTCGAGGGTGAACCACCGTCGGTAATAGTCAGTGGTTGGTTATTATCGAAACTAAGATCCGCTTGTGCAGCCGTTAACCCATTGAACGCCTTATTTGGTATTAGCAGTCTAGCTACACCTGGTCCGGTGCTGGCAAAGGGCAAATCGCTTGCCGTCATATCCTTTACCGTCAGGTAATAAAGGGTATTCAAGGCATCAGACAAGGCAGAGGTAGACATCTGCGCCTGAGGTGAGCCTTTTTGTTTTCCATGATGTTGATTACTAAAATCCCATCCGTCGTTACAGCCATTTAGTAGCGCCAAACAAAACAGGCACACTAAGCCTCTAGCCAAATTCATAATTTTCCCTAATCATTAAAAAGCGCGTAGCTTAAACACCAAATCAGTGACTTAGGGAGGTTGAAGCTTTGATCTCAGTTTTGGAGGCACAAAAAAAAACCGCCCGGTTGAAGGCGGCTATTTCATCTCTCATCACATTAAGCGCGTTTGTGATGGATTCGACCTCTTTCTTGGCTATCGTTCATGATCTCGCTGTCCATTTCTTTGCTTTCATAAGCTTCGATCATTGAATCATCTGCCATTGGTTTTGAACTGTGGCCTCGCATGTCATTGCTGTTGCCTGAACGATTCTCTGCAATCAAAATGCTAGAGCCAAATAGGTCATTAAATGAAGGTGCCTCGGCAGCCGATACCGCTGGAGCGAATGCTACGACAAGTGAAGTAATAACAGTAACTTTTAGGTTCATGTGAACGCCCTCTTAAACAGTGTTAAAGATTTGAGCGCCCCTATTTTCCGTACCGCGATGCCACGTTGCCAAAGTTTACACTTCCTTGGTATCAACTCGGCTCAACCTAGAGCTAGGGACTGGGAGTACTTACGGTTCGAAATCTTTATTGGATCAAGATCCCACTTTTCTCCGCATCAACTGGACAAATAACACCCATATTGACCTCTCAGATAATGAGACCTAGGTCACAGTGAAAAACTTTCAAAAATAAAAAAATCCACCGCTAGGGTGGATTTAAACAATTGATTTAGTTGAGATTAGCTATCGTCTTCAGTGAAGTTTGTCGGTAGTGTTTTCTTCATCTCATTCCAGATCTGTGCACTGTCCATACCGTAGTGACGAACAAGGGCAGGAATCGCATCGCGCTGACCCTCTTCACACACTCTCAGCAGGTCCTTGTAGAACTTAAGTGCTAAATCACGCGCTGCTGGGTTAGAGAAGTAGTAAGCACCAACACGGTCATACAGCTTACGCAGACCATTAAAGATCAAGCCGTAGATCTGGTTGCCAGAATGGAAGGCTAAGTGCTGGAACAACATGTAATCGTAATAGTTGAAGGTTTTAGCGACCAAGATAGCATCACGCTTCAACTCGTCCTTCTCGTTGTCCTCTTTCACATTTTGCGCGATCTTATCGGCAAACGGAAAGCTCTCCATAAAGGCAGCATGAGACTCTGCTGCAACTAGAGCTTCACATGAATCGATCACACGGCGTATGGTCTCTTCAGACTGCTCTTTATTTACCTTAAATGCATAACGCATAAAGATAGGACTAATATTGGTGCGCGCTGCAAGCAGGTCTTCAACGATGCTAGTTGCGTTGTCTGCATCCAGTGTCATCAAGGTATCTAGGATATGCAGACCTGAAGTCTCCATAAACTGATTTACCTTAGTTGGTTTACCGTGCTGAATGGTTAGCCAACCATCACGCGCTAGACGCTGAAGCACCTCACGTAGAGTAGTACGTGTTACACCAATCAGTTCAGATAGTTCGCGTTCAGCGGGAAGAATTGAGCCTGGAGCGAAACGGCCGTTCCAGATGCTCTCGATAATGTATTTTTCTGCAAAACCGGCAGGGCTCTTTGCCTTGATTACCATGTTAGGTTTATTTTTTTGATTCAATTTAAACTCATCATACCACTTTAATCACGTTTGTCTAAACCAGAGCAAAGTAAGTTGTGAGTTAAATCATTAACGGTTCTAAGTCATTAGCCAGACTGATTTTAACAACAGAAATTTTAAATAATTATCCTCAATTTCAAACAAATCATATGTAGTGCCAAAATCAGCCAGATACACAATACACCGTACAATTGTATGACTATTGAAATATTTAACTTATCTAAAAAATTAACACATATCGTTATTAATCAATAACTTACATATAAAATATTGTTGTCAATTCAAGATACCTAGTAAACACACCCAATAAATCCCCCAGATCACCAAAAGAGCACAAAAACCCTAGAAAAAGGCTCTTTTTATGTGTTTTTTATCATTAACACGAGCTAAATCACACTATAGTGTTGACTGATTTTTTTATAAGCGTAAAGTTGCGCAAAATCACGGTGAGTCATGAGTCAAAGAAACGCACTCTTTTGCTGATTGCTCACCCGCTTTGCAACTATCAAACCTAAAGAGAAGTGTTATGCCGTTGAGTCTAGGAAACGCTTTTATCAAGAACTTCCTTGGTAAAGCGCCAGATTGGTACAAGGTTGCCATCATCGCCTTCCTGATCATTAACCCTATTGTGTTCTTTTTTGTCGACCCCTTCGTTGCGGGCTGGCTACTAGTTGTTGAATTCATATTCACTCTAGCTATGGCACTTAAATGCTACCCACTACAGCCTGGTGGTCTGCTTGCTATTGAAGCAGTAGCCATGGGGATGACCACACCCGAGTTGGTAAAACACGAATTGGTTGCCAATATTGAAGTGCTATTGCTACTGATCTTTATGGTTGCTGGCATCTACTTTATGAAGCAACTGCTTCTGTATATATTTACCAAGATACTGCTTGGCATCCGCTCTAAGATCCTTCTTTCTGTCTCTTTCTGTGCGGCGGCAGCTTTTCTATCTGCATTCCTAGATGCACTGACGGTAATCGCGGTAGTGATCAGCGTAGCGGTAGGTTTCTACTCTATCTATCACAAGGTAGTATCGGGCAAGGGCACAGCCAGCAGCCACGACCACACCAAAGATGAGCACCTTAACGAGCTAACTCGTGAAGACTTGGATGACTATCGTGCCTTCCTTCGTTCACTGCTAATGCACGCAGGTGTAGGTACCGCGCTTGGTGGTGTAATGACCATGGTAGGTGAGCCACAAAACCTGATCATCGCAGATCAAGCAGGTTGGGAATTTGGTGAGTTTATTGTGCGTATGCTTCCAGTAACTCTACCTGTTTTCTTCGCGGGTCTGCTTACTACAGTCTTTGTAGAGAAGTTTAAGATCTGTGGCTACGGCGCAGAGCTTCCAGAACATGTACGTAACATCCTGGTAGACTACGACCGCGAACAAAAGCAACGTCGTACTAAACAAGATGTTGCTAAGCTTTGGGTTCAAGGCGCTATCGCTGTATGGCTTATTGTAGGCCTGGCGCTTCACCTAGCGGCTGTAGGTCTTATCGGTCTTTCGGTTATCATCTTTGCAACGGCCTTCACTGGTATTATCGAAGAGCACGCGCTTGGTAAAGCGTTCGAAGAGGCTCTGCCGTTCACCGCACTTCTAACCGTATTCTTTGCCATCGTTGCGGTAATCATTGAACAAGACCTATTCGCTCCAGTGATCGACGCAGTACTGGCGGTTGAAGACCAGAACTCTCAGCTGGCGCTGTTCTATGTAGCTAACGGTTTGCTGTCTATGGTTTCTGACAACGTATTCGTGGGTACTGTATACATCAACGAAGTTAAAGATGCGCTTATCAAAGGCGTTATTGACCGTGAGCAGTTTGACCTTCTAGCGGTGGCTATCAACACAGGTACTAACCTACCATCGGTAGCAACGCCAAACGGCCAAGCAGCCTTCCTATTCCTGCTAACCTCGACCCTAGCACCGCTTATCCGTCTGTCTTATGGCCGCATGGTAATCATGGCGTTTCCATACACTGTAGTGCTAGCAATTGTGGGTATGATTGGCATCATGTTCTTCCTAGAACCTATGTCGGCAATGTTCCTAGATATGGGTTGGATCAGCGATAAGCCTATCCCTATGGACAATGCGGTACTGCCTGCAGGACACCACTAAAATCTGTGGCCCTTTGCATTCATTTTTGTAGGGAATTGTTGGAACTCTTTACCGAATAGATGTACTAAAAAGGGACGCATCAAGCACAATAACTGAAACCGGCGTTTACTCGCCGGTTTTTTATTTTTAAACTGATTTTAGTTTAGTGGGTTCGGACGCCCGATTTAGGAACAATTAATGCTCGATTCTCTGTATCAATTCTCTCGCAACCGTCTATCTTGGTTGCTGCTTCTTCTCGTAATTATCGCCCTAGAACTTTGCGCACTCTACTTCCAACACGTCATGATGCTGGCGCCTTGTGTTATGTGTATCTACGAGCGTGTGGCCATGTTTGGCATTGGCTTTGCCGCCATCATTGGCATGATAAACCCAAAGAACAATGTGCTTAGGTTTGTTGGTCTTGCAGGCTGGATAACCTCTAGCTTTAAAGGTTTGCTCCTTGCATTAGAGCATGTGGACTATCAATTCAATCCATCTCCATTTAAAACCTGCGATATCTTTGTGAACTTCCCGGATTGGGCACCCCTCAACCAATGGGCACCTTGGCTGTTTGAAGCCTATGGAGATTGCAGCAAGATCGTTTGGCAGTTCCTAGACCTATCAATGCCACAGTGGCTCGTGATCATCTTTGGCATCAGCCTAGTGTTCAGCGTGCTGTTTTCAGCCGTTCAACTGGTTGGGCTTAAGAATCGATAAAACAAAAAACGCTCCGATGGTATCGGAGCGTTTTTTTAGGTCTTAATTATTCGGCTAGATGCTGCTTCAGCACCTGCATCACTCCATCGTCGTAATTACTTGGAGCGGAGAATCTGGCTATCGCTTTCACCTCTGGGTGGGCGTTCGCCATAGCATAAGAGTAGTAGCTTACCTTCAGCATCTCGATATCATTTAGATAGTCACCAAAGCTCATTGTTTGTTGTTCAGTGAAGTCAAAACGGTTTTGCAGTTGCTTGATCGCATCACCTTTGGAAGCACAGATATTCATCAGATCTAGCCAGATACGACCGCTAATTACCACTTGGTGAGTTTGGGCAAACTTAGGAGCGAGTGTAGGATAAACCAGCTCCTCGGTGCCACCGAAATGGCAAACTGCGACCTTGATAAAGTCATCTTCTATCGAAAGTACATCTTCAACATATTCGCATCTATGATAGTAATGTTGGATCTCTTCAAGCGCTACAGGGTCCTGTGTTTCAATATAGGCAGAACGCTTACCGCACAGAACAAGATAGGCATTGGGGATCGCTCTAACTGCATTTACTATTTCTACGATTTCTTGTTTTGGCATAGTCGCACTATACAGCTCTTCGCCTTTATGCATCACAAAGGTGCCATTCTCAGCTATGAATAGCATCTCATCTTGCACCTTCTCGAAGGTATCTCGCAAACTGTAGTATTGACGACCCGATGCAGCCGCAAACAAGATGTTATTGTGCTTCAGCTGTTCAAACACACTAAAGAAGTCCTTAGGTAGCTCGCCGTTTTCATTTAGCAAAGTTCCGTCCATATCCACGGCGACGAACTTAATTTTTTGTTGTGTCATAAGCCTACTTATTACTGTTTATCTAAAAGGATTTGGGCAACTGGTCGGTAGACCAAGCGATCATTGAGGTGAGTGCTTTGCATTAAAGCAACCGCCTTGGGGGCTACTCTCATCTCTGGCCCATTAAGCTCTGAAACCGGCACCTTGAGGCGCAGATTTCGGCCCAAGGTAATATGTGGACGATACTCCCTGTCCTCAATACTAAAGCCAAGATTTATTAAACGCGCTCTCAGATCAGACTGCAATTGATGGAGGCTCGGGTCCTCAACCACCCTAGCCCAAACTAAGCCTTGCTTAAATCGCCCAAAGCCGGCCAATGTTAGAGTATTGGGCATATCAGGTAAGCCGAGAAGTTGCTGCTTTAATATCTCTACCTTACCATCGTCTTTAACCTCACCGATGAAATCTAAGGTAAGGTGTAGGTTGTCCTGACGCACCAAGCGGCCACGATACCTCTGCGCTCGCAACAACTCTTGAAGCTGAGCTATCTCTTCTTGGACAGCATCATCGAAGGTTAAGGCATAGAACAGGCGCAATCTCTCTCCTACTAGCATAAAAAAGGCCAGTCGTTTGACTGGCCATGCTATTAACTCTTTTCGGTATTACTGGATACCAACGATCAACCAAGGTGCGTTTGGTTGAGTTAGGTCACGCTCAAGGTGCCAAACATCGTTGATGTCTTCTTCAATACCTTCCACGGCATCGCGATAACGACCCGTAAATTGTAGGCTAAGTTGCGCTTTAGAAGCGTCGTAGTCCGCACGTACAATCTCAGCATCCACATACATAACATCGGTATGTTGCTCACCCGCATAAGAAGCACGTTCTGCTTTTAGCTCGGCAAACAGAGCAGGCGCTACGTATTCTTCAATAGTGTGCAGTTCATTGTGGTTCCAAGCGCCTTGCAGAATACGGTAGTGCTCACGAGAACCGTTGATAAATGCAGCGTGGTCAAAACCCGGTGGATAGTTGTGTGGAACGTCAGATTGAGCGTTAGCACCGAAGCCACCTTGGAAAGCGTTGTTGCCAGAGTTGTTAGTTTGGAAACCTTGATCAGCCTGCTGACGGAACTGAGCGTCGTGCTGAGGACCGTTTGAGTAAGCTGGACGTTGCTGATTCATACTGCCCGCTTTTGCACCCAGCATGCCACGTAGGAACTTGAACAAGAAGAAGGCAATCAAACCGATGATCAGGATATCCATGAATTGGATACCTTCAAACGCGCCACCAAAGAAAGCAGCGAGCAGGCCACCCGCCAACAGACCGCCTAGAAGGCCACCCATTAGGCCGCCCTTTCTAGAGGTTGGGTTTTGTGTGCCCTTGTTGTTGATCGAGTTAGTGTTGGTTGGATTTGCCTTCGGTGCAGGAGCCGTTTTAAAGCTCTTACCAAAAGATTTACCACCGCCGAATCGTTTAGCTTCTGTTGCTGGTGCGAACACCATAGAAACAGAGACTAGCACCATCGCCATGATAGAAAAAATTCGTTTCATAATGTCTCTTCACTTTTGAATTTCAGCAATATTACCTATTAGAGCTCAACAATTAAACTTGGTTTCATGTTTCAAATGTTAAATTTCTTTGCAACCTTGCTCTATTTCACACTATTTTTAATGCAGTAATAGAATATACATTATTCTAAATAGAACTTTGTAGTCTATACAGAAGGTTTTGTCGCATAGCCGTGCTTTGATAGCTATCATGGACGCTTTCGCTAACCAGCCCTTTAAAATTAAGCCATGCAACATATTTCAGCAAAGCACCTGCCCTTTTTTCTCGCTCTCATAGCGTGCTTTACACCTTGGCTACATTCTCCTTCCGCTTTGGTTTTAGGTCTTATCCTGTCACAGCTCGGATTGGTTCCTAACACCCTGCCTATCTCTAAGTGGACCAAGAAGCTTTTGAGCTACTCCATCATAGGGTTGGGCTTTGGTATTTCTTTGTCTGAAGCCTTTCAAGCCACTAGCAGTGGTATCGGACTTATCGTCACCACTATCTTTGTTACCCTGATTCTGGGAACTTGGATCGCTTTAAAGATAGGGCTTGATAAAAAGACGGGCTACCTTATCTCAAGCGGTACTGCTATCTGTGGGGGAAGTGCAATCGCGGCAGTTTCTCCGGCTATCAATGCCAACGCCAACCAAACTGGTTTAGCCCTTGCGACTGTGTTTGTGCTCAACTCTATTGCACTGTTTATCTTCCCTGTTATCGGCCATGCTCTAAACATGGACCAACACACCTTTGGTATGTGGGCCGCCATCGCTATCCATGACACCTCGTCGGTAGTGGGTGCTGCAGGCGCCTATGGTGAGGAAGCGTTAAAAACAGCCACTACGCTTAAGCTTGCGCGCGCCCTGTGGATCATCCCTGTTGCTTTGATGAGTGCTTGGTATTTCGGTAAAGGCAATAAAAAGATTCAGGTGCCTACCTTTATCTTCCTATATATCGCTGCCGTGGTGGTAAGTGACCTGCTTCCCCAGTTTCAGGCGGTGTATGATGTGACCTTCTCTATTGCTAAGCAGACTCTGGTTGCCTGTCTATTCTTAATTGGTTCGGCTATCTCGCTAGAGCAGGTCAAAGAAGCGGGTATGAAGCCTATGCTATTTGGTATTGGTCTTTGGATTGCCATTTCAGTGGGTTCCCTGCTCTGGCTTCTATAACACCTTGTCGTACTGACTCGGTGTCACCCTAGACTTCATTCTTAGGCTCGCCTTTTTCGGTGAGCCTAATTTGTATGCGCCAAACAGAGCAAAGCCATACCCTAGCGCTTCCGCTATCGAACCTACCAAGCCTTCATTAAGTAGCGCCACAATCAAGCAGCTTGCCACCAATGCCCATATCCATTTCATAATTCATTCCAAACTGCCTTGTTGGAAGGAATTATGCGCTTGTATAAGGCTTTGAAAAAATTCCCTTTTGCTCTATCTCATAACAAATTCGATTATGAGTTGCTCAAAAACTACTTAGATATTCAGCCAGTTTCTTACGCGAAACCTTGATGCCTTGGGATAAGAATTTTGGTGGTATCAGATGGTAGTCTTGCGGGAGCTTGAACCTTTGCAGGGTTCGCGCACAGTGATTTTGAAGCTCTTGTTTCAATTCTTGGTTAAGCTCATCAGGCCCCAAAATCATAGCGACAGGTCTATGACCAAAGGTGACGTCTTCAACTGGAATAATAAAAGCCTGCTCAACATCAGGATGACTAAGAAGTACTCTCTCTATTTCTTCACAGTGAATGTTTTCGCCACCGGAGATGAACATATTATCGGCACGACCAGCAATGCAAAGCTCATTACCTATCCAGTACCCCAAGTCTTTGGTATCAAACCAGCCATCTTTTAGAGTTAGAGGTGTTAACTCACCTCTTTGCCAATAGCCTTGGGCCAAGGTGTCACCCCTAACCCAGATCCTATCTTGCTCTAGTTTCAATTCACGATTAGGCAGAACTGTGCCAACACTATCTATCTCATTGACCTGTTTTGCTGTCACGGTAGAGGCCATCTCCGTCATACCATAGCCTGCCCAGGTTCTCACTCCAAACTTAGCGGCTTCGATAGCTAGTTGATGCGGAATGATGGCGCCACCGAGAAGGACAGTTTTAAGGTTACCCAAATTCCCTGAGTCCAAAGCTCGCTGCAATTGAGTCGGCACCATAGATGTGTGAGTAATGCCGTCAAGCTCAAGAGCCTTGCCCTGTTTGAGCTTTATGATGCAGCCCGAAAACAGCCAGCGCCATACAATCGCTAGACCAGAAACATGGAACATGGGTAGCGACAAAAGCCAACGGCTGGATGCGTCAAACATGAGCGCACCTTGGATACCACTGGCAGAGCTCAAATGGTTATGCACGCTGTGGGCGACAGCCTTAGGCTCTCCAGTTGAGCCTGAGGTAAAGATAAGGCTGGTGAGGTTTTGCTCGGAGTAGTTCTGCGTTTCAAGCCCCTGCTCTAAAGCAAAATCAATCTCTAGGGCTCCATCAAGTGTCAGAGATGTATTTGGGCAAAGGAATACAGCTTTTGCTCCAGAGGTTTGAATGCGCTTATCTAATTCAGGGGTAGGCAGTTCAGGTACTAGCGCACAGGTAACTCCCTGTTCGATGCAAGCCAGATAAACAAGGATCAATTCAAAGGAGCTGTGCGGTGTGATTGCCAACAGCACATCACCTTTAACAAAACCTTTTTCTTCAAGCTGTAGTTGAATTCCGCCGACATGCTGGGCTAACTGATGCCAAGTGAAGTCGCCCTTGTTACATACAAGGGCAAGGTTACTGGAGGCTTTTCTTACCGCTAGTGGGCTTTTACGCGTCACTTTGCTGGTGCCAAACCATGGTTTGCTCAGCAAGGCTAGCGATAGGCAATTCACTGCCTGGCCATGGGGTATGAAGCTGCTTTTGGAACAGCTGAAGGGTATCTAAGCCCGGTAAGGTCATTGGGGTAAACTGCTTAGCAAATCGAGCTAATTGGGTAAGACCTAAGCTAGATTCTAGGCTAGAGCTTACCACTGCAGTCAGACCAAGAGACTGCGCCTCTTCAATCAGATGAATACAGCGGTCGATATTCCCTACCAAGCTCGGCTTGATAACTATCGCCTTAGCACCGGTGAGTTGCCCAAAAGAGAAGTCAGGATTCTTCACTGCATTTTGCAGGGTTTCATCCCACGCAATCGCCATTCCGCTCTCTATAGCAAAGGTGATGCTATCGCTTGGCTTCAAGCATGGCTCTTCTAGAAAGCGAATACGTGAGCGATTATCCGGCTTCACATACTTGGCAAACTGATTCGCCTTTTCAAGACTCCAAGAACGGTTCGCATCTAATCGCAAATGAAGGTCTGGAATGGATTCTAGAAATAGGTTTACCAAGATGCCATCGCGGATAGGCTCATAAAGGCCAACCTTGATCTTGGCTATCTTCTCTCCCGGGAGCTGGCTTAGTGCAGGTAGCAGGTCGTCAGGGTCACCTGAGCAGAGCGGCGCAACCTGATAGAAGCCTTCTTCTCGCAGTAAGCCTTGCAGTTCATACTCCGCCATAGATAAACCCCAAGCCACAGATGGCAGGCTTGAATGACTATCTAGGGCTTCACCCTCTACCCATCTTGAAAGCCTAGAGACGGTCTCAGTGAATGCTTGGTCTAAGGTTTCGATACTAAAGCCAGGAAGCGGGGCAACTTCACCTAGGCCTGTTTTATTGTCCTCGACTAGCTCGACGATCCACCCCTCTCTTTGGGTCAGTTTCTTATCTCTCAATACCACCCCGCTGTCCATTGGCAACTGGTAGTGGTAAATATTAGCCTTTCTCATCGTTATTATTTTCCTAAGCTAAGTCTTCAGGGAAGAGTCTAATTCATCACTCAAAATCTGCGTCAGAACCGTGATAAATTTCTGTGGTTGCTCCTTGTGGGCATTGTGCCCAGCATCTTCAACTAGATGATATTTAAGACCAAATTCCCTATATAAATGTCTAAACTTGGTATCTTTCTCGCCTACCACAAACGCCATTGGTAAACCTTCCAATCTCGGCATCAAATAAGGCTGCTTAGCCAGTGAGCTTGCTCGCATCACCTTAGCTAGCGCCGCGCCACTATTGTGAGACCGCTCCTCCACCAACTTAGCTCTTTGAGTTTGAGTCAGGTGAGAGAAAACTGGCTGGCGATACCAATCCTCAAGAACCTCTGCAATGGGGTCATGGGTAAAGCGTTCAATCCAAGCGCTATCGTTGTGCCAACGCGTCTCTCTATCAGACCGGCGAAGCAGGCCAAAGTTTCCACCCTCAACCACCAGCTTACGAATATTCAAACTGGCGCACACTTGTGGGGTCAAACTGTACATGAGTACCCTTGCGCCAAGTGAATATCCCACCAGCACGAGGGGGCGTTTTGACTTCGTAAGAGGCTTGAGCGCTGAGAGTAGATAGGAAGAGAAATCATCCAAAGATTTTGGCTCTAGATCTTGGTTTTTACCGTGACCTGGAAGGTCAATACAGTGCCCCTCAGCCCAACTTGGTAATTGAGAGATCACCTGACTCCAGTCTTCACTGCTACCCAGAAAACCATGCACAAATACAATATTGACCTTGGTACGCTTGCTCATATCAGAGTGCGCGTATCTTGGCAGTGATGGCGCGAATATGCTCAGTCGCTTGCTCTGGGGGGGTGATGACTTCAATGAGCAAGGTATTGGTACCGGAATCTCTGTGCTCAGAGATCTTAGTCTTCAGAGTTTCGAATTCGGCGACTTGCGCATAGTCCAAACCAAACTGCTTAGCCGCATGCTCAAACTGATAGCCATGTGGCATTTGATACAGTTTCTGCTTATGTGAGGCATCCACAGGAAGCATGTCGAAGATAGCGCCCCCATCATTGTTGATGACCAAGATAAGGTTGTTCTTGTCTCTATGCAGGGACAGTGAATTGAGATCGTGAAGTAGCGAGGTATCACCCAGCATTAGAAGGGTTCGTTCACCGATAGCACTGGAAACCCCGGCACAGGTAGCAACAAGGCCATCGATACCCGACGCACCGCGATTCGAGTAGACCTCACCTAGGGCATGTTGGGAGAACATATCCACCAAGCGAACGCCTAAGCTGTTGCCGATAAACAGGTTATATTCTTCACTGAGCTCTGAGAGTTTACTGGTGAGTTCCAGTTCAGACAGAGCCTCTGAGGCGTGCGCATTTACCTGTGAAGAAACGACCTCTTTCCATTTCTTCAAGCCATTACCCCACCCCGAGGTATCACTGTTCATTAGTGTTTTGGGCCAGCTGACGCCATGGGCACGAGTCATGGGTAAATGGTCTGGGTTAAGCCTGCTAGGTTCATCGCTGACCAATAAATAGCGGTCCGGAGACCAAGTTCCAGCCTGCTTCTTGATAAAGGCGAGTAAGCGCTTTGAAACCAATCGAGCACCAAATTGAAGAATGACCTCACACTGAGCTAGAGCTTTGTTCGCCATCGAACCTTGCAGCCAAACATCATAACTCGCCCAGTCTGAGCTCTGACCCGATTGCGGGTCACACAAGATTGGCCAGCCAAGCTCTTCAGAAAGTGCTTTCGCATGTGTTGCCTGCCCAAGAGTGGTGCTTCCCACCACAATCAACCCCTTGCGGTTGTGGTGGGTTGAAAGCCATTGCTCTAAATCGAATCTAGCGTTACTGCGAGTAAAGTCATCGCTATAACTGGTGACAGACTCTAGCCAATTTTTCGGAACTTCGTCTATATCAGCAAGAACAATAGGCTCTTCTGTATACAAAGGCTCAGGAAAGGCGCAATTGATATGTATAGGGCCGCCCACTTGAGCGAACAAAGCATCATCTAGGGTGCTGAGTAGCCAATCAAAACTCTGCTGCGGGCTTGGACTAGGCAGTTCAACGCTTCTAACCACATGACTAGAAAATATATTGGATTGCACTATCGCCTGGTTGGCACCACAACCTACTAAGTCTATGGGGCGATCCGCAGTCAGCAGTATTAACTTCTCTCCGGTAAGGTTTGCTTCTGCCACCGCAGGGAGCAGATTGGCGACTGCGGTACCTGAGGTCACCACTACAGCAACCGGCGCCTTGCTCGCCTTAGCCATACCAAGCGCGTAAAAACCTAAGCCGCGCTCATCAAAATGAGTATGCAGATTAAGCTTTGGGTTAAGTTCGGCCTCTAGAGTTAGAGGCGTGGAACGAGAACCGGGAGCAACGCATACCTCAGAGACACCAAATCGTGTTAACTCTTCTAATAAAGTCGCGCTCCAAACACGATTTAACTGCGCCTGCCCCAATGCGTTGATTGAGATCATGACGCTTGTTCCAGGATACTTTGCTCAGTGATAAGGCTCAGCAGTGTCGACATCTTTTTGTCCAGCTCCTGCCATTCGTGCTCAGCGTGCGAGCCAGGGACTATGCCAGCCCCGGCAAACAGACTCAGACGTTTCCCTTGCACCAAGGCACTTCGGATAGCGACACAGAACTCAGCTTCAGTTTCGCTGATATAGCCTACAGACCCTGCATACCATGCGCGGGAAAAGGGTTCGTTTTGTTCAATAAACTCAAGAGCCTGACCGCGAGGCAAGCCGGCTACGGCTGCCGTTGGCTGCAACGCTTGTAGAAGCTTGCTTCTATCAGCATGGGCGGTAAGCTCTGCCTGTATATGGCGCTTAAGATGCTGGACCCTACGAAGGCGCACCAGACGAGGTTCTTGTTCCACATCCACTCGCTGGCAGAATGGCGTTAAACGCTCGATGATATCATCGACAACGTATTGGTTTTCTTGAAGGTTTTTCTCATCCTGAATAAGCCAATTCGCAAGCTCAAGGTCTTGAGAAGGGTTAGCGTCACGACCAATAGTGCCTGCAAGTGCTTCAGTTTCAAGCAGGCTGCCTCTGCGACTGTATAGGCGCTCTGGTGTCGAACCTATAAAGGCGTGCTCGGCATCTAATTGCATCAAGAAATGGAAGCTGTGGCGATTTTGCTGACGGCTAAGGTCTAGAAGCTCATAGCCCTGCATGGGTGCACTTAGACTGATTACCGTCTGCCTTGCTAACACCACCTTTTTCAGTTCAGTCCCTTCAATGGTCTTGAGCGCAAGGTTCACGTTACGCTCCCAATGCTCTTTACTGGGAGTGTGTTGCACCGACTCCACATCGGGCATCTGATTAAAACCAGCAGTCAGGTCAGTGCTAAGTCTATGGATTGCTCTGCGCAGTGAGTCCTTATCTTCCAAAAGATTGGCTGCGATAAACCATTGATCACGACGCCTTAGAAGCTCAATCTGAGGTAGGAAAAAGTAGGATGACAAACAAGCATCATGCTTGCTTGAACGCGGAAAAGCATAGCCGCCCCAGATTCTTTGATTGCTACTTAAAACAGAGTAGGCAGGGTTAATATCACTGAAGGTACGTGCCTGACCAAGGGCTACAGTTTCTTCGGTGGTGTCCCTAGACTGCCAGTAAAACTTAGGAAAGACGGCCTGTTTCGCCATCCAAGGCACGACATGATCCGCGTGCACTGACTCTATGGGTAATTCGATACGCGTGGTTTCAATGGAAGCGGCTTCGACTTCCTCTAGCAACGTTTGAATGGCGTGAACCAAGTTAGGCAAGGTTACCTCTAACTCTCTGTTTTTATATGAATTGCAGTGCGCTTACTCTAGGTCGCTTAACCCATCAGATCAAGCCACTTACTTTCAATTCTAGAGCAAACTTTGATTTTATACCTGAAGCAAAAATTCTTGTTTAGATTTACGTATTAACTCAGTTACTTAGTACAGATTTTTCTACTAAAAGTTGGGGAATTGGTGTAATTTGATCTTATTCACACCAGATAAATCTAAGGGTTAACAATGAATAATATCGAGATGTCGTCAAAACTCGATAGTGTATGCTATGACATTCGTGGTCCTGTACTCAAGCATGCTAAACGCATGGAAGAGGAGGGGCACAAAATTCTAAAGCTAAACATTGGTAACCCCGCCCCATTTGGCTTCGATACACCCGATGAAATCTTAGTAGATGTGCTGCGCAACCTCCCTACTTCTCAGGGTTATTGCGACTCAAAGGGCATCTATTCTGCACGTAAAGCTGTGGTTCAATACTATCAACGCAAAGGACTTCGCTCCCTTGATGTTGAAGATGTATACATGGGTAACGGTGTATCTGAACTTATCGTGATGGCAATGCAAGCGTTGCTGAATAATGGCGATGAAATGCTAGTACCAGCACCAGACTATCCGCTATGGACTGCAGCAGTATCGCTATCAGGTGGCAACCCTGTTCATTATATCTGCGACGAAGAGTCTGACTGGTTCCCAGATCTTGAAGACATCAAGGCAAAGATCACTCCAAAGACTCGCGGTATCGTACTGATCAACCCAAATAACCCAACGGGTGCCGTGTATAGCCGTGACTTCCTACTCAAGGTTGTTGAGATTGCTCGCCAGCACAACCTGATCATCTTTGCCGATGAGATCTACGACAAGATTCTTTACGATGGTGCAACTCACACCTCTATTGCGACCCTTTCAGAAGACGTGGTGACAGTAACCTTCAACGGTTTATCCAAAGCGTACCGTATCTGTGGTTTTCGTAGCGGCTGGATGTTCCTAAGTGGGCCTAAGCACCTTGCCAAAGGTTATGTAGATGGCTTAGATATGCTTGCCTCTATGCGTTTATGTGCCAACGTGCCTATGCAGCATGCCGTGCAAACCGCACTGGGTGGTTACCAAAGTATTAATGAGCTTATCTTGCCGGGTGGTCGATTGCTTGAGCAAAGAGATAAAGCCCACGAGCTGATCACCTCGATTCCAGGGGTTTCTTGCGTCAAGCCCAAGGGGGCTTTGTATCTATTCCCTAAGCTTGATCCTAAGATGTACAAAATCCATAACGATCAGAAAATGGTGCTAGACTTTCTTAAACAAGAAAAAGTGCTTTTAGTTCAAGGGTCTGGGTTTAATTGGCCTAAACCGGATCACTTCAGAATCGTTACCCTGCCCCATGTGGAAGACTTGGAAATGGCAATCGGTAGATTCGAGCGCTTTATCAGCACCTACACACAATAAAAAAAGAGGCCTTTGGCCTCTTTTTGTTTTTTAGGGCTTAGCCAAATTTAAGGAATATCATGCACGAACAAAGTCACTTCTTCGCTCACCTTGCCCGCATGCAACTTATTCAACGTTGGCCCTTAATGCGCTCGATATCTTCAGAAAATATTTCCGAGCACAGCCTACAAGTAGCTTTTGTGGCACACGCGCTTGGGGTCATTAAAAACAAGAAGTTTGGGGGCCAGGTAAACCCAGAGAGATTGGCGGTGCTGGCTATGTATCACGATACCAGTGAGGTGCTGACAGGTGATTTGCCCACACCAGTGAAATACTATAACCCTGAGATCGCAAAAGAATACAAAAAGATAGAGGCCGCTGCCGAGCAGAAGCTTCTCTCTATGGTGCCAGATGAGTTTAAGGAAGACTTCGAACCCTTCCTTATCTCAGGGAAATGCACTGAAGAAGAGCAACAGATGGTGAAGCAAGCCGACTCCATTTGTGCCTATCTCAAATGCCTCGAAGAGCTCTCAGCAGGTAATCATGAATATGCGGCGGCCAAGCGTAATCTAGAAAAGACTCTACAAGACCGAGAGTCCAAAGAGATGCGCTATTTCTTGTGTACCTTTGCCAATAGCTTCGAACTGACATTGGATGAAATCAGCTAAGTGAATCTGCCTTTGACCAATCTATCCGATACCTGGCTTGAACGCATCGATAACGAGCAGAAAGCCAGAACCAATGACCATAGAGATGCCTATCAGCGAGACAGGGCTAGAGTATTACACTCCGCCGCGTTCAGGCGCCTTCAAGCCAAGACTCAGATCCATGGCACAGGTAGCAATGACTTTCATCGAACCCGACTAACTCATTCCTTGGAAGCCGCCCAGATAGGGGGCGGTATTCTTGCCCAGCTAAAGTCTAAGCATCCTGAGAAGGCAGAGATCCTGCCTCCAGAAAGCCTTGTTGAAACCCTTTGTCTCGCTCACGATATTGGTCATCCACCCTTTGGTCATGGTGGAGAGGTCGCGCTCAACTATATGATGCGAGAGCACGGCGGTTTTGAGGGGAACGCTCAAACCTTCCGAATTGTTAGTCAATTGGAGCCATACACCCAGCACCACGGTATGAATCTTTGTAGGCGCACCCTACTCGGTCTAATCAAATACCCGAGCCTATTATCACAGGTCGAACGAGACTCCATACCTGACGGTGTCGATAACCCTAGGCAGCTTAAATCCAGTCGCTGGACGCCTGCAAAAGGCATCTATGACGTGGACAGCAAAAACTTTCATTGGGTATTAAGTGAATTTTCAGATGAAGAGCGTGAGCAGTTCTGTCAGGTTTACTCTCCGAATGGCGATAGATATAGACCTAAGCGCACCAAGTTGAAGTCTTTAGACTGCTCTATCATGGAGTTAGCTGATGACATTGCCTACGGTGTTCACGACCTTGAAGATGCCATAGTGCTTGGGCTGGTTAGTCGACATCAATGGATGGAACATGCCCAACCCAAACTAACGCAGAGCGGTAGCCCTTGGTTTGAAGCCAATATCAACAGACTCAGCGAACAGCTTTTCTCTGGAGAACATTATCTTAGAAAGGATGCCATAGGCGGTATAGTGAATGCCCTACTCACCAGTGCTGAACTAAAACAGGTCAGCGAGTGTGAGGGTATGCATCCCTTGTTAGCCTTCAACGCCACCTTAAAAGCACCAATGCTAGAGGTACTGCAGGTATTCAAAACCTTCGTTAGCCAGTTTGTGATCCAAGCCACCTCAGTGCAGATCATCGAATATCGCGGTCAGCAGGTAATTATCGATCTTTTCCAAGCACTCAGTGGCGACCCAGAGCGACTATTACCCGATGCCACTAAGGTGAAATGGCGCAGAGCAAGAGATGAGCACGACCAAGGATTAAGGGTTATCTGTGACTATATCGCCAATATGACGGATGGCTATGCGCAAAGGCTTCATAGCCAGATGTTTGCCAGCTAGGCTTATCCGTATGACATTTTATTCACACTAGCCTTTGTAGAATCTCGGCTCATTCAAATCAATGACGCCGAGATTTATGCGAAATCGCTCCACACTTACTTTATTATTGCTACTTTCAAATCCTAGCTACTCAGAAACAGAATCCTACTCCTTTTTCGAAGACTTCATCGACAATTCCTACTATGACGATAAAGGACTTTTAGTCACCTACTACGGGCGTACCTATCATCTGGGCTCACGTAATCGCAACGAAGACAATAATATCTGGGGCTTCGGCTATAAAGGATTTGAGGCTTCAACCATGATCAACTCTTTCTACGACCGCTCGTACATCTTCTCTTATCATAAGAAATGGGAGTGGAACTCATGGCTAGACTTCGGACTAAGGGTTGGAGGGATTACAGGTTACGACAAAGAAGACAACCCAATACAATTATTTGGCATCACACCTCTGCTATCTCCAACCATGACTGTTCATTACAAAGGGCTAGGGTTTGAAAGCTCAATTCAAACGGATGTACTGATATTTAATCTAAATTATCAGTTTTAGTTCATCTCAGCGATTCCGCTCGCCAAAGTGCTGATCCCTCAAATGCTCAGGCACCTGTTTGAGCTGAAACTCAATCATTTTGTCGAAGGCTTCTATCAAGCCCTTTGGCTCTTTGTCTAGTATAGTAATGGCGTGGTAAGCGGCCTCTACTGTGGAGAGGGCGTTATCTCTTGGGGCTTTGCGGATTGTGTAGCGACCAGCAAGATCAGCCGGCAGGTGCACCTGTGGCAGGTTATGCAGGTTTCTTGATAGCTGGAACATCTTGAATGCTTTCTTCCATGTGCCATCCAGTAGGATTAGGCGAACATTTTCAAAGTCGGCATGTTCCGACTTAGAGATATCGTCCGAAGTATCTGACGGGAATAAAAGCAGATTCAGAGAGTTCGGAGTAGACAGTAATTGATTTAGCGGTTGGTGTTCACTGAAATCTTCACCGACGAACACCTTTGAGTTTGGCATAGATAACTCAATCAGCTTTGCGGTACCTTTCGCTTGATTAACCTCGCTCGGGTGCTGCAGAATAATAACCTCGACCGAGCTCTCAACCTCTGTTATCCAGCCACACAGGCAGGCTTTTAGCGCTCGACCACAATGTTCACAATACCGAGACATAGTTCCAGTGTTTAAGTTTCTTGTTCTGTTTAGTTTAACCCTTCTGCTTCTGATGCTTCCACAACTCTCAGAGTTGTTTCGTTGGCAAGCAAACCTTGTGGATCAGAATCAGTGGTGGCGCATAGTAACCGGAAGCTTTACTCACACCAATCTTTATCACCTTGGAATGAATCTGGTGGGATATTGGCTACTCGCCTATTTGTTTCACGCCAGATATAAGCGTTATGCGGTAGAGACCTTGATACTGGCGACAGCGGTAGGTATTGGCTTACTGTTTACCTCTACCCAAAACTACTATGGCTTATCTGGAGCTCTGCACGGTCTGTTTGCCGTCTATGCTACTCGTGAGGTGATGTCTGGCAAGCGAAGCTCTTGGCTGCTACTAATTGGTCTAGGGCTTAAGATTGCGGCGGAGAACAGCGGTATGATGCCCATCTCCTCGGCATCGCTGATAGGAGCGCGAATCTCAACTGAATCCCACCTAATTGGTAGCCTAGTTGGACTCGCTATTCCGTTTATCCAGCGCAGTACCAGACGTCTAGGCTAAAGCTCAATACGCTCTCGGTTCTTATCTACCGTTGCCTGGCCAATGCCTTTGACTAGCTTAAGATCATCGGCACTCTTAAACTCACCATTTAGCTCACGAAAAGCTACAATATGCTCGGCCTTCTTCTGACCTACGCCGACTAGCATAGCGGCTAGCTCTTCGCTGGTAGCCGTGTTGATATTTACTCTGATCTCTATCCCGGCATATTCGCCATTGTCTCGGATAGTCTCACTATTTTCAGCCGCCAGCAAGGCTGTTGGGGATAGCATCATTAACAGGGTTAATATGGTTGGAATGACTCGTGACATGGGACTCTCCTTTGGTAGCAAATCTCTACCAAGCTAGTCAGGATAAGCCCTACTGCCAAAGTGCTGTTTCTGAAAATAGAACGAGCCGCATAAGCGACCCGTTTTGTTTACTTGATTTGCACAGAAATTACTGCGCAGTCTCCAGAGCGTAATACTCGATATCAATCGTCTTACGCAGAGCGGTAATCAGTGCCATTAGCTCTTGCTCAGACTGAGCACGCTTCAGCTGACCTTCAATCTGGGTATTGAATTGAGGGTCGATATCGTCAGTTACCTTGCTTAGCTCGATAACCGCGATGTTGCCTAGGTTGTCCATAGACTTACCGAAGTGTGGCTGGTCTGCTGTTGGACGAGGCATTGCATATACAGTGCTCGCAAATGGAGAGCTACGGTCGATGCTTTCAACTTCACCGAAGGTTAGGTTGTTCTCTGCAAGAACAGACTCATCACCAGACTCAAGCGCTGTTACTAGCTTGTCAGCAAGTTCGTTCGCCTTGTTACGGCCTTCGATATCAGCAAGTTGCTGTTTAACTTGATCTGCAACCTCTTCGTAAGGAAGAACAGTTTGCGGACGAGAATCTTCAATACGAACCACGATTACGTGCTCAGGTGCGATCTCGATAACCTCAGAGTTCAGACCATCTTCAAGAACCTCAGGAGACTGAAGTGCTTGCATTACTGCGCTGCTCTTCAGGATCTCAGGGGCGTCTTGTTGAGAGATAAAGTCAGTAGTGTGAACCTTTTGACCTGTCTCTTGCGCTGCGTCATCTAGTGAGTCTGGGTATTCGAATGCTACTGTCTCAAGCTTGTTCTGAAGCTCATAGAAGCTATCTACCGCTTGTTGCTCAGCCACTTCTTTCTTCAGATCATCAGCAACTTCTGCATAAGGCTTAGCTTGTGCCGCTTTCACGTCATCTAGCTTGATGATGTGTAGACCAAAGTCAGACTTAACAACGCCAGTGATGTCGCCCACGTTTTCAAGAGCAAAGGCTGCATCTTCAAACGCTGGGTCCATAACACCTTTCTCAACCCAACCTAGAGAACCGCCTTCTTCAGCAGAGCCTACGTCTTCGGAGTATTCTTTTGCAACAGCGGCAAAGTCTTCACCTGCGTTTAGCTTAGCTAGCACTTCATCAGCCTTAGCTTGGTCTTGAACCAAGATGTGGCTTAGGCTGCGTTGCTCAGCAGAGGTGTACTTGTCGATGTTGTCCTTGTAGTACTCTTGAGCTTTCTCATCACTAACGCTGTCAGACGACTTCATCTGCTCTGCAGATAGTTCAATGTAAGAAACCTTATACTGCTCAGGGCGAGTGAAACGCTGCGGGTTATCTTGATAGAACTTGTTTAGCTCTTCGTCGCTTAGCTCGATAGTTTTCGCCATCTCACTTGGAGAAAGAGATACAGTACGGATTTCACGCTTCTGAGTCACTAGCTGAGCCGTTTGCGCTACTTCCTTAGGAAGAACGAAGTCACTGCTCTCTAGCGCTTGTAGGATTTGCTGGCGAACTAGGTCGCTACGTAGGTACTCAGCGAAAGAGTCAGCATTGAAGCCCGCACGACGAAGGAACGCTTGATACACCTCTTGGTCGAACTGACCATTGCTTTGGAACTGAGGCATACCCAGGATCATGTCACGAACCTGTTGGTCGCTTACACGCATACCAAGGTTAGAAGCGTACTGCTCAAGAAGCACTTGGTTAACCATGCGGTCTAGCACTTCTTTACGGAATGTTTGAACGAATGCTGGGTCACCAAGCTGCTGTGAGAAGTAATCACCAAGTTGCTGCTGCATGCGGTTACGTTCGTTTTGGTAAGCCATTTCAAAATCTTGACGAGAGATCTCAGCGTTGCCAACTTTAGCCGCAACGTTGCTACCGCCACCTAGGTAGCCACTCACGCCGGTGAAAATGAACGATAGGATGATCAGTCCCAAAATAATCTTAACCGCGATGCTGTTAACGCCCTCGCGCAGTCTTTCCATCATAACTTTTCGAAACTCCGAAATTTCGCCCGCATTAACGCCGAACTAGCCCGCTAGCTCAGGAACACTGGGGGTTCTTTAAATTTTGCATTCGATAATATCAGAAAAAGAAATGCGCACCAGTACGATGCGCATAAATAGGTGGTTTGATAACGATTTATTGTTATCTGATGTGACTTGAGAAAACTTAGTTAACAGAGTCTTTTAGCGCTTTACCTGGTTTGAAAGAAGGTACTTTAGCTTCAGCAATCTGAATCTCTTCACCAGTCTTAGGGTTGCGACCTGTACGAGCAGCTCGAGTACGTACGCTGAAAGTACCGAAGCCAACAAGTGCAACTTGATCACCCTGTTGAAGTGTTTCACTGATTGATTCAACTACTGCATCTAGAGCTCGGCCTGCAGACGCTTTTGAAAGATCCGCACTATCCGCGATTTTTTCGATAAGTTGAGTTTTATTCACTGTTATTCCCCTATTACCACTCGTTTGATTTATTAGAGTGGTTCAGTTCCATTTAGATTATGAATCTCAGCTCAGACCTTGTGTATAAAGGGCTGGGCCTCATAAGTTAAAGTAGCGCCCGAAAAAAAAGCTGACAAGTTTTTTATACTCATCAGCTCAATTTACATACTATTTTTTGGTTTTAGTCACTATTTTGTCTCTAGAGTGACACCAGATGGGTCATTTTGTAGTGCAACCGTTAGCACTTCATCGATCCACTGTACCGGTTTAACAACAATGTCTTTCTTCACGTTTTCTGGGATTTCTTCCAGGTCACGCTCATTGTCTTTCGGAATAAGGACCGTTTTAATGCCACCGCGGTGAGCCGCAAGAAGCTTCTCTTTTAGACCGCCGATTGGTAGCACTTCACCACGCAGAGTGATCTCACCTGTCATAGCAACATCAGCCTTAACTGGGTTGCCGGTTAGGCTAGAAACCAGCGCAGTACACATAGCGATACCCGCACTCGGACCATCTTTCGGCGTTGCACCTTCAGGTACGTGAACGTGGATATCACGCTTCTCGTAGAAATCAGGGTTGATGCCCAGTTTCTCCGCTCGGCTACGAACTACTGTCATTGCTGCTTGGATAGACTCTTGCATTACATCGCCAAGAGAACCGGTTTGGGTTAGTTTGCCCTTACCTACCATAGACTCAGTTTCGATAGTAAGAAGATCACCACCTACCTCAGTCCACGCAAGGCCGGTTACCTGACCGATGCGGTTACTCTCATCTGCTTTACCGTAATCGAAGCGTTGCACGCCCAAGAACTCTTTTAGGTTCTCTTCGTTTACAACAACCTTCTTCAGTTTCGGATCTAGCAGGATGTTCTTAACCGCTTTACGACAGATCTTCGAGATTTCACGCTCAAGGCTACGCACGCCTGCTTCACGGGTGTAGTAACGAATGATGCCAATGATGGCTGAATCATCTACCTCAATCTCATGCTCTTTCAGGCCGTTACGCTTGATCTGCTTCGACAGAAGGTGACGCTTAGCGATATTCAGCTTCTCGTCTTCGGTATAGCCTGATAGACGAATCACTTCCATACGGTCAAGCAGTGGACCAGGAATGTTCATCGAGTTTGAGGTCGCAACGAACATGACATCTGACAGGTCGTAATCCACCTCTAGATAGTGATCGTTAAACGCGTTGTTTTGCTCAGGGTCTAGCACCTCAAGAAGCGCTGAAGACGGGTCACCACGCATGTCTGATGACATCTTGTCGATCTCATCAAGCAGGAACAATGGGTTCTTAACGCCAACTTTAGACATCTTCTGAATCAGTTTGCCTGGCATAGAGCCGATATAGGTACGACGGTGACCACGGATTTCCGCTTCATCACGCACGCCACCTAGCGCCATACGGGTGTACTTACGACCGGTTGCAGCTGCAATAGACTGCCCTAGAGAGGTTTTACCTACGCCTGGCGGTCCCACAAGACATAGGATTGGACCTTTTAGCTTGTTGATACGGTTTTGTACCGCCAAGTATTCTAGGATGCGTTCTTTCACGCGCTCAAGGCCGTAGTGGTCAGAGTTAAGTACCTCTTCCGCTTTGGCTAGGTTCTTCTTAACCTTAGAGCGCTTCGCCCATGGCACACCGATCATCCAATCGATATAGCCACGTACCACTGTCGCTTCTGCTGACATTGGCGACATCATCTTAAGCTTTTGCAGCTCTTGCTCAGTCTTCTCACGAGCCTCAGCCGGCATCTTAGATTCTTCAATCTTCTTCTGCAGCGCTTCAAACTCGTCAGGAGCATCATCCATATCACCCAGTTCTTTCTGGATGGCCTTCATCTGCTCGTTCAGATAGTACTCACGCTGAGATTTTTCCATCTGCTTTTTAACGCGACCACGGATGCGCTTCTCAACCTGCAGGATGTCGATCTCCGACTCCATGCTGCCCATCAAGAATTCAAGGCGCTCATTCACGTCGATGATCTCAAGCACGCGTTGCTTATCAGAAAGCTTAAGCGGCATGTGCGCTGCGATAGAATCCGCTAGACGCGGTGCTTCATCGATACCGTTGATAGAGGTTAGAACCTCAGGCGGGATCTTCTTATTCAGTTTAATGAAGCCTTCGAACTGGCTGATAGCACTACGAACCAGAACCTCTTGATCTTTGTCGTCAAGCTCTGGGGTAGTCATGAATTCTGCATCAGCGATAAAGAAATCATCTTCACGGATAGAGTGGATCTTAGCGCGCTGCTGACCCTCAACCAGCACCTTAACGGTACCGTCAGGTAGTTTCAGAAGTTGCAGAATGGTCGCAACCGTACCTACTTGGAATAGATCTTCTTTGGTTGGCTCCTCAGTATCTGCTTCTTTCTGAGCAACCAATAAAACTTGTTTGTTGTCATCCATTGCCGACTGCAAACAGTTGATCGACTTTTCGCGACCCACAAACAGTGGGATGACCATGTGAGGATATACCACCACATCACGCAGTGGTAACACGGGTATTTCAATGCGCTCGGAACGCTCCAAGTTCATAATTCTCTCTCTTCCGTTTTCGGCTAATGATCCATATATAAGGTCAATTTAAATAGATTCAATGGCGCGAGCAACCGACGAGTGCAAAAACTTCACTGTCGGTGCAAAAATGGCCAGACATAAGCTTAATACGTTCAATTGCCTGAGTTGTAAGCAAAAAAAAGCGAGCTCAACGCTCGCCTTTTCTCTATTCAGCTTAGATTGTGATATCTAGCTTAGTTTATGATTCTGCGCCTGCAGCTTGGTTTTCGCTACCGTTGTAAATCATAAGTGGCTCTGACTCACCGTGGATAACAGACTCATCAATAACCACCTTGCTTACGTCAGTCATAGACGGAAGCTCGTACATGGTATCAAGAAGCACGTTCTCCAGGATTGAACGCAGACCACGAGCACCAGTTTTACGCTCCATTGCACGCTTCGCGATAGCCTTTAGGGCATCTTCACGGAACTCTAGCTCAACATTCTCTAGGTCGAATAGAGCTGCGTACTGCTTGGTCAGTGCATTCTTAGGCTGGCTAAGAATCTGAATCAATGCATCTTCATCCAGCTCACCTAGTGTGGTGGTTACTGGTAGACGACCGATGAACTCAGGGATAAGACCGTATTTAACTAAGTCTTCTGGTTCAACTTGCTTGAACATCTCGCTGATGCTCTTGTTGTCGTCTTTTGCTTTGATTTCAGCACCGAAACCGATACCTGAGCCCGTTTCAACGCGCTGCTCGATCACCTTATCTAGGCCTGCAAATGCACCACCAACGATGAATAGGATCTTAGAGGTATCAACCTGCAAAAACTCTTGTTGAGGGTGCTTACGACCACCTTGAGGCGGTACTGAAGCCACTGTGCCTTCAATCAGTTTTAGCAGTGCCTGCTGTACACCCTCACCCGATACGTCACGAGTGATTGATGGGTTTTCCGCTTTACGAGAAATCTTGTCGATCTCATCGATATACACGATACCACGCTCAGCTTTCGCTACGTCGTAGTCACACTTCTGAAGAAGCTTCTGGATGATGTTTTCAACGTCTTCACCAACATACCCCGCTTCTGTAAGCGTAGTTGCGTCAGCCATAGTGAAAGGTACATCAAGGAAACGCGCTAGCGTCTCTGCCAGTAGTGTTTTACCACTACCCGTTGGGCCAATTAGCAGGATGTTACTCTTGCCTAGCTCAACGCCTTCAGCCGTTTTGTCACCATTGCGTAGACGCTTATAGTGGTTGTAAACAGCAACAGACAGTACTTTTTTCGCGAACTCTTGGCCGATTACATAATCGTCAAGGTGCTCACGAATGTCTCTTGGAGTCGGTAAAGCCTCTGACTCTTTCTTCGGAAGAGCTTCTTTGATCTCTTCACGAATAATATCGTTACACAGATCGACACACTCGTCGCATATATATACAGACGGGCCTGCGATCAATTTGCGAACTTCATGCTGACTTTTACCGCAGAAAGAGCAGTACAGAAGTTTCCCACTCTCTTTGCTTTTATCTGTCATTCGCTAACCTCTTAGCTTGGAACTTTACTGCTATAAAGTTTACATCAAAAAACTTAAAGCGACGCCTTAATTACCGCGCAAGTACAGCATCAACCAAGCCATATTCAACTGATTGATCTGCTGACATAAAGTTGTCGCGGTCAGTATCGCGCTCGATAACCTCAAGTGGCTGGCCTGTGTGCTCAGCTAGAAGCGTATTCAGCTTCTTCTTGATGGTTAGAATTTCTTGCGCGTGGATCTGGATATCAGACGCCTGGCCTTGGAAACCACCCAATGGCTGGTGAATCATTACGCGAGAGTTAGGTAGAGCAAAACGCTTACCTTTCGCGCCACCAGCAAGTAGGAATGCACCCATTGAGCACGCTTGGCCCATACATACCGTACTTACATTAGGTTTGATGTACTGCATGGTGTCATAGATAGACATACCTGCGGTTACACTGCCACCCGGTGAGTTGATATACAGAAAGATATCTTTTTCAGGGTTTTCTGATTCAAGGAACAGCAACTGAGCTACTACCAAGTTCGCCATGTGATCTTCAACTTGACCAGTTAAGAAGATGATGCGTTCCTTCAAAAGACGAGAATAGATATCGTACGATCTCTCACCGCGCGAAGACTGCTCCACCACCATAGGTACAAGCGCGTCGACGATCGGCGACATTACATTTTTTTCTTGGTAGCTCATAGTGTTATATCCCTAAAAAATAAATGGCCCGGATGAAAACCTCATACGGACCATTATTAGTAGAAAAGCTATTTGAAAGTCAACCTTCTACTTGAACTCAACGCAATTAAGCTGGTTGTTGGTTCATAATTGCATCAAATGACTCTTCTTTCTCAGTCACTTGTGCTTTAGCGATGATAGCGTCAACAGCTTGCTCTTCTAGAGCTACGTTGCGCATGTTGTTCATCATCTCTTCGTTGCTTTCGTAGTATGCGATTACTTCAGATGGGTCTTCGTATGCAGTCGCCATTTCTGAGATAAGAGCTTTAACTTTTTCGTCGTCAGCTTTTAGTTCTTCAGACTTGATCACTTCACCTAGAAGAAGACCTACTACTACGCGCTTCTTAGCTTGCTCTTCAAACAGCTCACGTGGAAGCTGGTCAGCAGCTTCAACGTTGCCACCGAAACGTTGTGCAGCTTGTTGACGTAGAACACCGATCTCTTGCTCGATTAGAGCAGCAGGAACAGTGATGTCGTTTTCTTTAGCTAGACCGTCGATAGCTTGCTCTTTGATGCGAGCTTTAACAGCTTGCTTAAGCTCACGCTCCATGTTCTTACGAACTTCAGCTTTAAGCGCGTCGATACCGCCTTCAGCAACACCGAACTTAGAAACGAATTCGTCAGTCAGTTCTGGAAGTTCACGAGATTCAACTTTGTTCACTTTGATTAGGAACTTAGCTGCTTTACCTTTTAGGTTCTCAGCGTGGTAATCTTCTGGGAAAGTCACGTCGATTTCGAATTCCATACCAGCAGTCTTGCCAGTTATGCCGTCTTCAAAACCAGGGATCATGCGACCTTGACCTAGTTCTAGTGGGAAGTTCTCAGCTTTACCGCCTTCGAACTCTTCACCGTCGATAGAACCAGTGAAATCGATAGTTGCGCGCATGCCTTCTTCAGCTGCAGCTTCAACTTCAGTCCAAGTAGCTTGTTGCTTACGTAGAGTTTCGATCATGTTGTCTACGTCAGCGTCTTTAACTTCAACTACTGGCTTCTCAACAGTTACTTTGTCTAGACCTTGAAGTTCGATCTCTGGGAATACTTCTAGAGTTGCAGTGAATACTAGGTCTTGACCTTCTGCAGTCTCAACTGGTGCGAAAGTTGGAGCGCCAGCTGGGTTGATTTTTTCTTTAACGATAGCTTCGATGTAGTGGCGTTGCATCACTTCACCCATAACGTCGTTACGAACAGCTTTACCGTACATTTGTGCAACCATCTTCAGTGGCACTTTACCTTTACGGAAACCATCAAAACGACGGTTTTTAGCGATGTTACGTAGTTCAGCTGTAACTGCATCTTCGATGTTAGCAGCAGGAACAGTGATAGTTAGACGGCGCTCTAGACCCTCTAGAGTTTCAACAGTAGCTTGCATTATTTTTAAACCTCTACATGAGCTCAATAAAATTGAGCAACGAGTCACAGCCTTGGCTATGACCACATCCTAGTGTGTGCTTCAGTGAAGCAACCAAACATAAAAAGAGTACCGCGATGCACTTAGGCATCGACGAATCAATCAGTGATATCTTGCTTACAAGGTATCTCCAATTGACCTCAGGGTATAAATTGACGCGACATTCTACCGATATACAGCAGTCCTGTCGAGACAACAACCTAAGCCAGGTAAGCTGTTTTCAGATTCGGTCGAAACTTTAGATGGGGTCGATGTTTTTAATTTCAACGCTTCAAAAGAAATTTCTCATTTTTAGAGAAAAAAAGCGATCTCGATCATGCTTTCAAATCTGCTTCAACTTCCCTTTACCGTATGACAGACAATATGATACCAATTGCACTACTTACAATTATAATTACTCTCTATCAGGTCATACCATGAGAAAATCAAGCAGTTACAGTCATTGACCCCCTATACTTGCCTAGGGAGAAGCGCAAAGGGACTTAATTTGCAGATCACATCCAAAACAGAGACCACTATGATCTTGCTAGCCATGATTGCTAGTCTCGCTTTGGGTGTCTATTTCATCGAGTCTTATCATGTGCAGCGACAGAAACAGCTGGATACCATCACCCAATATCAAGCGGAGCAAAAAGCCGCTGAAGTGGCCTCGCTTCTTACCCTTGAAGTAAAGAAAAAGAGCTATTCGGCCTATACCCTGAGCAATATCATTGCCAGTGAGCCACTGATAAGCCAAGAGCACCTAACCTTTATTATCTCCGGTCTTATCCAGCACGATAAGCACCTACTTGGTGTGGCGATAGCCCCCCAAGACACGGTCAATTTTGTCTATCCCAAGGTCGTGTTTGAGTCCGGCTATACCCAGGATATTCTGCAGGATATCAGCACCCTCTCTGATCATATTGAAGAGATGAAGAATAATCTCGATCTGCTCGCCACCGCTGCTGTCTATCAAAGTGATGAGTATCCCGACTATTACGTGGTAAGAAGTCCCATTTATTCAGGCACTGTAGGTAATCGCACCTATCTTGGTCACGTCACCCTATTGGTGGATCTGGAGCAGATGCTACAAGACAGCCACTTTAATGATCGTCAGTTCTTGGTGGCCGCCGTGAATGAAGCCAAACCTTCCCAGCGCGTAGGCAACCTCAAGGCGATAGACTCGGCTATGATTAAAACCGACATCAACGCCAGCAATGTAGATTGGCAGGTATTCATCGCACCCGATCCAAACAGTAATCTGCCTAGATGGCCGCTGTTTAACTCAGTGCGTTTGGTGGGATACGTATTGCTTGCCATGGTGTTTTGTGGTTTTGCCATCATACTTCGTCTTTACTTCAAGGCTCGTCAGCGATCAATGCAGGATGAGCTGACCTCCTTACCCAATCGCCGCTACTTTGTTTACACCCTAAAAAACTTGGTGCGTAACGCCAAATACACTCGCACTCAGTTTGCCGTTATTAACTTAGATCTGGATGGCTTTAAACGCATTAACGATGAATACGGCCACTCTAGTGGTGATCTGCTTTTGAAGCAGGTTGCTAGAGTGCTACGAGGAGCGGTGCGGGCGACCGATGTAGTGGCGCGCGTTGGTGGAGATGAATTCTTGATCATCGCCTCTCGTATCGCGCAAGAAAGTGAGGTGACTAAGTTGGTTGAAGGCATACAGCACAAGGTAGAAAGTGAGAACTATCTGGTACGCGGTGCCATGGTCAAGACCCAGGTGAGTATTGGCTTTAGCATGTATAAGGACAAGCAGACTACCTTCGATAATCTGCTCTCTTCCGCCGATATCAATATGTATAAGAACAAAGCGTTAAAGCGTAAACTCAAGGGATTGCGCCAAGAAGAAAAAGACGCAGTTAATGCACTAGAGAACCATGATTAGTGGTCTCTGGCTCTCGATAGGTTTTCATCACAGCCAAGATTTCTTTCTCTAATCCTATGAAGAGATCCACCAGCGCTGGGTCAAAGTGCCTACCCTTCTGATCTTTTAGATAATCAAACGCCTCCTCGACACTCCAAGCCTTCTTATAGGGTCTCTCTGAGGTTAGTGCGTCAAAAACATCCGCGATGGCACAGATGCGCCCTACTAACGGAATAGCCTCTCCAGCAATGCCGCTTGGATAGCCACTGCCATCCCACTTTTCATGGTGAGTTTGAGCCACCGTCTTCGCCATCTGCATCAGCTCCGAACCGCTGCAATCACCTAAGATTTCAACGCCGATCTCCACGTGGCTGCGCATGACTGCCCACTCTTCCTCATCCAGTTTCCCCTTCTTTAACAAGATGCCATCAGGAATACCTATCTTGCCGAGGTCATGCATTGGAGTTGCCTCACGCAAAATATCGGCAGTTTGCTCGGTAAGGCCACAGGCAAGGCCTAGGTGGTAGGCATAGTGCGCCATGCGTTTAACATGCAGCCCGGTCTCGTTGTCCTTATATTCTGCAGCGCGTCCCAAGCGCTCTAGAAGCTCAAGCTTGCTTTGGTTGATCTCTTTGGTTTGCTCTTGAACCTGACGATACAGCTCACGCTGTTGATTACTGAGCCTTACCTGGGTCTGGATGCGACGTTTCGCCACTGCTGGCACTATGGGTTTGGTGATGTAATCTACAGCGCCTAACTCAAAACCACGGACCTCGTCCTCGGCGGTGATTCTAGCGGTCACAAAGATGACGGGAATATGCTTAGTATCTTCTTTCTGCTTTAGAAGTCGACACACCTCATAACCGTCTATATCCGGCATCATGATATCGAGCAAGATAAGGTCAGGCTTTGGATTTAGCTGAGCAAGCTTAAGGGTTATGGTGCCATTTGTGGCAACGCGTATCTGATAATCGTCCTTCAATACCCCAGCCAACACATCAATATTTTCCGGTGTATCGTCGGCGACCAAGAGTAACGGTTTATCGAGTTCATGCTTCATTTGCTCATCTTCCCTAGTTCGGCAAATTAGTTATTCAGTCCACTCACGCAACAAAGAGAGCGCCTGTTCAAATTGATACGAGGCTAGGATATCTTCCAGCTGAGACAATCTAGCCAGCACCTCAGGTGTATCCGTTTCTCGTTTCAACGCCTGAATCAATTCTACAGATTGCAGATCATAGTTCTCCAAAAGTAGTTTCAACCTATCGACCTCGTCAATAAATGACTGTTCTAATTCGATTTGTTGCTCCGATTCGGGCGCACTTATATTAGGGTCATCATCGATATAAGTTTGAACAGCGTGTAATACTTGTGTCAGAGCTTGTTTAAGATGCTCCAGCTGCAACCCGTCTAGTCGGTCCCCGAGCTGTTCCATCTGTTGCTCGTAACTTGCACACAAACCGGCCAATTGAGTCGCTCCAATACTGGCAGCGGTACTTTTCAATGTATGCGCCTCACGAATAGCACTTTCGATATCACCCGACTTATTCGCCTTGATCATCTCATTGACTCTCTGCTGTGCATTATTGGAGAACTTGCGCAGTAGCTTCAAAAGCAGATATTCATCTTGGCCACAGGTCGTCAACCCAATACTCGGGTCAAATAGAGAATCAACCCTATGCTGAACGGCTTCTGTTTCTTCAATCTCTATATTGGCGTCACTATTCGAGCTAAGGCGTGTCATTACCGAAATAAGCCTGTCGACATCGATTGGTTTAGGCACAAAATCATTCATACCCACCTGCTGTGCCTTTCTTTGATCCCCAACCATGGCGTTAGCGGTCATAGCCACGATCGGTGTATTGTGATCAAATTCTCGTATGCGACGCGTCGCCTCATAACCGCCCAGAACGGGCATCTGAATATCCATCAAGATGAGGGAGTATCTATTTTGCTGTGCCTTTTCTACCGCCAGTAGACCATTTTCCACCACATCTATATTGAGTGAATATGGCTCGAGTAAGCCGAGCACCAATTCTTGGTTAAGCTCATTGTCCTCAACCAGCAGGATGGATTGGCCGCTAAGGATCTGACCAGCGCTTTGCTGTTGCTGCAGAGCAACACTAGAGTCCTGCTCTTGCTTACCACTTAACGTGGTGATGAACTCAAATGGAACAAATGGCCTACGCAACACACTCACCCGCATACCCTGAGCAAGCTCTGCCATCTCATCACTTGAGGTGCATAATACAAGCTTAGTCAGAGACCTAAGCTGAGCTAATTGCTCACGGATACTATTTCGCTTTAACGCTGCATCAGATACATAGGTCACTGAGTCGCGACGACTCCTTTTCAGTTCATCTATCAGCAGCTCAAACTGGGTAAAGACTCGAGTTGAGATAGGTGTACTGGTCAGCGCCATATTAACTGCATCTGAGGTATACCTGTCTGGCTCAAGCAAGAGTACCTGCTTCTTGGCCAGCGTATTTATCGCCGGTTGCAGTGTACTAAACAGACTGACATTGCTCTCGGCCACCTCCATCTCTACCTCGAAATGGAACACTGAACCTTTACCTAACTCACTCTCAACCCAGATCTTACCGCCCATAAGCTCGATTATCTGTTTGCAGATACTCAGTCCGAGACCGGTACCGCCATACTCTCGCGTAGTTGAGGCGTCCGCTTGCTGAAAAGAGTCAAACAGCTTGTCCAGTTTATCGGTGGCGATACCAATTCCTGTATCCTGCACATAGAAGTGATAGATAAATCGCGATTCATCCTCTGGGTGCGCTCTACCATCGATACCCACAATCACATGCCCTTCATGGGTAAACTTGGTGGCGTTATTGCCTAGGTTGATCAGTACTTGAGAAAGCCGTAGCTCATCTCCTATCACCATACGCGGGATGCGACCATCCACATTAAAGACAAACTGCAGGTCCTTTTCAAAGATCCTAAAACCGATCACATCTGAGATATGGCGCAAGGTATCGCGCAGGGAAAATGGTCGCTGTTCTAGCTCGAACTTTCCGGACTCAATCTTAGAGATATCGAGGATGTCGTTGATGATCAAAAGTAGCGATTGAGCCGACTGGTGAACCTTAGTCACATAGTTCTGCGCCTTGCTATTCATCTGCTCCTCAAGAGCCAGATGAGACATACCGATAATGGCATTCATAGGCGTGCGTATTTCATGACTCATATTGGCTAAGAAGGCACTCTTGGTCTGATTAGCGATATTCGCCTCAACCATGGCATCCGCCAACTCTCGGTTAAGTTTCTTGATCTCAGATATGTCATAGCTCCAAAATAGCGTCGCTGGCTGCTCTTTATATTCAATCTGAAAATAGCTACACAGCGCGGTAAATCTGGTGTCGTCTTCGCGTAAGAACTCTACTTCCCTGTCCACAACCCGGCCATCTCGGACCAGCTTATTGTAGATAAGATCTCTCTCGTTAGGGTCGGCATACAGCTTCTCAATCAGATAACCATCTTCCTCATCCAAGCTAAGGCCAAATTGCTCCTCTGCGCGCTTGTTACTGTATTTGATGCGTCCTTTTTGCACAATTACAGCGGCAATACTCGAGGTATTCAAGATATCGAACAGTTGGTTACGGCTCTGTCTCGCCTCAAGCTCTGCCAAGTTAGTCGCCAGCATCTGTGTCTTCAAGCGTCGATTGGAGATAAACAGAATCGCCAATACCAAGGCCGAAAACCCTACCACCAAGAATAAGATAGTGTAATCCAGCTTCTCGATAACACGGTTGGTCGCCCAGTTATTAATGATCTGCTGCTTTTTGCTAGAACTAATGGCACGAATCGCCTTGGAAACCACGGACCCTAGCACTGGTTCGCTTTTAAGAGTATGAAAGGTGGGAGAAACCGTATTACTCAGGCGATCCACTATGATGAGGTCACGGTAAGAATTCTCGTTCAAGATATAATTGATAACATAAGTGGTATCGATATAGCCGTCGAGTTCTCCTCGGTTAAGAAGGTCTAACCCCACCTCAGAGCTCTTAAGCTCAACCCAGTCTATCTCAGGGTAGGCTTCCATCAAACTAGGGCTATTGGAAGCCCCGTACTGCAGGCCCACTCGCATATTGGACATGCTGTTCAGCCCACGACCATAGTTTTGTTCTATATGACCGACAACGGCAAGCTGATCGGTAAAAAGAGACTCACTAGGCACATAGTCGAAGTTAAGGCTCTTGTTTTCTACTGCAGCAGAAACCATATCGAGCTCACGAGCCTCCAGCATTTCTATCGTCGCTTGCCATGAGTCCACAAATACCGGCTCAAACTGCACCCCAACTATATTGCTCATTTCAGACAGAACGTCGGCAATGATGCCCTTAAACTCTCCATCTTGTATTCCCTCATAAGGCAGTGCGGCTGGGTCTATCCCCACTCTAATTACTGGGTTTTGCGCAATCCAATCTAGCTCTTGAGAGGTGAAATTGAGGCTTGAGGTGTTGAGGTCTAGCTGTTCATAGATCTGCTTTATGCTGTTAAAGTCTGTCTCGCTGAAAGACTCGAACATGCTCAGCGGTGGAATGTAGTTTTCGTTGAACGAAGAGCTAGAACCAAGCTCAGAATAGATAGTGATACTGCCAAGTGGCACTTCCTCTATTCCCTTGCCTTGCACGAGTTCTCGCTGCAGATAGATAAGCCCTTGGCGACTAAAGGCATCTACCGGAGTCAGTCTACCGTTGATGGATTTATAGTTGATCTCTCGGCCATTATTGCTGCCTAGGCGCAGCGAGAGCGCAGCAAAACCATCAGAGAAGTTGAAGGCATTTAATACGCTGTCCAACAATTCCAATTTATCTACCTTAACTAGGTAGGTGATCATCTCAGTCATCAAGATGCCACCATCCGCCTTAGCTCTAAAGTTGGTGCTCTCGTAGAGCTTCTCTAAACGACGATACTCGGAGCTGCGCACAAAGCCATCTAGCTCAGCATTGAACTTGTCCCTAAGCACCTTATCTTTGAAGGCCATTCGAAGTGGTACAGAGAAGCGAGTAATAAACTCGTGAGTCGCATCTAGCGGTGGGGCTTGCTTGCTTCGGTGCAAATAAACGTTGTACTCACGATAATCCACCAGCAGGTAATCTACCTCCCCAGATTGGATAGCCTCTAGTGCGCTCTTAAGGTCAAAATACTCGTTATCGATGGGCTGTCCGAAGCGACTACGAAACATCTTAGCCGCCTCACTCGCGACCGCATCAAAGGTGCCGATAACCGCACCGACTTTTTTATCCTTTAACAGCTGTCGATTGTTGTCTCGGGAGAGTATCTCCTCGCCAGCTCGCGAGATAAGGCGATAATCTTGGGTCAGATACGGTCTGGAATAATAAAGCTCACCACCGGCATCATATCTTGGACGACTGGCGGATGGCGTTTGCGCCGCAGCAAAATCCACCCCATCGATAGAAAGTAGATCCTTAAAGTTCACCGCCTTATTCGCAGCGATCATGCGTCCAAGATCGTAACCCATAGCCTCAAATAGACTCTGGATAATAGAGTACTCGAGACCCACCCCTGAGTCAGCCGCATAGGTATAAGGCACTCGATTGAAATACATAAAACCATTCAAACGGTTCTTGAATGGGTCATTATCAAACCAGTGTTGCAAAATGCCATTTTGAACATCGTACGGCATGGCGCTTATAGATTTATTGATGATCGAATAGAGCTGGTTTGATTCCTCGCTGACTGCCATCTGCAGTCGCAAACCGTAGAGGTCATTAGTGGGTCTCAAAGCGACTACATTCTTTAAATTTAAACCCTGTACCAGTCGCAGTACCGAGACCTTCTCCCCAACAAAAGACTCGACTTCCCCCCTATCTAGCGCCTTAAGTGCTTGTCTATCGCTGTCGTAGTATCGAACTTCGACGGGCAGACTTTTCGACGCCACATAGCGGTCAATCGCACTATCTCTTATCACTGCCATGGTCGGCTTAGTCTGCTCAACAACCTCCTCTGCAGGATCTACAGGCTGATGAGTATTAACAAAGATGAAATAGTGATAGGGAAGATAGGGTTCAGTGTATTGGATATCCAAATTTGAACCTTCGAAGTCGAAGGTCATTGGATAGACACCAAAATCACCATTTTTCAGGCCAGTGTAACCTTGCTCGACCGATGTGAGTGGCACCTCGATAAAGTCGATGCCAGAGACCTTTTCAATATATTGCAGGTAATCCTTAACTATCCCCTCATACTCGCCGTTCGTATTGCGAAAGATATAGGGGTAGTGATCATCGAATACCGCGACCTTTACCTTGTGACCTTTGTTCAACCATGCCTGTTCATCATCGGAAAGTACGACATTCGCTAACGTGGAAAGGGAGCAAAAACTAGAAAACAGTAGCAGTAGAATTGAAAATATCGGTCGCACTGCTTTATCCCCTCCGATGGCCTATATGTAACTAAGTGCAACAGTGAAGATAGCTAATGTCTTGATAAATAGCTAATTAATTAGCTGTACACCATTCCTATTGGCATAAAAAAACCGCCGACTTTTTACAGTCAGCGGCTTAGTTAATCTTGGGCTAGATTAAGCGTTCGCTTCGCGCTCTGCGATGAACTCAAGAGCCATCTTGATGCGAGCAACACAGCGCTCTTTACCTACTAGCTCCATTACTGCATCGACAGATGGAGACTGACCGCCACCGGTTACCGCTACGCGAAGGGGCATACCGATCTTACCCATGCCGATCTCTAGCTCATCACACACAGCCTTGATTATGTTTTCTTTAATGCTGTCTGTAGTCCAATCAGCTAGTGCTTCAGCTTTCGCAAGTGCTAGCTCTAGTGGAGCTTTAGCTACGCCACGTAAGTGCTTCTTAGCTGCGCCCGCTTCAAACTCGCTGAAGTCTTCGTAGAAGTAACGGATCTGCTCAGCTAGCTCAACTAGGGTGTTACAACGCTCGCCCACGAGTGCGATAACGTCAGTGATAGCAGGACCGTTCTCAACGTTTAGCTTCTGGTTGTCTAGATGCCACTGCAGGTGCTCTGCAACGTACGCTGGATCAGAAGTCTTGATGTAGTGGTTGTTTAGCCACAACAGTTTGTCAGTGTTAAATGCAGACGCTGACTTAGAGATAGCATCTAGGCTAAATAGGTTAATCATTTCTTCTTGAGAGAAGATCTCTTGATCACCGTGAGACCAGCCAAGACGCACCAGGTAGTTGTTTAGTGCATTCGGCAGGTAACCTTCATCGCGGTATTGCATTACAGATACCGCACCGTGACGCTTAGACAGCTTGGCGCCATCATCACCCAGGATCATTGCACAGTGTGCAAAGGTAGGAACCGGAGCACCTAGCGCTTCATAAATGTTGATCTGACGTGGGGTGTTGTTGATGTGGTCTTCACCACGAACAACGTGAGTGATACCCATATCCCAGTCATCTACTACCACTACGAAGTTGTAGGTTGGTGCACCATCGGTACGACGGATGATAAGGTCATCCATTTGATCGTTACCGATCTCGATACGGCCACGGATTTGATCGTCAAATACTACACTGCCTGATTTAGGGTTGCGGAAGCGAATAACAAAGTCGTCACCCTCTTTTGCTTCTGCATTTGCAGCAACAATCTTAGGGTGGTTCGCATCGTAGCGAGGCATTTCTTTGTTTGCTTCTTGCTCTGCACGGATCTCGTCTAGAAGCTCTTTAGACGCATAGCACTTATAAGCCTTGTCTTCAGCAACTAGTTGGTCGATACACTCGTTGTAACGGTCAAAACGCTTAGACTGGAAGTAAGGACCTTCATTCCACTCCAGACCCATCCACTGCATACCTTCTAGAATCGCGTCTACAGCTTCTTGAGAGTTACGCTCTAGGTCAGTGTCTTCGATACGAAGTACAAATTCACCACCTTGGTTTTTAGCATATAACCAAGAATACAGTGCAGTACGTGCACCACCTACGTGTAGATAGCCAGTTGGGCTTGGGGCAAAACGAGTTTTAACCGTCATTTAGATACCTTTGTCATGTATTAGACGCGAGTCCGCGAAAATTTGTGGCTATTTTAGCACTCAAGCGCAAATGTACAACGGTGACGGAGAGCAGAGATAGAGAGATTTCAGAAAGGTTCAGGCGTAAAAAAGGGAGGTAAAATTAATTGCCTCCCTCTACAGCTAATTTAATTAAAGTATTCATGAGATAACACTAATAATTGCGACTAGACTGGCGAATGAAAAAATTGCGATGCGGCTGATGATGCCAAAGTTTGAGTGCTCGATCATTTCTTGGTGTTGCATAGGCTATTCCTTATCTATTTGTTTCATATACAAAGATAAGGAAAAGTTACGTTGTGATCAATACAAAGATTACAGGAATATGACAGCGGCTGTAATAATCAATGCTTTCGTGACCCAGATCGCAAATATTCTCTATTATGTCTCTTCCAATAGCTCAAGTATACTGAAGCTATCACTTGCATAAGACTCTGAAAAAATGCCTCAAATTACCGGTCATATTAGAAAAATGACCTCTCAACTCGATAAAGGTCAGGCCTGCTATCAACTGCCTTTAGACGACCAATCTATCGACCTAATGCCACTTATCGGTCAAACCCTTACCCTATCTTATTCGGGTAATATCCACTGCCAAGCCTGCGGTCGTAAGACCAAGAAGAGTTATTCACAAGGCTATTGTTATCCATGTATGAGCAAACTGGCCCAATGCGATATGTGCATCATGAAGCCAGAGACCTGCCACTACGATAAAGGTACCTGTCGTGAACCGAAATGGGGTGAAGACAACTGCTTCGTACCTCACTATGTGTATCTCGCTAACACTACTGCGATAAAGGTAGGGATTACCCGTCACACCCAGCTTCCTACTCGCTGGATAGACCAAGGCGCAAACCAGGCACTGCCTATCTTTAAGGTTGCCTCCAGATTGCAGTCGGGTCTAATCGAAACCGCATTGGCTGAGTTTATCTCAGACAAGACTAACTGGCGCAATATGCTTAAAGGCAAAGCCGATGATATGGACCTTAAGCAGAGAGCTGAGGAGTTGATTCCAAAGATTGAAGAGCGATTATCTGAGCTGAAACTTACCTATGGCGAAGATGCTATCGAGCGCTTAGAAGAATCAGTAACCGAGATTGACTATCCGGTGACTGAATACCCAACCAAGATCACCTCGCTCAACTTTGATAAAACCCCAGAGATCACGGGTACTTTACTGGGTATCAAGGGACAGTATCTCTATTTTGATATTGGCGTGATCAACATGCGTAAATTCACCTCCTACGAAATCACCGCAAGTTTCTGATCTCATAAAAAAGCCGAGCCCTAGGGCTCGGCAAAACAGAAAATCACTAAACCAATTCAAACGGTATTAGAAGCCGTAGCTAGCACCGAATACAAAGGCATTGTTTACTAGGCTGTCGCCTTGTGCGTTTTCAGCGCCATTGGCTTGGCTACGGAACTCAAAGTAAGGCTGAACACCTTGGCGAGTCCAGGTAGCACGAATCTCGTGGTCCATGGTTTCCGCTTCAATCATATAAACGTTGTTATAGCTCAGTGCTAGATCCATATCTGAGAACGAGTACGCGATGCGGTTATCCATGCGGTAATCTGTATCAGCGTCCGCGTCTGTAGCATCGATATGAGCTCGAGTACGGTTGCTGATAGAAAGGCCATTATCAAAGTTGTAGCCAATCTTAACCAATGGACGATATTGGATAGATTCACCCGCAGAGATCAGGTGCTGATAACCTGCAGCAACCCAAAGATGATCGGTGATGTTGAACGCCTGCTCACCACCAAGGGTGATAGCCGGAGTTGTATTACCTGCACCACCGTTTTCAGTCACTATTTCACCCAACTGAATACCATCAAACTCAGTATACAGAGTCAGACCACCAAGGCTGTTTTCAAAGGTATGACCCGCTTCTAGGGTAGAAGTCGCTTTCGAACCATGGATACGTCCATCGTCGTGGAATTGAACATTACCCGTTACGTATGAAGAGGCGAAGGCTGGGGCTGATGCTGCAATTGCTAGTGCACTCAGTGCGATAACTTTTTTCATTGTTGTACCTATTTTCCACTAATTTGTTTCTTAGTGGTCTCGGTTTGGATATACAAACGGAAACCTTTAGAGGTCGATGCGATGCACCGCTTTATTCCATTTATCAGTGTTGCAATCGTCACTTAAGACTCTGCGTCACTTGCCTCCTTGGCATGCCCTCAGACTGCACCAGTTATTTTCCATCACAAAATAATGCAATTGCATATGTGATTGAGATCGCAACATGTAGAAAGGTAAAAATAGAAAAAGATATTTAATTCAATAAAATCATAGATTTATATTGAAACTGATTTATGAGCAGGAATTAGACAGAAATATAAAACTAGAGTTTGGGCTCAAAAACGACACCAAACCTAGGCTTTAATGTGATGTAAATCACCCACAAATTAGATCGATTTTCTTTTCAAAAATGAGAAACGCCACAAAAGGTGAACGAAATCACATTATAAGGAAGATTTTAGGGGTGGTTTTCAATTTAATTATCGGCGATAGCTATTGGAAACAGAGAGCTTTATTTTCATGGCAAATAAAGATTAAGGATTCACAGGCAAAAAAATGGCCAAACAAGACGTTTGGCCGACACTAGCAACGTGGTTTACACAGTTAAAGGTAAAGACAGGAACTAATAGTATTTCTTCATACTGTTGAACACGAGTTGTTGATAACCCTTGTTCATTTTCTTGGCAAACTCGGCTTCTTGAGGCAACCCAGCACATTGGCCTTTATATTGATTACCTAGCTTTCCGTAGTTATAAGCTTGAGCTGGGTTACAGTATTTATTTCTGCCCTGCTCGAAGCCCGCCGTATACTCATCATACTGCTGTGAGTTGACCTCTTGAAGGTCGTAACGATTACTCAGCTGTTCAGCAGACTCGGCTTTCAAACCAGCGCCACCTCTATGTGCGCCCAGCTCTTGCCATGATGCTGATTCTGGAGTCATTGCGCAGCCCGCTAACAGACTAACGCCTAATGCAATCAGTAATGTTCTCATCAGATCCCTCCTCGCGTGTTAACGAAACCTATTGCTCCGTTATATACGTTAGACAGGGAAACAAGGGATTAAATTACACACTCCAGTGCAAAGACGCCTTTCAAGCGCCTCGCCTATATTCTATTTCAGGTTTTGCATTGCCCATTGCATAAAGGCTTGCTGCTCTTCACGGGACATGTTTGCAAACTGCTGCTTGATACCCAAAGAAACCTTTGAAGCATCAACTGTGACTGCAGTAGCTGACTCACCAGCGAGAACTACACCGGTTGTTTTGTTGAACTCGGTAATCTCAGCTTCGTAGTCACGGAAGCCTTGCATCCCATTCTTATCTAGCACAGCTAGTTTGAACTCAACGGGTTTGCCATCCTCTGTTTTTAGCTCAAAGGTTGGGTCATCATTGAACTTATTCGCCTCTTCTATAGTGCGAAACTTCTTGTAGTTAAGCTGATAGGTTTGCTCGTCTTGTACATCAAAGCTCATGATCATCAAACGCGAGTTAAATTTGCGGCGTTTACCGTCTTCAAAAACTATCTGACCTACAGTGAATCCTAATTGAGTAGCGCCTGGGTGGAGTTGCAGCTGATCGACATCGCTGAACCAAGAACTATTCACTGCTTTACCATTTACAACCTGAGGTTCAATCTCAGTTTGAAAGTCAAACTGGCTTGCTGCCTGTACTGCGGTTGCAGAAAGTAAAAGCCCCATGGCGATCAAAGATTTTTTAAACACGTTTCATACCTCAAATGGTTTTTCGCTGGCTTTCTGTGCCGAGCAAAACCTAATAAGGGTGGCGCGATAGCGCCACCAATTGGGATTTATATTAGAAGTAGTATTCTACGCCCACAGAGAACTCGTTGAAGTCTTCAGACTTCCAACGTGCGTTTCCGTCTAGACCTGTTGGTTTATCACCGAAGTCAAGAGTACGAGCACGAGCATAAAGCACAGCTGATGGGTCTACGAAGTAAAGTACTTGAGCAGAGATTACGTTATCGTCTGTGTTATCGATAGTGTTGCCGTCACGCTCTAGCTCAAAGTTTGCAGCATATGCCACTTTGTACTGCCAATCGCCGTGGCTATAGATAAGACCTGCAGACATTGCACCTTGTTTCTCATCAACATTAGTATCTGTAGATGCTTCCATGTACTTGTATTGTGCGAATAGAGAGAAGCCATTTTCAAACCATGCTTGAATACCCGCTAGGTAAGTATCATTGGTCCATACTGCATTCTCAGCCTCTACCTTGTCATTGCGCTCATACGCTAGGTCGAACTGGAATGGGCCAACGTTATAGTGTGCTGCACCGCCAAAGAAGTATGAGTCACCCGAACCAGTCGAAGCATCATCACCAGCACCTACTGCTAGGTCAAAAGATAGCGCATCAAAGTATTTTGGTGTATCCCAGCGCATGGTGTTTGATTGACGATCTTGGTACTTAGCACCACCGATTGAACCACCCCAGTCATATACGTCACCTAGGCCTGGGTTAGATGCTGGCCAGTCAATTAGCTCATAGATAGGAGTAAGAACACGGCCTAGACGAACTTGGCCCATGCCTTCGCTTTCAAAACCTACAAAGGTATCACGCTCACCTAGACCTGCACCTGCACCACCAAAGCTTGGGTCAACGTAGCCACCCTCGATCTGCCAGATAAATGTTGGGCTGAAGTTTTTGAACTGCTTCTTACCACGGAAACCGATACGTGATTCGTTGTTTAGCTGTGTGCCACCTAGATCGTCATCAGTTGCCTTGTTGCCTGAATCGTAATCACGATATGCAACCTGCATAGCGATGATGCCGTAAACCTCGTATGAAAAATCGCTCTTGGTTAGAAATTTTTCTGCCGCTGTTTCACTGTTTGCACCTGCAGCTAGCGTGGCACCACTGAAAGCCAAGCTTGAAAGAGCTGCTGCAATAATAGTTTTGTTGAAGCGAGACATGAGAGTAACCCCTTGTTTTATGTTTATTTTTGGTCTGTCACATTGCGTTCCTGCAATGCCGAATAAGAACATGAGAAATTCTTACAGATTTTTTCAGACACAAAATAAGTCACCCCTAAATCTTTGAACTGATTCAAAACAGAAAAACCTAAAGATATTTAATCCAATAAAAACAACAACTTAAACTCCGTCAAAAACGTCAAAACATTCTTTTAGATTAATCAACACTCACAAATATCACGGATTTGAGCATGAAACTGAGGATTTATTTGAACCTAATCAGACTGTTTTTATATTTTTCAGGGGAACTTTTGATCGAGAGGGCACTTTTTGTGAGCCATATCCAATTTACTTTTTTCGCGATTAATCAAAAGAACCACGTCAATTTATAAATTGACGTTTTTTGTCGAGTTGAAACTCACCAATTGGACAAAAACAAAAGCAATCAGAGACTTAGACAGTGAGTACGAATTGATAGGAACTCAGTTGAATACATTAGCTGTAGAGAATATCGGAACAAGAAGTCTTAAGGCCGGGCATTCAAACTAGATAAAAAGAGTCAATCACAAAAAGTCGAACGACAATAGGGATGGGTAAGCGAGATAAAAAGATGTCTTCGCGAACGAAAACTGAAGTCTGCAGTACAACAAGGTATTGCTGGTAATAGAACTGACTGTCTGGAACTGGTACAAGGCGCTTTAGTGGTTGTTGCATGTTTCAGAAATAGATTTGATGGAACACACAGACTATGAACTCAATCGATGAAGAGTTACCTCACTTAATCAACGTCTAGCGTTCAGATACACGGCAGGTCTGAACTTTATCTGTGATAAGCACTCATTAATTCTCTCTGTAAAGTGGCCTGCCCTAATACAGTCTCCCTTTATTCAAGCTCGCTCAAGTTCAGGTAGCGAGTAAAAGTTTTGTCACGCTGCATAAACATCTTCCAAGGGACAAAAACAAAAAAGGCCAGCTCTATGAGCTGGCCAAACGGAGGTTAACAAAAGCCCTACAAACTATTGCACCTGAGTCACACGACTAAATAGATTACCTGAGGCTGATTTCGAACGAACCCACACCTCACCAGTTACACTCGGACGCTGCTCGTCGTTGTAATCTAGCCAATTTTCACCATCAACTGAGTATTGAAGCGCTACACCCGGGAACTGAATGTTCATTGCAAGCTCGCCCTGCTTAACGACTGCACCTGGAACTGGTAGACGGTAATCTATACCTGCTTTCTCAAGCTTAGCCAGTTCACGTTGACCGAGAACGTTGGCAAAACGAGTCCAGTCAGCAAGCAATGCGTCTTTATCTACTAAGTTGGTATCTTGTGAGTACTCAACGCCAACCTTGTATGGGTTTTCCCAGTCAGCTACATGCCAAGCACGCTCAGCCGCTGCTAATACGCGAGGGAACACCATGTATTCAAATTGCTCGTCGGTGCGTACCGTTTCAGACCACAGCTGAGCTGACATACCTAGGAAAGGTCTCTCAGCCTCAAACTCACCTTTAGCGGTAAAGCCGTTGCCATCACGATCTACCGAAGTTTCAGCATTTTGAGGCATGTTCTCTGGCGCAAATCCAAACATCTTGCGAGTATCGGTTGCACGTGTACCCCAGTAATAACCACGCTCTTTCGAATCTACCTCATAAGGGAAATCCATATATACATAGTCTGGGTTAGAGGCAACTACGTCATAGCCTTTGTTTGCCCAATCATAGATGGTGGAAGCGCCGCCCCAGTACAATACTTCCCAGAAGTTTACGCGGGTGTTTTTAGTGGCAAATGCATCCGCACCTTCACTGTATTTCAGACCATCTTCCCACGCTTGGAAGTTCTCAATGCCTTTATCTGCTGCAATCTTAGATACTTGCTCTGCAAAGTGGCTTGGTAGGTGACCAAAGTCTTTCACATCACCACTGTCGATCATCGCCTGGCATTGTGGAGACTTAGCAAATGGTTGGTCTTGTTTCGATTGGTCGATATCACCCTTCCACGCGACTTTTTCTTCTGCATTTACATCTTGGAAGCCACCACCTAGCTTAATGTTCTTCGCTTCATCACCACCATAATGCCAAGTGCTTAGAGGCATGCCTGCTTCTTTGTGCATTGCAGCAACTTCGGTAATCACTTTATCTACAAAGCGAGTGGACGATTCCATACATGGGTTGATGAAGCTCTTCTTGTCATAGAACTGAACCGTAGTAACGTTCGAAGTATCCTCTGGATCCATCAAACGATATTCGTTGGCAGCCGCCTCATCGCCTTCATTCATTAGACGCTCATAACGCGCTTCCATTGATACAACCGCTGCACGTGCGTGAGCTGGCATATCAATCTCTGGAATCACTTCAACGCTACGCGCTTTCGCATACTTCAAGATTTCAACATAGTCGGCACGGCTAAAGTGGCCTGAACCAAAGTTATCTGTAGTTGAGCCAGAGCCTAGTTGAGGCAACAGGCAGCTCTTCTCATCAAGGTCGAAACAACGCTGAGAACCAATATCGGTTAGCTCAGGAAGACCCGGAATCTCAAGGCGCCAACCCTCATCATCACTCAAGTGAAGGTGTAATTTGTTTAGTTTGTATGCCGCCATTTGATCGATAGTAGACAGAATAGCTTCCTTAGAGTGGAAGTTACGCGCCACATCTACCATAACGCCACGGTATTGGAAACGAGGAGCATCTTTAATCGATAGAACTGGAAGCTCTGCTGGATTATTTGAGTCAATCAAGCCCATTACAGACTGCATTGCATAGAAGGCACCAGAAGTATCAAATGCGCGGATAGTCACTTTGTCACTTGAGATATCGAGCTCATAAGCGCCAGGTTTAGCTAGTTCTTTAGCGAAACCTGATGGGTAGATTGAGATTTCTACTGGCACTTCACCGGTAAGGCTAGTGCCTAGAAGCTCAGCGCGAGACTCAAGCGCTTGCTCTTGTGCTGGCTCAAATGGTGAACGCTCTAGTTTGAAGCCACCAGAAATATCCAGTTTTCCTTCACCGACAGAGGTCATCATAGGTGCAGGGATAAGACTAGTAGTTACATCTTCTTGGACTACATCTGAGTTTTTAGCAAAACGAGTCGCTGCAGTCGCAATTACGTTGTTGTCACTCGGAGTTCGCTTAAGTTTCTCACCCTCTAGGCCAGAAACAAAGCCAGATACATCAGGGCCATCTAGTGAAACAATCTGCTTAGGCTCAGCGCCATCAGCCGCTACAAAGGCACCAGGCATGAAATCAGTTTCAAACAGTTGCCAGTACTCGCCTGTATAAGTGATATCTACGCTTTCGCCTGCTTTAAAGCCTTGGAACTTGTCGGTTGGCTCAAGTTTGTGCAGGTCACCCGTGATGCGAGTGATCTTAAACTGATCGCTCTCTACATCCAGAATTAGACGGATGCTGTGGAAGTAGATAGCCCAATCGTTAGATTCAATTGCATCGCCATCATTAGTCAGCGTCATAGTAACCTTGTTGCATGACGCCCACTCAGCTTCTAATGCTTGGCAGTTGATGCCTTCATTAGCACCATGGTTAGTAAGCACTTCATATTTGATATCTAGGTTTTGTGCTAGCGCATCAACCGTATTCTGGGTGCTGCTTTGTGTAGAGGTACAACCGGCTAAAACCGCAATAACAGAAGTAGCAATTAGACTCTGTTTCAACATCTCGATGTCCTTTGTAATTGTTTGTCTTTCTTCACTCTAACTAGAGTTAATTTTTAATGCAAAATTAGTTAAAAGGCGACATATCAAAACAAACACAGGAAATTAAACCCTTATAAAACAACAATTTAATAAAGGGTTGAATATCGAAATAATTGGAAATCGGCTTAGATTTATTTTTTATTGATAACTTTTTCTAGCGGATTTGTGATCCACTTCTGCCTGCGTCAAAAACGTCAAAATGGGTTATTTCAGGTATTAACGAGAGATGCTGATAACTTACGCTTATCAGCGAAATAAGCACTGATGATTTCTCCACCAACTGCAGGTGAAGTAGACTCCCGCCCAATTGCTACACAGGAGTCTGTTATGTCTAAAAAGCTTATTCTTTGCTCAGTTCTTGGCCTCGCTCTAACTGGTTGTGCGAGTTCTGCATTTGATGCGGAAAACGAAAACTCAGCACGTAACCGAGGTGCTGCAGGTGGCGCACTGGTTGGCGCAACCTTAGGTGCCCTGACTGGAGAAGCCGATCTTGCGGTCAAAGGAGCGGTTGCCGGCGGTGTTGCTGGTGGCGTTGCAGGCTCTATGAAAGATCTTGATGATGCGCGCGCGGCAGATAGAAACCAAACCCTAGCAGATGGGGTTGCAGGCGATAATCGTAGTGAGACGGAAAAGCGAGTGGCTGAACTAGAGGCTCAAATCAAGCTCCTTGAGTTAGAAAAACAATTGGCTGAGCTTGAAGCAGAGCAACTTGTAGATATCGATGAAGAGGACGAGCTTCCAGCAAGCTAACCCGTCTTCTTGTAGATGCGAGTGGGTCTACCCACGTTTCCGTGAGACACGCTCGCCTCTAAAAAGCCCATACTCACCGCGTACTCAAGATAACGCCTTGCCGTTGTCTTACTCACACCGACCAAACGACTTACTGAATCTGAGGTTTGCTCCGATTCATCACTAAATACCTCTATCACCCTTTGCAGGGTAATCTGGTCAATATTCTTCGGCAGTTCATCAATCGCTTGGCTATCTCTACGCACCCCATAGGCACGGTTGACCTCAGACTGTTTAAACTCTGTTTTACCGTGAATAGTGCGATAGTAATCTCGGAAGCGATTCAATACATCATTGAATGAAGTCAACGCTAGCGGTTTGATCAGATAGTCAAATGCGCCTAATCGAATACCAGAGGTAACCGTTTGAGCATCAGAGGTCGCGGTAAGCAAAATCACATCTACATCTGGGGCAGTGCCAGTTCGCAAACGTCTTAACCACTCTATACCACTACCGTCAGGCAGATAGTTATCCAAAATAATCAAATGCGGCTGCATGGTATTCTGCATAAATCTCGCGTCAGCCAAAGTAGAAGCAATCCCCACTACCTCGTAATAGGGGTTCTGACCTATGTAAGCGGCTATCATCTCCGCTAGTTCGAGCTTATCCTCAACCACTAGCGTCTTTATCTTATCTATCACTCTCTTTCTCCAGTTTCGAGATAAACAAACCGATAACGGTGCCATTAGGTTCGTTGTCCTCTACCACTATCTGTCCACCAGCCCGAGAAACTAGGCCGTGGATTAATGCAAGCCCTACCCCATGCATGGCGGCATCTTCTTCTTTACTGGTAAATCCGTCTCTAAAGACCTTATCTTTTCTATCGTCACTGATGCCGATACCGTTGTCGGATACTTCTATAACAATCTCTTTGCCAAGGTCGGTGGCAAACAGTTCTATTTCGCCCTCTTTAAGCTGGGTCTTAGCGATCGCCTCATAAGCGTTATCTAGCAGATTACCTAATATGGCGGCTACCTCATCGGCAGATAAAGGCGAGTTATCTAAGCGAAGACTGGAACCTTCAACAATATTAAGTGTATAACCGAGCTCTGATGAGCGGTGTTTCTTACTGAGGATCAGTGCCGCGACTATGGGGTGGAAGTGGCTGGTTAGCTGGGATACATCCTGCTGCAACACATTGTTTTCTTTATGAATAAACTTTAAAGCCTGTTCATGCATCTGCATCTCAAGCATACCGGACACCACCGCCATATTGTTGGCGTATTCGTGAGTCACTACCCGAAGTGCATCCCGCTCTTTGGCCACCTGACGCACCATAAGCTGCAGCATAGCTGGGGTGTTGCGTGGTCTAAAGCTCACCACATAGCCGACTATCTTCTCGTCATCACGCATTATGGTGCGCGATGCGAGTAAGGTTTCGCCGTTAATGTTGACCGTGGTTTCACTGACCTCTTCTTCAACTTGAGGAGTGAACAAATCACTTGGATAGCAATGCTCAGAAACATGGGTGTCAAACAGTGACTCTCTTGGCTTTTCGATACCCAAGATCTTGATGGCACTTTTATTAATGACCATGATCTTGCCTGAGGTATCAACGGCTAATACGCCCTCTGCAACGGAGTTTAAAATGCCAATTCTTAGACGAAATGCTCGCGCTATTTGTGCGGGGCTCATACCGGAGAGCTGTTTCTGCACATAGTTAGAAAAAATCTTTGAGAACAGCAACATAACTAGAAGCAAGACTATCGCTAATACTATGGTTTGCGTTAAATAACGGCTGGCTAGGGATTGTACATTGCTCTCCAAGTAGCCCACCGAAACCATGCCTACCAGCTTATGATCATCGTAGATAGGCGCCCGAGTTTTGATTCCCAACCCTGAAAGGCCATCATGGAATAAGGTGACCACTTCACCCTGCATTACACGCTGAAAACTCTCCCCTTTAACGCTGCCTATCTCTTTAGTTGGGTCTGTATGAAACAGTCTTTTGCCAGTTTCGGTAGTGATCACCACATAGTCGGATTTCACCTCTACCTCATGACGAAAGAACTCATCAAGCGCAACGACATCTTTAGACTTGGTAGCCTGCATGATCACAGGGTTCACTGCTAAGGTCACCGCGAGATTTCGAGACTCATGCATCCTGTCATTGGTAAGAACCGAGTCGATGGCACCTAAGGTCGTAAACACGCAAAAGATCGCTATCAACACCGCTGCCAGCGATTGAATGATTATGATACGCCCTTTAAATCCCATCTAAACCTCGAACTCATAGCCATCTGTTAAAGGTAGGCTATCCAACCTTGTTTACTTCAACTCAAAGCAGTTAACTGGGTGCAAACAACACCAGATATGGACAGCGAATACCACCAGCGAAACCTGAGATTACCAATACAGAGAGTCAGCACAAACCCAGCTGTGGATTAAAAACATTAAATTTATTAGCCACATTAGCGCGCTGATCGAAATTGATCTCGATCAAGCTTTTAAGCCCCCTTATTGAGCGAAATTATGTGCCAGAGGTGGGATATGCAAATGAACATAGCGATTACAAACGCACAGTCTGTCATCTATTTAGATGAGATTAAGGAGCTATTAGACAAGCAGGGATTGCGTTACGAAAACGATGCTGAATATTTTTGTACCGCTCATACCGCTGAGGGTGAGCTAGCAGGATGTGTTGGCCTTGCTGGCAACATCATCAAGTACTTTGCCATTCAAGATGCATTCAAGGGTGAAGGTCTGTCACGCAGCATGGTAACTGAGGTATTGCTGACCGCACATCAACTTGGTCGCAAGAGTCTATCTATCTTCACCACCCCGGATAAGGTTGCCATCTTTGAATCTATGGGGTTTACCCCTCTCACCTCTCTAAACCGAGATTCAGTGCTGCTGATTAACCGCCCCGACAAACTGCAACAGGTACAAAACGAGCTAAGTACACATGGTGTATCTGGCGACAAGATTGGTGCCATTGTGATGAACGCCAACCCTTTTACCAAAGGGCACGCCTACATTGTTGAGCAAGCCGCGAGTCAGTGTGACTGGCTACATATCTTTGTCGTCAGTGAAAATGACCAAGAGTTTTCATTCGCTGATCGCTTCGCCATGGTCAAACAAGGCACAGCGCATATCTCAAATATCACTGTGCATGCAGGCAATGAGTTCATCATCAGCCAACGCACCTTCCCGTCCTACTTCCTCAAGAAAAGTGGCTTGGTGAATCAACTGCATGCAGAAATAGATTGTGAAGTATTCAAGAGGCATATCGCACCGAGCCTGGGTATCAACCACAGATTCGTCGGCAGCGAACCCAACTGCGCCGTGACCCACAACTACAACGGTGTGATGAAGCAGATCCTTCCACCCGAGATTCAAGTAACCGAGCTTGAACGATTGAATTTAGAAGGAAGCAGTATCTCGGCATCGACCGCAAGAAGCCAGCTAACTCAAGCGGCCTCTTCGGTGGCCAACCTGCTCCCAATTACCACGATTAATTACCTAATTGAAAACTGTGGCTACGCGCTACAAATCTAACGAGGCTGAAATGAAGATATGTGAGTCGGCGGTTGCTGGCACCCTAGAAAGCTCAGACTTGTTTGTTGAGGTTGAACCAAGTGAGGCATTTTCACTTTGGGTTAGCTCTTCAGCAACACAATTTCGAGATGCTATTGAACAACACGTTCGTTGTGAATTGGACAAGCTGAATGTGACCGATGGTCAATGGCGCGTCACCGATTCAGGCGCTCTGGACTGCATCATCACCGCACGTTTACAAGCAGCTGCGCTTCGCGGTGCCAACCAGCATGCCCTACCATGGGAGAAATTCGTATGAAGATGCGCCGTTCAATGCTGTTCGTTCCTTCATCGAACGCAGCCATGGTATCTAACACCTTTATCTATGATGCCGATGCCATCATGTTTGATCTCGAAGACAGTGTCTCTCTTCGCGAGAAAGACACCGCTCGCCTTATCCTTTTCAATGCATTGCGCCACCCGCTTTACCAAGATATCGAAACCGTTGTTCGTGTAAACGCACTGGAATCTAAGTGGGGTCGTGCTGACGTAAACGCTGTGGTAGCTGCTGGCGTTGATGTGGTTCGCCTAGCGAAAACCGATAGCGCCCAAGACGTTATCGATATGGAACAAGCCATCGCAGAAGCCGAAGAAGCATGCGGTCGTGAGATTGGCTCAACCAAGATGCTAGCGGCTATCGAATCAGCACTGGGCATCACCAATGCTAAAGAGATCGCTTTTGCATCAAAACGCCTAATTGGTATTGCACTTGGCGCCGAGGACTATGTTCGCGACATCAAGACCAACCGCACTCCTGAAGGCACTGAACTGCTGTTCGCTCGCTGCTCTATTCTGCAAGCCGCTCGCGCTGCAGGTATCCAATGTTTCGATACCGTTTACTCTGATGCAAACAACACCGAAGGTTTCCTAAAAGAAGCGGAGCACATCAAACAGCTTGGCTTTGATGGTAAATCTCTTGTTAACCCTCGTCAGATCGAACTTCTACATAACCTATATGCACCATCAGCGGCCGAAGTGAAACACGCCAAAGCGGTTATCCAAGCGGCAGCCGACGCTGAGGCGAAAGGTCTAGGTGTGGCGTCACTCAACGGCAAGATGGTAGACGCCCCAATCATCGAGCGTGCTCGTCTTGTGCTTGAGCGTGCTAAGTCTGGCATCAGAGAGGAATAATCATGGAATCTATCAAGCAAAATAGAAAGCTTCGCTCTGATCTGAAAGAGGCGATATTGGCATCGGGCCTAAAAGATGGCGATACCATCTCTTTTCACCACGCATTTCGTGCAGGCGATATCCTGATCAATGACGTAGTTGCGACCATCGGTAGCATGGGTTTCAAAGACCTAACCCTAGCATCAAGCTCACTGACCGATTGTCATGCTCCACTGGTTGAACACGTGCGCTCTGGCGTTATTTCAAAGATCTTTACCTCTGGTATCCGCGGTCGCCTAGCTGACGAGATCAGCGCAGGCATCATGCAAAACCCAGTTGAGGTCCACTCACACGGTGGTCGTGTTCACCTAGTTCAAACGGGCGAGCTAAGCATAGATGTGGCTTTCCTTGGCACCCCTTCTGCAGACCGCTTCGGTAACGCCAATGCTATGGTAGGCAAATCTCGTTGTGGCTCCCTTGGCTATGCCATGGTAGACGCTGAGTATGCCAAACACGTGGTGGTGATGACTGAACAGCTAGTGGAATATCCGCACGCTCCTGCCTCTATCGCTCAAGACCAAGTGGATAGCGTGGTAGTGGTTGAGCGAGTTGGTGACCCATCTAAGATTGGTGGTGGCGCAACCCGTATGACCACCAACCCGCGTGAGCTACTTATCGCTCGCAAAGCGGCCGATGTAATCGAGCACTCTGGTTACTTTGAAGACGGGTTTAGTATTCAAACCGGTTCGGGCGGTGCTTCCCTTGCTGTAACTCGTTTCCTTAAGTCTAAGATGGTTCGCAACGACATTACCGCATCTTTCGGCCTTGGTGGTATCACTGCAACCATGGTTGACCTACACGAGAAGGGTCTGATCAAGAAACTGATGGATGTACAATCTTTTGATGCACATGCCGCAGACAGCCTAGGTCGTAATCCGAATCACATCGAAATCAGCGCTAACCAATACGCGAACCCTTCTAGTAAGGGCGCAACGGTGGATCAGCTGGACGTAGTTATCCTATCGGCACTAGAGATTGATACCGACTTCAACGTGAACGTAATTACAGGCTCTGATGGTGTGATTCGTGGTGCCTCTGGTGGTCACTGTGATGCTGCCGCAGGCGCCAAGCTGACTATCGTGGTTGCGCCACTGGTTCGCGGTCGTATTCCAACCTTGGTCAACCGTGTTCTTAATACTGTGACGCCAGGTAAATCTATCGATGTGCTTGTCACCGACCACGGCATCGCGGTTAACCCTGCTCGTGAAGAAGTTAAAGCTCGCCTTGAAGCGCAAGGTATTCAAACCTTCGATATTAAAGCGCTTCAACAACGTGCAGAGCTTTTGGTAGGTACACCAGCACCCATTACCTACACCGACAAGATCGTAGCTAACGTTCGTTACCGTGATGGTTCAATGCTGGACCAGATCAAACAGGTAGCAAAATAATGTTTAAGGGAGTGCCTATTACCGCCATCGATGTGATGGAATTTCGCGACCGCATTGCTTCAACCCAGCGCATCTGGCAACAACTGCAAGCTCCACAACTGATCAGTTTCACCGTCAACATGATGGGCAACGTCAAGGTTAACGAGGCATCGTCGCGAGTATTCCTGGAGGGCCGATTGGCCATCGATAACTGGGTTCAGGGCACTTCCTTAAATATCCTTAGACAAGAGCAGTTTAATGACAAAGCGGGCTATCACTACCTTGTGGCAGTGAACTATCACGACGCTGATGAGATAAAGAAAGCCATGATTGCACTAGAGGAATCACTTCCTCTTGGTCGATTAATGGATATCGATGTTATCGACCGTGATGGAAAACCCCTATCCCGTACCAAGCTTGGGTTTGGTCAGAGACAATGCATTGTGTGCGACCAACCAGCAAAAGCTTGTGCACGCAGTCAGGCGCACAGTCCAATGGAGTTACAAAAAGCTCTGCTGGAGATGTTCTCATGATGCAAAGCAATCCATCTCGTCAGCAAGACCCAAGCACTCTAGCCAGCGTTATTGGCGAGTTAGCCACTCAAGCACTTTTGGTTGAGGCAAACCTGCATCCTAAACCTGGGTTGGTAACTGCACGCTCGACCGGTTCCCACAGCGATATGGATATAGAGACATTTCGCCTAAGCGCCGCTGCACTAAAGCCGTTTATGGTGGAATTTTCGCGCCTCGGCTTAGATTTTAGCGGCAACGATTTAACTCAATTACTCACGTCATTGCGCCCTGTAGGTATGCAAGCAGAACAAGAAATGATGATGGCCACAGGGCAAGTAAACACCCACAAAGGCGCCATCTTTATCTTTGGCGTACTGTGCGCCGCCTTAGGGTACATGAGTGCTAAAGGCATCAGGGTTTATCCACTGCACCTGCAAGATACCGTTCGCAAAATGTGCGCAGGAGTGACCGAGGAATTAGCAAGTAGTCGAAGCGCAACCGCAGGAGAGCACGCCTTTAAGCAACATGGTGTTACCGGCATTCGCGGAGAAGCCGAAGCAGGTTTTCCGACTCTGATGCAAGGACTCAATGCCTATAAACGTGCCAAGCGCGATGGCTGCGCAAAAACACATGCGCTGCAATTAGCCCTGCTGACCTGCATCAGTATCAATGACGATAGCTGCCTGATTAAACGCGGAGGCTTAACCGGTCTCAATTACGCCAAATATCAGGCAAGGCTTATTTTACAGTCGAATCTAGATTCAAAACGATTCAATAAAGAGTTGCATCAACTTGATATTAAATTCGTTGAAAAAAACTTATCACCTGGTGGAAGTGCAGATTGTCTATCCGCAATTTGGCTAATTTCCATGATGGAAAGTTTTTCCAATTAATTGTTTGAAATATTACTTACCTATTTCAAATACGAAAATATAAATTCAGATTATTAGGAAACTATTATGAAATGTTTTAGCTTAGGTATTATCGGTAACTTTTCGGGTCATCTTTCGGGCGCTGAAAAAGTAACTGAGTCTACTCTTCCAAACGGTGTATTTGTAGTAAACGGTCTAACCGAGCGCACCGTTTCTACCGGAGAGAAGATCACCTTCCCACCACACGGTACCAACATCCAAGCTGAGCCGGAATTTGTTGTGAAATTCAAGGTAGAGTACGCAGATAACAAGGTTGCTAAGTTCATCCCGAATGCGATGACAGTCGGTAACGACATGACTATCCGAAAGCTTGAAGGTGCACAAAAGATCGCTGAGCGTAAAGCTTGGGGCGAAGCATCGAAGGGGCTAGCAACGCACTGGTGGCCTGTGAGCGAGCTAGAAACATTCACCCAAGAGTACAAGCTTATCTCTATCGTTAAACGCGACGGCGAGTATCTAGACTATACCCCTGTGGCTGACCCATCAGAGCTTAAGATCTTCTACACAGAGATGTGTGATTGGCTAACTGAAACCGTCAATACCCAACAATCAGAAGGCATTCTTCGTGAGATCCTTCCTCAACTTGAAGCCGCGGGCTACCCAGAAGAGATCGTTGTGTTCTGCGGCGCCCCAAACTACACCACTTGGGGCGAGACTCACTTTATCGAACCTTACGACGAGATTTCTATCGCTCTTATTAACAGCAAGCAAACCTCGGTGGATATTATTAGCGATAAGATCAAATCAAACGCACTTGTTAACGATGACTTTGTAATTTCATATACACAACAAGTTGTTTAACCCTTTCCTATTTTGTGTTGTTACCCTGTTTGCCGGTGCTGAGCCGGCTTTTTTTTTCGACTGCGTAATAGCCAAAGAAAATAGTTAATTTCATTAAATTTATTATCGGCATTAAAGACAGATATAACCCCTGCCCGAATCAAATTTTGCTTTGGATATAGGGATTAAATTAATCGTACTTTAATCAAGTGGACAAAAACATGCTCGATACCATTATTGAACTACTGAAAGATGCCTCCATCCTAGTGTCTGTATTTACACTGGTTGGTTGTGTAATTCAGGGTAAAAGTGCCAACGATACTATCGTTTCGGTGACTAAAACCTTTATCGGTTTTATCCTGCTATTTGCAGCAGCAAAACTGATGATCTCTCCTTCTCTCAAAGAGTTTTCCAAGATCTTTATGATGGCCTTCCATGTGGAAGGTATCGTTCCTAACAACGAAGTGATCATCGTCGAAGCCATTGTACAGCTTGGTCGTGAATTCGGCTCAGCCATCGCCTTTGGTCTTATCGGTGCAATGGCACTGAACCTAGTGTTTGCACGCTTTACCCCACTCAAATACGTCGTACTTTCAGGTCACCACGTGTTCTTTATGGTGTCGTGTCTTGCGCTTATTTCTATCCTGCATGGTTTTAGTATTCCTGAGGCTGCGGTAATCGGTGCGGTAATCACTGGCGCTTGGTGCGTGATTAGTCCATCACTATTGGTGGGTTACTGTCGCCATATCAAAGGCTGTGAGCCACTTCGTGCCCATGGTGATTTCTCTATCGGCCAATTTGGCTCAACCAGCTATATGCTTGCTGGTTTTCTTGGCGACAAGTTCGGTAACAAAGAAAACGATATCGAGAAAGCGGAAATGCCAACCGCTATCGGTTTTCTAGCAGACAAGAACACCTCAAACTTTGTGGTAATGCTGGCCTTCTTCCTAGTGTCGAGCGCGGTTGCTGGTTTCGATAACGTTCAGCACCTAGCTAATGCTAGTGCTAAACATGGCCATGAAAATGTATTCCTATACCTGCTAAAACAGTCTGGCTACTTTGCCGGTGGTGTATTCACCCTAACCAAGGGTGTGCACATGTTTGTTGAAGAACTTATCCCAGCGTTTAAGGGGATCTCGGATAAGCTAATCAAAAACAGCGTACCTGCGGTAGAGATCTACAGCCTGTTCCCATACTCGAAAAACGCGGTATTCGTAGGCTTTATCTGCTGCACCATGGCAGGCTTCGTAGCAATGATCATGCTGCCTCTATTTGGTCTGCCCGTGATCGTTCCTTCACTGTTATTCACATTTGCAAGTGGTGGTGGCGCAGGCATCATCGGCAACGCTACTGGCGGTACGCGTGGCTGTATTATGGGCTCACTGGCATGCGGTTTCATCTCTATCATTGGCTCTGGCATCGTATTCCAGCCTATCCATGATGCGGGTGTAACGGCTCCAACCACCTACTCAACTACAGACTTCTCCATTCTTGGTGAAGGCCTGCACCTAGTTCTATCGCTAATTAGCTGATAGTCGTTTCAAAACCATTCGAGGTTATCCATGTATCAGGGATATTTAGAAAAAAGCGCTGAGCGAGAAGCGCTTGGAGTGGCAGCCCCTAGCTTGACTGCTACCGAAGTTGAACAATTCTTGCAAACTTTGGCCGAAGGCAACTCGGGAGATCAGGACAAGCAGTTGTTGGAGCTCATCACCCACATGACGCCATGTGGAGTGGATGACGCAGCTCGCGTAAAAGCTAAATATCTGTGGAAGTTCGCAACCGGAGAGTGCTCTAGCCCTCTCCTAACCTCGGATAAAGCAGTTGAATTGCTTGGTACTATGCAAGGCGGCTACAACGTTGGCTACCTTATTCAAGCCTTAGAAATCAATGCTATTGCTGAAGTCGCAGCCAATGCCTTGAAACACATTGTGATGATCTACGATGAGTTTTCTAAGGTGGCCGAACTTGCTAAAAACGGTAACTCTCTAGCTCAACAAGTGATTGAATCATGGGCTGAAGCTGAGTGGTTCTTTGAGCGCCCAGCAGTGGCACAAGCGATGCAAATGAGTGTGTTTAAGGTGGACGGTGAGACCAATACCGATGACCTTTCTCCGGCTCAAGATGCCTTCACTCGCCCAGACATTCCTTTACATGCTCGCGCTATGTACAAGAACGCACGCCCTGGTATTACACCAGATGAAGATGGCGTTGTGGGTTGTATCGCTCAGATCAACCAAGCAAAGTCTCAACCATTACCGATCGCCTTTGTAGGAGATGTAGTAGGTACGGGCTCCAGTCGTAAATCAGCGGCCAACTCACTTATCTGGCATTTTGGTGAGAATATTCCTTTTGTTCCCAATAAACGTACAGGCGGTGTAGTTCTGGGTGGCAATATTGCTCCTATCTTCTTCGCAACCCTTGAAGATTCTGGCGCACTGCCTATCCAGTGCGATGTGAGTAAGATCCAATCCGGTGACATCATTACTATCCGTCCCTATAAAGGCACAGTAGAGAATGCATCTGACGAGGTGATTTCTGAGTTCACCCTAAAATACGGCCTTCTTAACGAGGTTCGTGCCGGTGGTCGTATCCCTTATCTGATTGGTCGCCGTCTCACTCAAACCGCTCGTGAGTATCTGGGTAAAGAACAACTAGATATATTCCTTGACGAGAAAGTAGAGCAACCAAATCATGGCTACACCCTAGCACAAAAGATGGTAGGCAAGGCTTGCGGTCTTGAGGGTGTGCTTCCAGGTCAGTTCTGTGAACCAAAGACAACCACGGTTGGCTCGCAGGACACTACGGGCGGAATGACTCGAGATGAGATTAAAGACCTAGCATGTTTGTCCTTCTCATCTCCGCTGGTGATGCAGTCATTCTGCCACACCGCTGCCTATCCGAAGCCTGTAGATGTCGCTTTGCATCAGAATCTACCTGAGTTCTTTGAAAGTCGTCGAGGCGTGGCGCTTCGTCCGGGTGATGGCGTTATCCACTCATGGTTAAACCGCATGCTAGTGCCTGATACCGTTGGTACAGGTGGCGACTCACACACTCGCTTCCCGGTAGGTATCTCATTTCCTGCAGGTTCTGGTCTTGTGGCTTATGCGGCTGCAACTGGCACCATGCCTTTAACCATGCCTGAGTCGGTATTGGTTCGCTTTAAGGGGGAGATGCAACCGGGTATTACACTGCGTGACCTAGTGCATGCCATTCCGCTGAAAGCTATCGAGCTTGGCCTTTTAAACACAGATTCAGCCAATAAGAAAAACGTGTTCAATGGTCGTATCGTTGAAATTGAAGGCCTCGATCATCTGACCGTTGACCAAGCCTTTGAGCTTACCGATGCCAGTGCAGAGCGTTCAGCTGCCGCATGCACAATCAAGCTAGATATCGAAAAGGTTATTACACACGCCAAATCAAATGTAGCCATGCTGGAGTGGATGATTCGCGAAGGTTATGGTCATGCAGAGACACTAGCCGGTCGCGTAGAAGACATTAATGCATGGCTGACAAACCCAACTCTGATGGAAGCAGACACCGACGCACAATACGCTGAAATCATAGAGATTGACCTTGCTGAGATCACTGAGCCTGTGGTGTGTTGTCCAAACGATCCAGACAAAGCGGCGCGCCTAAGCGACGTAGCCGGCACTCCGGTGGATGAAGCCTTTATCGGCTCATGCATGACCAATATCGGTCACTTCCGTGCAAGCTCAGCCATCTTGGATAAGTTTGCTAGCGAGCGTACCAAAGCCAAGCTTTGGCTCGCTCCACCAACCAAGATGGATGACCGCAAGCTAACCGAAGAGGGTGTGAAATCTAGTTACGCCCGTGCGGGTGCGCAGATTGAGATCCCCGGCTGCTCTCTATGCATGGGTAACCAAGCTCGCGTCGCAGCTGGTTGCACCGCGGTTTCAACCTCAACCCGAAATTTCCCTAACCGACTTGGTCAAGGTGCTAACGTTTTCCTAGCATCAGCCGAGTTGGCTAGTGTGGTATCGATCATGGGTCGCTTCCCAACTGTGGAAGAGTACTTCGAGTTCACCAAGGAAACCTTGAGTGACGACCTATATCAATACCTCCAGTTTGACGCTATGCCCGAATACGCGCTGGGCATCGATGTTAAAAACGTAGGTTAACCCCTCGTACACCGTCATCATTCCGGGATGACTTTTGGGCCAGCAGTAGACCTCTTTCTGCTGGCTCCTTTTTTACTAAAATGGACTTGGCGCCAATAGCTTAACCGTTGAAATAACCTTCGCTTCTCCAGCTTCAATCTTTTGTATATCCTCATTGACTTTGGTATGAATATACTCCTCGTTGTGAGAGTCCTTCATCACCTCTACCCTGAACTCTTGACCACTTTTCAAACTGTCATGACTTCCCATAGCATATAAGATCTTATGTTCATGTAACTGAAGGTTGGGGGATACACTATCTGTAACTATCATCAAACGCTCTTTTCGATCGTAGTTACCTAAGAGCTTTACCTTAGCGCCCGTATAGTTACGAATGTACTCTCCTTTAAAAGCTATACCACCTTCCCTGTCTAAGATTTGTAGGCCTGACGTCTGAGGGATATCTCTCTTAAACTCTATTTCACCATCACTGCCCCAATAAGCAGTTGCGAAGCTAGAAACAGACATAGTTAAAAACATCAACAGTACCTTCTTCATATTGCCTCCTTAGCTAAATACTTAGGAGCTGCTAATCGAATCGTAGTAGTTACTCGAGCCATTCCTCGTTCAACTTCAGATTTGTGGGCTTTTGCGACTGCGTGAAGGGTATGCAAACCCACCTCTAAGTTAGCAACATTTCCATGGTCCAATTCAATGTAATCATCTACCAAGTAATTGATATCCACTGACACAAGATTGTTCGTTTTTTCATGAGTATCGATTACAACCATCTCTGTACCGTACGACGAATTGGATAGCACCTTAAAACGGGCAGGTCGCAACAAGGTTTCATCCCTAAAACTTAGCTCCCCTTTTCCATCAACAATCACTATTCCGCTAAATGCTTCAATATTACGTTCAAATATCACCTGATCATCACCCAACGCCAGAGCGCTCCAAGATACGCCAGCCAATAGGCTCACTAACAACAGTTTCTTCATTTCAATTATCCTTCTATAAATATCTCTTTGGTACTTGTCGCCCCTGCGCTGCTAGCGGCTCTAAGCAGTTTCAATTCAGCATCCAGTTTCTTAATTGATGCCTCTCGTGCTCTTAGCTCTATGTCATAAAGCCGCTGAGGATCCGGCTTCTTAGATTCTCCAAACGTGATTGGAATTACCGCTTGGATATAGATAGAGCTTTCATTTCGATACCTATCTTGGTGATGGTGGTGATAGTAATGATCCTTATTTTTGTCATCTCCTAAGGCACCACCAAACTGTATGGTCATATCGGGTTGGAGCGTGGTATCGATTTCAATACCTGACTCACCTCTCACTCGAACGCGATCTCCCTGTGCCATTACAGGACTGGGCATATAAGCGGCTAAAGCTTCATATGACATCAAGCTAAGGATTATCAGTACTACTTTGTTCATTGCTCTACTCCTTTTATCGTTGGGCGATACAGGCTAATTAAGGTCTCTATTTCGGTTCTGAGGTTTTCCCCCTCTCGAGGGATAGAGCGAGTAGACACTATCTTGTGCATCCATTTATCCGACTCTTCGACCCTTAAATTCAGCTGAACCTTTCTGGTTTCGTCGGGTTTAAGTGTAAATACACCCAAAACCTGCCCCTTCACCAAAACCTCATAACTTTGGGAAAAACTATTTAGATTGGTCACATCCAAAGCCACATCGACTCGCTCGGTAGCGACAAACTTGCGCATTTCACGCGGAACCTGACTGTGCGCCAAAGCCAACGAGGGCAATAGCAAGTACATCAGGATGATCTTCTTCATCATGATTATTTCTCTTATATAAAAGTGCCCGCCAAACTATGTGTTGAGGACGTTGTATTCGCAGCTACATCAAACTAAAAGGTGTAGCTGAGGGAGATCCCTTGAGCATCGGTTCCACAAGGTTGATAAGGGGCAACTGACAGATTTGGGTCTTGATATTTGGAGGTCACCAAATAGCTGACAGTAATGGCCAGCGCAGCTCCGGCGAGCACATCAGCTTTCCAGTGCTTGGTGGCATAAACTCTTGAGTAGCCTACATAAGAGGCCGCCATATAGGCTGGAAGCCCATACTCCCAGCCGTACCTATGGTGTAGAAAAGCAGCTCCACTAAAGGCAGCCGAGGTGTGCCCTGATGGAAAAGAATTGAAGTTCTTACCATTGGGCCTTTCTGCCTCTATCAACAGTTTTAAACCATGGGTAGCTAGACCTGTGTATAAAACACCTTTGCCAAGTTGTCCCATACCTTCGGTATCGTCTTTGTACCAAGAGACTCCTAGTGCGGTTAAAGGGATAAGAAACTGGCCAATATCTCCGGCAGTTTCAGTTTTACAACCCGCCATAGAATGTGTTGCAAAGAGCAGTGAAGTGAGTAATGAAATACGTCGTATCATTGGGTACCTACATTTAATATGTACTTCCCGCTTCCTTGCGTATTCCTTGTTTTGATTGGATAAGATGACTCCGCCATCTCAAATTTAGATAAAGGTCTAGCGACCCTGCCGTTTTGAACGACAGAATTAGATTACTGGGTCTCGAGTTTTGAGTGTTTTAGAAGAGAATTAGAAAAGGTTAGAAAACCAAAACTCTACTTTCACCGTCAGATTTGATGGCCTCGCACCATATGCGCTGGCAAACTTTCAACCTTACGGTTATGAATCTCAATCATCTTATTGGTGTGCGTTTGAATGCTTCTTATCACTAAGCCCAACGCCGTGACCAGCATACCTAGAGTAAAGATGGTGTTTGCTAGCAACATGAACTTTCCTGCTGTTGCAAAAACCAAAACTAGGGAGACTCCAACTAAGGCGATACCTAGACCAATAGAGGCGGTAATCTCTACCGGTTCAACCATCAAAGATGGTCTCGGGTTCACCTTAAATCTGATCTGTTGCTTTTCTGCATCTGTGGCTGAACTGCTGAGTAGCATATTAGTTACTCCATATAAGTTAACGGGTTAAGAGTGATTTAAATGCTTAATCAACTTATTGAGCTCACTGACGCTTCGAAGTGATCCAAGCTTGATTCTCTTATTTCCAGACACATAAATACTTGGAGTCTTGTTGATTCCATAGTCTTTCGCTAAGTCATTCAGTAAGGCTACATCTCGAGTTACTTGCTCTTCAAAAAGCTTGCTCGAGTTCACACCATTTGCCTCTAAAATTTTCTTCACTCCTGCAGCATCGGATGGCAGGCGCCCATGTGAGCGTCGAATTTGCTTCATTAGTTGTCTGGAAAATTGAGAACCTTTCCCCTCGTAACTCGCTAGAACAAATGCATGTTGAATGGTGGCATCTAGTGGCTTACCAAACTTCACCGGAACCTCAATAAAATCAACACCCAGCGACATGGCGGTTTTTTCCAATGGCTTGTGAACCAAGCTGCACGCACCACAATAGGGTGAATGGAACACTAAGATGCTGTTCTCTATCTCAGGTTGCTTGACCAACTCGTAATGAACGCCCTCATCAAAAGCCAGGACACTATTTGAAACACCGAGCAGCAATAGCGCTGAGGTTAGTTTATGTCTCACCACTTTCACCTCACCAAGATCATTGCTTCGCAACAGGCAAAGCCTGCTCACCAACCACTACCACCTCTTCTGTTTCCTCATCCAGATAAGCACCGATGGGCTTTACTTCTTGATAAGTAAACTCGTAGCAAGTGCGGGAGTCCCAAACACCTGATTTATCCTTGCTCTCTGTAATTAAGGTGTTGAAATCCTTGTTCATCTGGAGCCACTCCTCTGCAACCTCTTGCAGTGGCCCCTCTTCTTTGCTACGGAACAATCCTGCATCGTTATAACAAACCAATATTCGGTCTATATTGCCTGCAAGTGGATTTGGAATAGAGAACTGTTCTTGCAAGCGCTCGGAGTTGAACACCGCATCACCAGCGGCTAGCAGGTTGTAGTCTTTCATTAGCGCAGCACCCTTTACTAGGTTATAGGTGGCGCAACCACCAAGAGTGCTCAAAGCACACAGAGCAACAGCAATATGTCGTTTTTTCATTGGGAGAACCTTGTTGAGAAAATGGTTCACCGTCCATGGTGACATGCTTCCTTAAGGGGCTTTTTTTAAACAAACTAGAAATAGAAGAAATAATTAATGGTTGCTTTGCTATCAGGTTTGCTACCGTCAAGCTTTGACAGTTCATACTTGGCACCTAGAGATTGGTTCTCCGCAAGCATATAACCTGCACCAAGTTCCAGCGCGTTATGCCACTTTTTACCGCTAGCGAGGTAAGTAGATTTAGGGTTGGCGTAAACCCAATGCCCGGCCTCAAAACCATACATTGCATAAACGCCACCCTGACCCAGCCAAGAGTCGTTATTGGATTTGTTGCCCGCTTTATCTTTGTCGTTGATGAACGCATTGCCACCGTAGACCATAGGCACAACAATAAAGCTATCGGTGATATCGAATTTTTGCACTACACCCGCAAGCATAGTGTTGTTGTATGAGGTTCCAAATGAGCTTTTTACCTTGCCACCCAGAGCATCTACGGACCAACCAAAACCGCTATCTTGATCCACGTTAAAGTAGCGAGCTCGATAGTTAATATCCCCCTTAAAGTTGCTACCAATATCACCAGAGAAGATATGAGAGCCACCACCGTAAACAAAACTTGCGGTTGTGTTCTTTGTATTATCTCGAGCAAAAGACTGCTGGATACCAAGGCCTGAATAACTCGCTAATGGATCGCCATAATTCACCGTATCTTCTGCCAATACGGAAGAAGTCGCAGCTACCAGAGAAAGTGCTAATACTAATTTTTTCATTGTTGCCTCTATATAAATCGTTAAAGGCCATCCGTGCTTATTGATTCCCTGATTTCAACTACCAAAGCGATGCGTTTGCTTTGTGATTGCGACATCTCAAGCTCCTAAAAGTGAGTTGACTGGAAGTTCGCAATGGATTGGCAGGCATATTGAGGGCAATGTTTTTTTAAAGGTATTAGGAGGGAGTTTGAATTAGTTAGAAAAGCGAAAAGAAAGGAGAGCGGCTAGATACTGAAGGCAGGAAATACAAGGTCTAGTTACAAATCCCATATTCAATTTTTTTACCTAATCGCTCTTCCTACTGGCCTAAAACTACATTTTAGAGTGCAGCAGAAAACCTCAAGAAAAATATAAGTCATTGAAATATATAAATATAAAACTCTTCTCTTTATCTAATCTTTTCCAACACCAATCAATTAGACCTGAAAATGGAGCGCTCTTTATGCTTGCGCCGTCGATACCCCTATCGGCACGTTAATGGACAACAAAACCTTACGAAGGACTGTGTTTACTACACATATTAGGTTTTATAACAATGAAGAAAATAGTATTAGCCGCCACCATCAGCTCACTATTTGCAGGTGTTGCATCGGCTAACGACACCAAGCTGAATACAGAACACGGTACGGACAAAGAAACTAAATTTGGCGTACACCAACATATCGGTGCTGGTTTTGGCGCTGGTCTTGAAATAGTTACCGCAGAAAACTTGAAATACTACAAAGAAACTAATCTACAACTGGACTACCAATTTGATATTACCGACTCATGGTATGTGAAGCCTCAGTTTGAGCTGAGCATTCCTCATAGTCATTTTAGTAAGAAAGATATGAAGCTCGCCTTTGATAAAGAAAACACTATCAATGGAAAGCTTCGTGTTAGCAATAAAATCAAAACCGGTATTGAAACTGGCTTCCGACTAGATAGTGGCCTTTACACTTCGGCTCGCTATCGCTTTGAAACCAACAACATTAAGGAAAGCTTCAAAGGTAAAATTGGTGGCGAGCTGGGTAAAATGGGTAGCAAAGCAGAAAACAAACTGCACCGCCTAGACCTAAAGCTAGGTTATGAGGTTTCTGATGTAGTCGACTTATCTGCAAACTATATCTACAAGCGCAGTGTTTCAGAAAACAGCATCTATGTACAAAAGCGCTCTGCTAAGCTAGGTGACCTCAAAACCTCCCAACACGAGGTTGAGCTTAAAGCTGCATACATTGGTTTTGGCGATCTTCAACCTTACGCCATGTACACCTATAAAAGTGACCTAGATGTGAAAACCTTTGACGCGAAATTCAAAGACGATAACGTCTTCTCTGTGGGTCTGAACTATAGCTTCTAAAACCACATAAACAACAAAGGAGAGCAATGCTCTCCTTTGTTTTATCTTGCGATAAGCTATTCTTTGTAGCCTGACCATTCTACCCACTCAGGGATATCTCTAGGGTCGCCGTAGGCTCTCACAAACCTAGGGAAAGACTGAGGCACAGCCATATCGTGCCTATCTTTAAACACTGAATTTAACTTCCAGTGCGTTGCATAACCTTCGTTCATCAAATCATACGCCTTGTGAGCAATCTTCCAGAATCTTGGGTTTGCTTGCCCTTTTGTGCTCATCCATGGATAAGACGGTTTACTCTCCTGGCTTGCATAGACAGCGTTACCGAGCTGGTGCAACAGCTTCGACAATATATCCGGCCCGATATCTTTTATTGAAAGATTTTTGGCAGCTTCAATATCATCACCAATCTGGGTTGCAACTCGATTGATCAGAAAGTCCAGATCTAGTTGAGTCGTACAGAGCTCATAACCTATGTAATCGATTCTCTCCAAAATCGCATCACGATAATCTTCTTTAGTGAGTTGCTTATTTCGTATAGCTCGACGGTAAGCAACCGCCTTTTCATTCTTATCCATGATATGCGCCTGCAGATCTGGATAATCGTCAAGAGCATTTGGATTGTAGGATAACAACTCTAGGAGTTTTTCTTGCTCTACCATTAACTGCCCAAGCTGTTGTTTTGCCTTCTGTTCCATCTACTCTTTCCTATAGAGATCAATATCTTATACATTAGTATACAACCGTTTTAAGCAACAGTTCCTTCGAGCTTTAAATTTCCTATTTCCAACCATTTCCAATACACCTGTATATACCTTAGAAACAGTTCTATTCGTAATCTAGCCCCATCGAAACACACCCTGCCAAGACAAACTCGGCAGTCAGTTACTTAAGAGATGAGATTATGAAGAAGACAATTATTGCAGCCCTACTATCGCTAACTGCCATCGGAGCTCAAGCTACAACCCTGCATAAACCAGATACTGATTTCATTGCCAAGACAGAGCAACTAGGTGTTTCTCAATCTAACTGGGACAATGGTCGCTCTGCAAAGCTAACCTACAAGCATGCGTATCGCTTCACTCACAGTCTTGAAATGGAAAAAGGTGGCTATGTGCACCAGTTTGGAAAAGCAAAAGGCTTTGACCTTGATAAAGTGACTGCTAGCGACATTGATGCAGAGCTCCCTATGACTGAACTTCTACGTGATCGTCTAAACATGGAGTCTTTGGTTATTCTCAAAGATGGTGAGCTAGTGGATGAATACTACTGGTCAGGCATGGACAAAAACCAGACTCATCTAATGATGTCGGTAACTAAGTCTTTCACAGCTCTGACCCTTCAAACACTTGTACAGCAAGGCTTAGTAGATATGAACAAACCAATCACTGACTACCTTCCTGAGCTTAAGGAGTCGGCAGGCTTTCGTGACGCTACAGTTCAAGAGGTTGCCGATATGCGCTCTGGCATCAAGATTGAATTCTCACCGGGTAAGATCTGGGATGACCGTATGACTAACGTCCAAGAGTGGAACGGTGTCAATCACTACCCAGAACTAAATAGTGTATTGGATTTTGCCAAGAACTTAGGTCAACGCAGTGATGTTAAGACAGGACAAGCTTTTGACTACCAGTGCGCCAACACCGAGATGCTGAGCAAGCTGATAGAACGAGTAACTGGCGAACGCTTTGCTGACGTGATGGAAGCACAACTTTGGAAACGTGTTGGTTTCGAGAACAATGCTTACCTTCAGAGTAACTCAAAAGGTGAGGCGGTTAGCTCGGGCGGTCTGAATGCGACCACACGCGATGCAGCACGAATGATGGATGTGCTAGTAAACGGTGGTAAAAACCGCAATGGTGAGCAGATCATTTCAAAACAATATATCGATAATCTGATGCAAGGTAACCCAGAAGTAAAATCTGCATGGCAATATGACCAATTCTCAACTCTGCTAGCAGATGCATGGTACAAAGATCAGGTGCGTGTATTGAACGTCAATGGCCACCGTTATATGACTTTCGTGGGTATTCACGGTCAGGTGATCGTTGGTGAGCCAGCAACAGGCATCGTACTAGCGATGAATGGTGCACAAGATGAGATGCAAGCACCACGCACTGTAGCGGTTACCTTCCTCGAAGCTGTTCCAGCAATGCTAGACGCAGTAGCTAAATAGCAATAAACCACTAAGAGCCAGTATATCTGGCTCTTTTTTTAGAAAGTCCATCGTTTTCTGACGCGCTTTCTAAATGGAGCCTGAGAAAAAGGATTCAACGGGCGGCCATTCGTGGAGGGCCTTCCGCACCCAACACAGAGCATTTTCTTGAACTCTAAAACGACAAAAGCCTGTCATTTCTGACAAGCTTTCAAAATAGTGGTCGGTGAAGAGGGATTCGATCGGACTGGCGTTCCAGCGGGGCGGCCATCCGCACCCGACCCAAAGCATTTTCTAAACTCTTAAACGACAAAAGCCTGTCATTTCTGACAGGCTTTCAAAATAGTGGTCGGTGAAGAGGGATTCGAACCCCCGACCCTCTGGTCCCAAACCAGATGCGCTACCAAGCTGCGCTATTCACCGACTGGTCAACGTCTTTGCCGTTGAGACCGCGTATATTACGGATATTTACGTGCCTTGCAAGGGCAATACATCAAAAAGTCTGAGCTTTTGTTCTACATGCTTATATTTTAGTCCCACAGTAACAAAATGAGACACTGCTTACAGTTTTTTACACCTACAAATTACCTTTTAATAACAATTGATCAGGATCATGATTACTTATCTCTCACAAATTAAACTGTACTCAGTCATTCAGCCTTGAGTGATGAATCTCCTCACTAGATCAGTTTGCAATTCAATCTATTGCCACCGAAGTGCTTTCCCGTGCTTCGGTTTTTTCTTTTCAGACTAGGGCTGTTGACCTAGATACAAGTCACAAGATGCACAATCGCCCCTGAGTCAGGTATAATCAAATAACTGCGTACTCATACTCCGATTCAGCCATGTCTCAAGAATTTGATGAAGATTTCTCTTTTCAAGAGTTGATGGGAGATGTGAAACCTCTACAGCAAGATACCGCTTTGCATAAGAAGACTCATCAGGTGGACCAAAACCATCTGGAACGACGTCAAGCAGCGGTGAGCCTAGAGGAAGAACTGCCCGAATACCTAACCCTAGATAATGCCCCTATGCTTAAACCCGATGACATCATCGAGTACAAGAAGAGTGGTGTACAAGATGGTGTATTCAAAAAGCTGCGCCTTGGTAAGTACCCTATTCAGGCTAAGCTGGATCTACACCGCAAGTCTCTGACACAAGCTAGAGATGAAGTGGTTCACTTCCTTAAGCAGAGCCTAAGAATGGAAGCCAGAACCCTACTGTTAGTGCACGGGAAAGGACATAATTCCAATCCACCAGCACTAATGAAAAGTTACGTGGCCTTTTGGCTCAAGCAGATAGATGAGGTGCTATGCGCCCACTCTGCACAGCCTTTTCACGGCGGTTCCGGTGCAGTGTATGTGATGCTGAAGAAGAACCCAGAGAAGAAATTAGAAAACCGAGAGCGCCATCAAAAGCGCCTTGGATAAACAGAGAACACCATGTCCGATAACGCAAAGCGACTCAATAAATTTATCAGTGAAACTGGCTTCTGCTCTCGTCGTGAGGCCGATAGGCTGATCGAACAAGGCCGAGTAACCATTAATGGCAACGCTCCTGAAATGGGCATGAAGGTCACCGAGCAAGATGAGGTGCTAGTTGATGGTAAACCACTGCGTGCTAAATCTAAGCCTATTTATATCGCGCTCAACAAGCCTACCGGTATAACGTGCACCACTGAGCGCGATATCGAAGGTAACATCGTTGATTTCATCGGACACAAAGAGCGTATCTTCCCTATCGGTCGCCTAGATAAGCCCTCTGATGGCCTTATCTTTTTGACCAATGACGGCGATATCGTTAATAAGATCCTGCGTGCGGGCAACAACCACGAGAAAGAATATGTGGTTCGTGTGGATAAGCGAATCACCCCAGACTTCCTAAAACGAATGTCTTCTGGTGTACCTATCCTTGATACGGTTACCCTTCCTTGTAAGGTAACCAAAGAGACCGATTACTCATTTAGAATCGTATTGACTCAAGGTCTTAACCGCCAGATCCGCCGCATGTGTGAAGAGCTAGGCTATCGAGTGTTCAAGCTGCGCCGCGTGCGCATCATGAATATCACCCTAGATGGTATCCCTAACGGTAAATGGCGCTACCTGACTGATGCAGAAGTCAAAACTATCCTTGATTTGAGCAATGATTCAGTAGGTACCGAGGAAGCATCCAATAAAGACGCTCGCGGACAGAAGATCCGCAAAGCAACAAAAGCGAAAGTATTCGACAGCCGTGAAGAGAACCAAGGCTCTCGTGCAAGGCGCAACCGCGACGAGCAGAGAGACTCCTACCGTCCATCGAAAGGCAATAAGCGCCCTACTCGCTCTGGCAATAAGCCATCGGCCTTAAAACCGAGTCAGCGTCCTAAGAAAACCGGCACCTTGTCACTTAAGAAATAGGCCTAGCGTTCATCCTTTGGAGAGTCCATCACTACCATGGTGGTGATGGCTTTCACATACTCACACTCCCCTAAGACGTCCGCATGGAAACGCTTGTAGCTGTTAAGATCAGCGGTTTCCACACGCAGCAGATACTCATTTCCACCGGTAATATTGTGGCACTCCACCACTTCATCGACAAAGCGCACGTGCTCTTCAAACGCCACTTGGGCTTGCTTACGATGAGAAGACAATCCGATAGAAACATAGGCAACGAACCCTACGCCTAGTTGATTAGCATCCAGCATAGCCCTGTAGCCTTTAATCACCTCTTTACGCTCAAGCTCTTGTACTCGTCTAAGAGTCGCTGAAGCCGATAATCCAACGCGCTCTGACAACTCAACATTAGACACCTTTCCGTCTCGCTTGAGTTCTTGCAAGATTCTTTCGTCAAACTTATCCATATGAAATTTTATTGCTTAATTTGTTCATTTTGCTCAAATATAAGCACAAAATTGCACCTCAGACTACTTAATATTGCCTGTTCAAACTGAAAGAGAACGGAGGCAGTATGGACCTACAACACCTATTAGCGATAGCCCTATTTGCGCTAGCAAGCACAGGCACACCTGGGCCTAATAACTTAATGCTGATGAGCTCGGGGGCAAATGTTGGGTTTAAGCGCACTATTCCGCACATGCTAGGTATCATGGTGGGCTTTTCAGTCATGCTGACCTTGATAGGTGTTGGTCTGGTGGGGGTGTTTCATACCTACCCTGCCAGCCAAACCATTCTCAAATACCTAAGTTTGGGATATCTGGCCTATCTCGCTTTCAAGATTGCCACCAGCAAAGGTGGCAATACCGAGCAAAGCTACAAGCCAATGACCTTTATTCAGGCCGCAGGATTTCAGTGGGTAAACCCTAAGGGCTGGTCGATGGCGCTGACCGCTGTGAGTCTGTTTAATGCAGAAGGAGGAATGCTGGCTTTGATGGTGATAGTGGCTGTGTTCTTCTGCGCCAACATTCCATCGGTAACCCTGTGGACTGCCGCTGGAACTCAGCTTCAGCGCTGGCTTACCACAGGTATCCGAATCAAGGTATTTAACTATGGTATGGCAGGGCTATTGCTTGCCTCTGCCGTACCTATGCTTTAGTCGTCGGTAAGCTCTTTAAATTGCCCTTGAACCTGTGCCAACAGTGCTTCAGGGGCAATCTCGATTTCAAGTCCGCGCTTGCCACCGCTGACACAGATGGTCTGCTGTGACTGAGCACTGATATCCAAGAAGATAGGTAAACGCTTCTTCTGACCAAGTGGGCTGATACCACCTACCAGATAACCAGTAACCTTTTGTGCCAATGCCGGGTCAGCCATGGCCGCTTTCTTGAGCTGATTTGCCTTGGCTGCAAGCTTGAGGTTGAGCTTCTTCATCACAGGAATAACCGCAACCGCTAAGCCGTCAGCCTGACCATCCTGTGAAAATAGAAGGGTTTTAAACACCTGCTCCGCCGGTTGACCTGTCGCCTCTACCGCCTCTAATCCATAACTGTCGTGGTTAGGATCGTGCTTATACTGGTGGAGCTCGAAGGGTACCTTTTTCTTCTTCAGAAGACGTACAGCAGGTGTCATATTGGCCTCTTATTGATAAACGATCTCGCCTGATGGCGCATACTCGTTCACGTCAACAGGGCTATTGGTCTCAAGATACTCCTTCAGCACCTCAGCATCAACAAAACCTGTATCTACATAGCCAGGATGCTGATTTACCTTAGGATAACCGTCACCACCAGCGGCATTAAAGCTTGGCACGGTGAAGCGGTAATTCTGATTAATGTTCAGAGGCTTACCTTGGATCTTGATCTCTTTAACACCCTCAGGGGTTACCTTCATAGACACGCCAGCAAACTGAGCGAATGAGCCTGAGTCGGTTGGTTTAGCACCTACCTCTTTCAGGTATTGAAGAACTTCATTACCGCTCATATCCACGTAGGTCAGGGTGTTACCGAATGGCTGAACCTTAAGCACATCTTTATAGGTGATCGCGCCGCCTGCGATAGAGTCACGCACACCACCAGAGTTCATTACTGCAAAGTCTGCCTTAGCGCGTTTCATGTGCGCAGTAGCAATCAAGCGACCTAGGTTAGTCTGCTTAAAGCGAACCACGTTGCGGTCACCCTCAAGCTTGCCGTTAGACTCCGCAATCTGAACGTTCAACTGCTCTTCACCCTGCTTTTGATATGGGGTTAGAAGCTCAACCATGCCTTGGTCTTCAGCTATCGTCTCGCCAACCACGACACGCTTAGTTTCACCGTCTTGCTCGACCTTAGTGGTTAGATTGATAGGAATAAGCTTGTAGCTCTTAAGCTCAAGCTCACCGTTCTTGTATTCATAGTCTGCACGGCCCACATACTTACCCCATTCGTAGGCTTGCATGATCCAAGTGCCGTTTTGCTGATCTGGCTTACAATCATCACCAGGCTTGAACTGTTTCTTAACTAGATTTGGACCTTCCATACACACAGGCTCTTGGGAGTGACCACCGATGATCATATCCAGTGAGCCCTCTGGAAGGTATCGTGCCAGTGCTACATCACCAGGCGCGTTGCCACCATGGTTGCCATCTTGATAGTGACCCATGTGCGTAAGAGCGATAGTGATGTCCGGCTGTTCGCTCGCTTCTAGCTTCTCTAGAACCTTCTTCGCTTCCGGTTTAGGGTCTCTAAACTCAAGCCCCTTGATGTACTCTGGGTTACCTATCTTGGCGGTATCTTCAGTAGTTAAGCCCACAACGGCAATCTTAAGGCCATTACGCTCAAAGATCTCATAAGGCTGGAACTTACGCTGCTGAGTATTGGCATCATAAATGTTGGCTGAAAGCATTGGGAAATCAGCCCATTGCTGCTGCTTTTGCAAAACCGTTAGCGGGTTATCAAACTCATGGTTACCCAGCGCCATTGCATCGTAGCCTAGCAGGCTCATGCCTTTAAAATCAGGCTCGGCATCCAATAGATCAGATTCAGGTACACCCGTGTTAATGTCACCACCAGAAAGCATGAGTACTACGCCACCTTCTGCTTCTACTTCAGTTCGGATGCTGTCCACCAGCGTTTTACGCGCCGCTAGGCCGTACTCGCCGTACTTATTCGGCCAGAAGCGACCATGATGGTCATTGGTGTGAAGGATAGTGATCTGCTCGGTTTGAGGCTCGCTAGGAGTAGTTGAACAACCTGCAATGATAATGGTTGACGATAGTGCCAACAACACAGGTTTTAGTTTGAATCTTTCCATGGGTACCACACAAATATGTAATTAATTTGATTGACCCAAGGTGTATAACAACAAAAAAAAGGGTTCGCTAATGGCAAACCCTTTTTTTAACGCAAGTGTCACAACTTATTTAATTTCAATCGTTTGGAAACTCTTGATCAGATCATCTAGTGACTTCATTTGAGCTAGGAAAGGTTCTAGCTTATCTAGTGGCAGAGCCGAAGGACCATCGCAGCGAGCTTGGTCTGGATTCGGGTGTGCTTCGATAAATAGACCGGCGATACCGGTTGCTAGACCTGCTTTCGCAAGCTCAACAGTTTGCTCACGACGACCACCAGATGCAGCGCCAGATGGGTCACGCATCTGTAGAGAGTGAGTAACATCGAAGATGATTGGGCTGCCGTTAGACGCCTTCTTCATCACGCCAAAACCCAGCATGTCTACTACTAGGTTATCGTAACCTAGGCATGAACCACGTTCACATAGGATGATCTGGTCGTTGCCACACTCAGCAAACTTATCAACGATATTGCCAACCTGACCAGGACTCATGAACTGAGGCTTCTTAACGTTAATAACCGCACCGGTTTTCGCCATAGCTTCAACTAGGTCAGTCTGACGAGCTAGGAATGCTGGCAGCTGGATTACGTCTACTACTTCAGAAACTGGCTGCGCTTGCTCTTCAGTGTGAACGTCAGTGATGATCTTAACGCCGAAGGTAGACTTCAGCTCTTCAAAGATCTTCATGCCTTCCTCTAGGCCAGGACCACGATAAGAGTGAACAGAGCTACGGTTCGCCTTATCGAATGACGCCTTAAATACATAAGGGATACCTAGCTTCTCGGTTACCTTTACGTAGTGCTCACACACCTGCATAGCAAGGTCGCGAGACTCTAGCACGTTCATGCCTGCAAACAGGGTAAACGGCTTATCGTTAGCAACCTCAATATCACCAACTTTTACTACTTTAGATTCCATTTTATTCTCTCTCTACATGGCCTTAGTGAAGTACCTGAGGGACTTCTTGAAGGGCTTTCAATTGTAATTTTAATAACTCTGCCGTAGGGTCGTCTGGGCACTTCTCTAGGAAATACTCAAAGTCTTTTTGAGCCACTTGATTGCACTCTAGGTGCTGATAAATAAACCCACGGTCGCGAATCTCATACGGATCATCAGGCACCAAAGATAGGGCAATATCGGTACATGCTAGGGCTTGAGTATAGCGCTCCTCGCGCATCAAGGCGCTTTTAAGCACGCCTAGCCATCGACCGATAAGCATGGAATTATCCGCCACGTTCAAGTGCTCTGGCTTAAGTTGTGCCGCAGCGCCCTCTTGGCCCTTAAGCCAAGCGTGCAGCACCGGTTTCGCCACGTATTCACCATTGAATGGGTTAACATAAGACTTGTCACGGTCACTCCAATTCACCGCGATCAGGAACTGGGTAGGAAAACTAATGCCCTTCACTGGGAAACCAAGCTTGCGACCAAAGAACAGCAGCAGTGCCCCTAGACTGACGGGAATACCTTTGCGGCGTTGAATCACTTTTTCGATAAAGGCGTTTTCAGAGGAGAAATAGTTCTCGTAATCCCCTTCAAAGCCCCACTCTTGATAAAACAGACGCAAGAAAGCATCAAAGCGTGCCTTCTCGTTCACCTCAACCGAGAGAACCTGCTCTGCTTCATCCAATAATTTCTCAAGCTGCATCTCAACCCAAGTAAAATTCACCTGAGGGTCGATTTGCGAATTGAGCAGTAGTGCTCCCTCTACCAATTCCAATTCATCGAGATCTTTAAACCACAGATCTGACATTTGTTACCCCACTAGCATTGGCGCTTTGGCTAGACCTATCTTAGCCGCCATGACCAACCAGCCAAGTGCGCCTAAGAAGGCGAAGCCTCTTAGTAATTGGTTCTTGCCCATACGCAGAGCGAATACACCCAATGCGATATAGGCCAGCAAACATGTGAACTTCTCTGTTAGCCACTCTGAGCCCGGCGCAAATGGCACCCAACCCGTAACGAACAGTAATGAAATTCCCGATAGCAGTAGCAAACTGTTGACTACATGTGGCGCTATCTTGATAAATTTTTTCTGTTGGAGATTCGAGTTAGTCACCATCAGAATGTATTGAGTAAGAAACAGACCCGCGCTCAGGGCGATGGTCATCAAGTGAATGTGTTTCAGTGCAACGTACATGTTCATTATCCCTTAAACTGTCCCATTGTTACGCGGTCCACGCCGGCGTAGTCTTGTTGGGTTGATACCTTGTCGTAACCAAGGCCGAGCAATATCTCGCGAGTCGCTTCACCTTGGTCATGGCCATGCTCCATAAGAAGCCAAGCCTCTGGTTGTAAATATTCTCTCGCTTTATCGGCGATATAGCGAAGATCCGCCAAGCCGTTCTCATCGGCCACCAGCGCTGAGTCTGGCTCAAAGCGCACGTCGCCTTGACTAAGGTGCGGATCGGTTTCGTCTATATAAGGAGGGTTAGACACAATAATGTCGAACTTCTCCCCTTCAGCAATCGGTTCAAACCAACTGCCGTGCAAAAAAGTCGCGTTCGCGATATTAAGTACATCTGCGTTCTCAGTTGCCAACTGCTGTGCTTCTGGCTGAAGGTCGACACCTAGCATCTGATAGTCATCACGCTCACTGGCTAGCGCCAATGCAATTGCGCCTGTACCCGTGCCTAGGTCTAAGCCTTTACCTTTCCCTATGCCCATCTTCTCTAATGCAAGCTCAACCAAGCGCTCCGTATCCGGGCGTGGGATCAAGGTAGAAGTGGAGACCTTTAGAGGTAGCGACCAGAACTCGCGCACACCAACGATGTATGCAACCGGCTCACCTTGCTCTCGGCGAGACACAACTTGCTCGAATGCGCTTTGCTCTTGTTCGGTCAAATGCTTATCCGACCAAGTAAAAAGGTAAGTGCGGGATTTACCTAGTACATGACACAACAAAACCTCGGCATCGATTCGCGCTGAATCTATACCAAGGTCTGCAAACCGCAGGCTCGCTTGACGCTGAGCCTGCTCAATAGTTGGCAAAGAGTGCATTAGCCGTTTTCAGATAGCGCAGCTAGCTGGTCAGCTTGGTGCTCTTGGATAACTGGGTCGATAAGCGCACCCAAATCACCCTCAAGTACCTCGTTCAGACGGTACAGTGTCAGGTTGATACGGTGATCAGACACACGGCCTTGTGGGTAGTTATAGGTACGGATACGGTCACTACGGTCACCAGAACCTAGAAGGTTACGACGGGTGTCCGACACCTCAGCCGCACGCTTAGCTTCTTCAGCTTGGATAATACGAGCAGCAAGTACCGACATAGCCTTTGCTTTGTTCTTATGCTGAGAACGCTCGTCCTGACACTCAACCACTGTACCTGTTGGTAAGTGGGTAATACGGATAGCAGAATCGGTGGTGTTAACGTGCTGACCACCCGCGCCCGATGCACGGAAAGTATCGATCTTAAGGTCAGCTGCCTTGATTTCAGGAAGGTCCGCTTCAGGGATCTCAGGCATGATAGCGACGGTACACGCAGAAGTGTGTACACGGCCTTGAGACTCAGTCTCTGGCACACGCTGTACGCGGTGACCGCCTGATTCAAACTTCATAGTGCCGTATGCGCCGTCACCAGAAACTTTAGCGATAACCTCTTTATAGCCACCTTGTTCTGATTCGTTGCTGCTCATGATCTCAACGCGCCAGTTGTTCTTCTCGGCAAACTTAGAGTACATGCGGAACAGGTTACCCGCGAAGATACCCGCTTCATCACCGCCAGCACCGGCACGAATCTCTAGGAAGCAGTTACGCTCATCGTTTGGATCTTTAGGAAGTAGCAAGATCTGAAGCTCATCGGTTAGTTTCTCGATGTTCTCTTTGGCATCCTTGATCTCTTCTTGAGCCATCTCTTTCATCTCAGGATCATCTTCATTCGCCATTTCCTGAGCGGCTTCAAGGTCTTCCTGAGCCTGCTGATAGGCTTGGAAACACTTGGTCACTTCCTCTAGTTGAGAGTACTCTTTTGATAGAGCACGGAATTTGTCCTGATCGCCGATAACGTCTGGGTCACCTAGCAGATGCTGAACTTCTTCATAACGCTCAACCAGCGTCTCCAATTTTACTAAAATCGATGCTTTCATAATCTTCTTACTAACTTATAAATCTTTAAGACCTAGGCCTTTACGCAAGGTCGCCAACTCATCAAACTGCTCGGTTTCAGCAGCTTGCTTTAGAGCCTTGGTTGGCGCGTGTATCAGCTTATTGGTCAATTTGTTGCTTAACTCTAGTAACACTGCCTCTGGATCACCACCTGCGGCTAGAGCTTGAAGGCTCTTTTGCAACACCTCATCGCGCACACTCTCTGCGCTACGGCGGTAATCTCTAATACTTTCAACGGCATGGCGTGAACGGAGCCAAGACTGAAACTCTTTACTCTCAACCGAGATAATCTTTTCAGCGCGCACCGCTTCCGCACGTCGCTGTTCTATGTTTTGGTCAATAATGGACTGCAGGTCATCAACCGTATATAGGTAAGCGTCACTAAGCTCTGCTACCTCAGCCTCAATATCTCGAGGCACAGCGATATCCACAAACAGAATTGGACGATGACGACGCGACTTGAGCGCGCTCTCAACCATGCCCTTACCTATAATAGGAAGCGGACTCGCAGTTGAGCTGATCACTATGTCCACGTCTTGTAGCGCTTCCGGGATCTCACTTAAGCTGATAACACTGGCATCAAACTCTGAAGCCAACCCCATCGCACGTTCGCGAGTACGGTTCGCCACCGTCATCTTGGTACAGCCATTATCTGCAAGGTGCTTAGCCACAAGCTCAATGGTCTCACCGGCACCCACCAACAATACTCGAGACTTATGTAGGGACTCGAAGATGTGCTTTGCCAGAGTACAAGCCGCATAAGCTACAGAGACAGCACTGCCGCCAATCTCAGTTTCAGTACGCACACGCTTAGCTACCGAGAACACCTTTTGGAACAGCTTATCTAATTCACCTTGGACATTACCGTTCTCGCGAGAGTCAGAATAAGCCTGTTTCACTTGACCTAGGATCTGTGGTTCACCCAATACGAGTGAGTCGAGCCCACAAGAAACACGCATCAGATGCTGAATGGCCTCTTCACCCTGATAGGTGTACAAACTCGGTTTCAGGTCTGAGCCTTCCACCTTGTGGAAGTTAATCAGCCAATCAATGATCTGCGCTTCATCGGTCGCATCACTATCGAGATAAAGCTCGGTACGGTTACAGGTAGACAGAATGACACTGCCGTTGACCTCAGTCATCTGCTGCAACTGTTGCATAGCGTCGGTCATCTTATCTGGAGAGAAAGCGACCTGTTCACGCAACTCGACAGAAGCAGTATTGTGATTGATTCCTACGGTCAATAACGACATGGTTTATAGAATTACAGCCAAAACAAAAGCGCAATTTTACTTGAAGCACTACAGCAATAAAAGAGGGTTTACGGTATCATTAAGACAAACCTTGAACCTCATACCGTTCTCGATGGGCTAGAGCGCTGAAAACTCTGTCTTTATTCATCGCTGAGACTGGTATCTATCTCGTTTAATGCAAAGAATCGGATTCTATGAATATTGCTCTGCATCGCTTCTCTCCTTCAGGCGTCACTAAGCTTTTCACATTAATACTCGCGTTATTCATTTTTGGATGTGAAACCACCTCACAATTACCCGTGCACAGCGTGGAATATCAAGCCCATCAAGAAAAACTATCGACTCTTGAACAGTATCAGGTATCTGGAAAGCTTGGCTATATCGACCCAACCCAGAGACAAAGCCTTAACTTCAACTGGAGGCATGCACCAGATTCAAGCCAGCTTCGATTAACCACCTTCCTCGGTAAGACCGTGCTGACTTTGGATATCAATTCCGAGGGAGCCACCCTCACCGATATGGATGGCAACCGTTATTTTGATAAAGATGCCGATCTGCTGTTTTACCAACTAACGGGAATGCGCCTGCCTATCGTCTATATGCAAGACTGGGTTAAAGGCCAACCTACCGCAGCTGATGCAATGCAGGTGTCTGACCGGGGGACTCTAGATTCCCTTTCGCAAACCCGCGGCGGTCAAACCTGGCAACTGGCCTATCTGGGCTACACGGAACAAGGCGACTTCGTGCTGCCACAAAAGATGACCCTTTCTCGAGAAGAGATAAAACTCAACATTCAAATCAATAAATGGAACATCGACTAATGCTTAGTCAAACTCTGAGCCTTCCCTCGCCCGCTAAACTGAATCTATTTCTGTACATCACTGGCCGTCGTGAAAACGGTTATCACGAGCTTCAGACCCTATTCCAATTTCTAGAACACGGCGATGAGATGCAATTCAGTGCCAATTCGTCTGGTTTAGTTACTGTCTCACCAGAACTAGAAGGCGTACCCCTAGAAAGCAACCTTATCTGGAAGGCGGCGCAAGCTTTGAAAGAAAGAACCGACTGCCGGTTGGGTGCGGATATTCATATCGACAAGATCCTGCCTATGGGCGGCGGTATTGGTGGTGGCTCTTCCAACGCAGCGACTACACTTGTAGCTCTGAATCATTTGTGGGAATTAAATCTCTCTGCTGAGGAGCTGGCTGAGATTGGATTAAAACTTGGCGCCGATGTGCCTGTGTTTGTGCAAGGCTTTGCGGCTTTCGCAGAAGGTGTTGGCGAACAACTTGCCAAAGTAGAGCCCCAAGAGAAGTGGTATTTGGTGGTTCGTCCGGATGTGAGCATAGCCACGGTAGATATTTTTACCCACCCAGATCTCACTCGGAATACGCCAAAACGTAATTGGGAGCTACTTCACAAAACGAATTACGAAAACGATTGCGAAAAAATAGTGCGTTTACTGTACCCAGAGGTTGATAAGCAACTTTCATGGCTGTTACAATACGCGCCGTCGAGATTGACGGGGACAGGATCTTGCGTTTTTGCCGAGTTTGACACTCAAATGGAGGCGCAATCCATATTAAGACAACTCCCTGAAAATACAACAGCATTTGTTGCTAAAGGCCAGAATATTTCGCCTTTACATCAAAAATTGGCGAGGATTTTCGCCGATTCTAAATCTTTTTAACTGGACGCAACCTTGAGGTTTCCACCGTGCCTGATATGAAGCTATTTGCTGGTAACGCAACACCTGAACTAGCACAACGCATTGCCGACCGCCTATACATCTCTTTGGGTGATGCTACTGTAGACCGTTTTTCTGATGGCGAAGTCGCTGTACAGATCAACGAAAACGTGCGTGGCAGCGATGTTTTCATCATCCAATCTACTTGTGCACCAACCAACGACAACCTAATGGAGTTGGTGGTAATGATTGATGCGATGCGCCGTGCTTCAGCTGGCCGTATTACTGCTGTAATCCCATACTTTGGCTACGCTCGCCAAGACCGTCGTGTACGTTCTTCTCGTGTGCCAATCACAGCTAAGGTTGTTGCAGACTTCCTTTCAAACGTAGGTGTTGACCGCGTTCTAACTATTGACCTGCACGCAGAGCAAATCCAAGGCTTCTTCGATGTACCAGTAGACAACATCTTCGGTACTCCAGTACTTCTAGATGACATGGACAAGCGTGGTCTTGAAAACCCAGTAGTGGTTTCTCCAGACCTAGGTGGCGTTGTACGTGCACGTGCTACTGCTAAAGCACTAGGCGACATCGACATCGCTATCGTAGACAAGCGTCGTCCACGCGCTAACGTTTCTGAGGTGATGAACCTGATCGGTGACGTTGAAGGCCGTGATTGCGTAATCGTTGACGACATGATCGATACTGGCGGTACGCTATGTAAAGCTGCTGAAGCGCTTAAAGAGCGCGGTGCTAAGCGTGTATTCGCTTACGCAACTCACGCAGTATTCTCTGGCAACGCAGCAGACAACATCAAGAACTCTGTTCTAGACCAAGTTATCGTAACTGACTCTATCTCTCTATCTAAAGAGATGGCAGCGACTGGCAAGGTAACTACCCTAAGCCTATCTCGCATGCTAGCTGAAGCGATTCGTCGTATCAGCAACGAAGAGTCAATCTCTGCGATGTTCAACTAATCTAAAGATTTAGTTAACAGCATTAGAAAAGCACCTCTATATGGGGTGCTTTTTGTTTTCTCGCCGATGCTACTTTTTGTGCTATCATACGGCGCTTTTTAATTTCTGAAGAGATCCTACCTTGAGTCAACAAATCAAATTGCTGGTCGGTTTAGCCAATCCTGGACCTGAATATGCAAAGACACGCCACAATGCAGGGGCGTGGGTAGTTGAAGAGTTAGCACGCGTTCACAATGTCATGCTGAAAAACGAAACCAAGTTTTTTGGCTACACTGGACGCATCCAGCTAAACGGTCAGGATCTCCGCTTGCTAGTTCCTACTACCTTTATGAACCTATCGGGTAAATCCGTTGCAGCACTTGCAAAGTTTTATCAGATCAAACCGGAAGAAATCATGGTAGCGCATGATGAGCTTGACCTTCCTCCGGGCGTGGCTAAATTCAAGAAAGGTGGTGGTCACGGTGGCCATAATGGTCTTCGCGATACCATTAGCAAGCTTGGTAACAATAAAGAATTCTACCGTCTAAGGATCGGCATCGGCCACCCTGGACATAAAGATAAGGTTGCAGGTTTCGTGCTGGGTAAAGCTCCAGCCAAAGAGCAAGAGTGTCTCGATGCGGTCGTCGATGAGTCTGTTCGTAGCCTCGACATCTTAATAAAAGATGGTCTGACTAAAGCACAAAACCGCCTACACACGTTCAAAGCAGAATAAGGTTTCTATCATGGGTTTCAAATGTGGCATTGTTGGTCTACCAAACGTTGGTAAATCAACCCTATTTAACGCACTGACTAAAGCAGGTATCGAGGCAGCGAACTTCCCGTTCTGCACCATCGAACCAAACACAGGTGTGGTTCCTGTGCCAGATCTTCGTCTAGACGCACTGGCAGAAATCGTTAACCCACAAAAGATCCTGCCAACGACTATGGAGTTCGTTGACATCGCAGGTCTAGTTGCGGGTGCATCACGTGGTGAAGGTCTAGGTAACAAATTCCTAGCAAACATCCGCGAAACTGACGCTATCGGTCACGTAGTTCGTTGTTTTGAAAACGAAAACATCGTTCACGTTGCAGGTAAAGTATCACCAATCGAAGACATCGAAGTGATCAACCTTGAGCTAGCAATGGCTGACCTTGATAGCTGTGAGCGTGCTATCCAGCGTAACGCTAAGAAAGCTAAAGGCGGCGACAAAGACGCTAAATTTGAGCTAACCGTACTAGAAAAGCTACTTCCAGTTCTTACTGAAGGCGGCATGGCACGTACCGTTGAACTAGCAAAAGAAGAGCTGGCAGCTATCGGCTACCTAAACTTCCTAACGCTGAAGCCAACTATGTACATCGCTAACGTTAACGAAGACGGCTTCGAAGACAACCCATACCTAGACGCTGTGCGTGAGTTCGCTGAAAAAGAAAACAACGTAGTAGTTCCTGTTTGTGCTGCTATCGAGTCTGAGCTTGCTGAGCTAGACGATGAAGATCGTGAAGAATTCCTAGCAGACATGGGCATCGAAGAACCAGGTCTAAACCGCGTTATCCGTTCAGGTTACGATCTACTGACTCTACAAACCTACTTCACTGCTGGTGTTAAAGAAGTTCGCGCTTGGACTATCCCTGTTGGTGCAACTGCGCCACAAGCTGCGGGTAAGATCCACACTGACTTCGAAAAAGGCTTTATCCGTGCTGAGGTTGTTGGTTACGACGACTTTATCCAGTTTAAAGGCGAAAGCGGTGCGAAAGATGCAGGTAAATGGCGTCTGGAAGGTAAAGAGTACATCGTTAAAGATGGTGATGTTATTCACTTCCGCTTCAACGTTTAATTAGGTTTATCTTTGCCAGAACGAACCTTGCCCGCGTCGGCTTTGCTCACATACACTTGTATGCTCCGCGAAACCTCCTTGGCAAACTCCGTTCTGACTTAGTTAAACACTAATTAACTCTAGAATGATAGAAGATCGCTTCGGCGGTCTTTTTTGTTTTGATGCTCTGCTTAACTTCTCATCAGTTAGATCTTGTTGAAGATAGTTTTTTATTCCAGAGGGTTAATGACAACAGTTCAAAAGGATCTTTTTTGTTATCTGGTTTTGCTCAATTCTTAGTGTATTTTTGAATGAAAACAGGGCGCTTTGTTTAAAAAAAGTTCGAACGAGCCATAACTGACAAAATCTTTGAAAAAGTTGTTGACGCTCTCTTGGGATATACGCATAATGCGCTCCGTTCTTCAGCACTGCTCGGCAGAGTTGAAAAGCAGAAAATATGGTCATGGCTACGTAGCTCAGCTGGTTAGAGCACATCACTCATAATGATGGGGTCACAGGTTCGAATCCCGTCGTAGCCACCATTTCCTAAATGCTTTTATACAGAGCAATTAGGAAATAAAAAGCGGAAGTGGCGGAATTGGTAGACGCACCAGATTTAGGTTCTGGCGCCGCAAGGTGTGAGAGTTCAAGTCTCTCCTTCCGCACCATATTTTGTAGGGCTATCGCCAAGCGGTAAGGCAGCGGCTTTTGATGCCGCCATTCCCTGGTTCGAATCCAGGTAGCCCTGCCACTACTTTCTTGAAGGATTGTTTCTAACTTTCTTTAAAAAAGTATTGGAAATAAAACGAGATTAGTTTATATTCTCTCGTCCAAATTTAGAGTGGCTACGTAGCTCAGCTGGTTAGAGCACATCACTCATAATGATGGGGTCACAGGTTCGAATCCCGTCGTAGCCACCATTTACAATGTCGTGTCGATTTACCAATTATCGGCAATGACTACGGAATTTGTTGCGGAAGTGGCGGAATTGGTAGACGCACCAGATTTAGGTTCTGGCGCCGCAAGGTGTGAGAGTTCAAGTCTCTCCTTCCGCACCATTATTCAGTGTGATTGACACTTCAAACAATCCAGTAGGGCTATCGCCAAGCGGTAAGGCAGCGGCTTTTGATGCCGCCATTCCCTGGTTCGAATCCAGGTAGCCCTGCCACTAATACAACGTTATATTGATTTTACCAATCATCGATATAACTACAGAATTGATGCGGAAGTGGCGGAATTGGTAGACGCACCAGATTTAGGTTCTGGCGCCGCAAGGTGTGAGAGTTCAAGTCTCTCCTTCCGCACCATTATTCTCTTGAAATAAAGAGCAGTGTGATTGACACTTCAAACAATCCAGTAGGGCTATCGCCAAGCGGTAAGGCAGCGGCTTTTGATGCCGCCATTCCCTGGTTCGAATCCAGGTAGCCCTGCCACTAATACAACGTCTAGTTGATTCACCAATCATCGACTATGACTACAGAATTGATGCGGAAGTGGCGGAATTGGTAGACGCACCAGATTTAGGTTCTGGCGCCGCAAGGTGTGAGAGTTCAAGTCTCTCCTTCCGCACCATCTTTAGTGTGATTGACACTTCAAACAATCCAGTAGGGCTATCGCCAAGCGGTAAGGCAGCGGCTTTTGATGCCGCCATTCCCTGGTTCGAATCCAGGTAGCCCTGCCACTAATTACAACGTTATATTGATTTTACCAATCGTCGGTATAACTACAGAATTGATGCGGAAGTGGCGGAATTGGTAGACGCACCAGATTTAGGTTCTGGCGCCGCAAGGTGTGAGAGTTCAAGTCTCTCCTTCCGCACCATCTTTAGTGTGATTGACACTTCAAACAATCCAGTAGGGCTATCGCCAAGCGGTAAGGCAGCGGCTTTTGATGCCGCCATTCCCTGGTTCGAATCCAGGTAGCCCTGCCACTAATTACAACGTTATATTGATTTTACCAATCGTCGGTATAACTACAGAATTGATGCGGAAGTGGCGGAATTGGTAGACGCACCAGATTTAGGTTCTGGCGCCGCAAGGTGTGAGAGTTCAAGTCTCTCCTTCCGCACCATCTTTTCTAGAGTGGCTACGTAGCTCAGCTGGTTAGAGCACATCACTCATAATGATGGGGTCACAGGTTCGAATCCCGTCGTAGCCACCATTTACAACGTCTTGTTAGTTTTACCAATTACTGACAGTGACTACAGAATTTGTTGCGGAAGTGGCGGAATTGGTAGACGCACCAGATTTAGGTTCTGGCGCCGCAAGGTGTGAGAGTTCAAGTCTCTCCTTCCGCACCATCATTTGAAACCCATCTTTTTAGATGGGTTTTTTATTGCCTGTTATTTACCTCATTAAGCTTTTGATACCAAATTCGAGAGCTACGCACCTAAACCTTTACCTCATTCTGTTAGACAATGCCTAAAGAATTCAAAGTACTAGGATATTAACGTGCGTACTCTATATATTGGTTGCTATACAAATGGAAGTAGCCAAGGCCTGCAGAAGATCAGTTTCAACGCCTCAACAGGAAGTTTTGATCGCTCTGAAGTTATTCAAGAAATCTCAAACCCTTCTTTCATCATCAATGACCAGCAAGCTATCTATACCGCCTCTGAAGTCTCCCAGTCAGAAAATCCCGAGCTATTCTGTATTTCCAACTCAAAAGTCAGTTCGTTACCCATCCTTGGAGACCACCCTTGCCATCTAGCTAAGCACGAACAACTGGGTTTACTGGCGAGCTCTCAATACAGCTCAGGCAGTATCGATATATTTAAGCTCAATGAAACTGGAATCCCACAAGAAAAGCTGACAACGATCCGGCTCGAAGGAAGCAGTATCAACAAGGGAAGACAAGGATCTGCTCATGCCCACCAAGCAGTATTCCTAGAATCTCGACCTCTATTGGCTAGCGTTGATCTTGGTAGTGACAAGGTCCGATTCTTTAGCACTGAGACCTTCGAGTTAGAGGAGACCATCACCTTACCTGCGGGTTCCGGTCCGAGACACATGGTCTTTAATCAAGATGAGTCATTGGCCTATATCCTTTGTGAACTGACAGAAGAGTTGGTGGTAGCAAAACGAGACCACCTTGATTGGAAGATCGTCCAACAGATAGAGCTGCTACCAAACTCTGAAACCGGAGAGGCCGCAGCGGCTATCAAGATGTCAAATGATGGTCGCTTTCTCTACACCTCGAGCCGTGCCCAATCCAAGATAAGCCTATTTGAGGTTGACCCAAATACAGATCTGGTCGCGTTCAAAAATGCCTTTGATAGTCAGGGAGACTTCCCACGAGATTTTGAACTTGTAGCTGATGGCGAGTGGCTGATTACCGCAAACCAACGCTCCAATAATCTAGCCAGCTTTAAGGTAAATAAAGAGACTGGTGAGCTTAACTTTAGCGGTCACACTATAGATATAGGCGCGCCTGTCTGTATTAGTGAGGTTCTATAGAGCGTAAAAAAGCCGACTTTAACGTCGGCTTTCTACTCATTACAGTCCTAATGCATATTTAAGGGCTTGCTGCTTTATAGCACCTGCGTTGTTTGCCATTCTAAGCCCTACATTTCTTACCAACTTGAGAGGTAGAATAGAGTTACTGAAACCTAGATAGAAGGCATCCATCGCCCCTTGCATCACAAGGTTGTCCGTTCTTCTCTCACGCTCATATTTGGCTAGGCTCTCGTTAGAGTAGTCGCCTGTTTCCAGAGTCTCTAGCAGTGCGGCCACATCTTTAAAGCCAAGGTTAACCCCCTGCCCCGCTAACGGGTTAATGGTGTGGGCCGAGTCTCCGACTAAAACTAGATTCGATTTAAAGTAACTTTGAGCATGTCTGCGCTTTAATGGGAAGGAAGCAAACTGCTCAACCTTGGTTTCACCCACTCTTTCAGGGAATGCTTTAGCGATCTCCGCGCCAAGTTCCGCCTTACTCATCTGAGAGAGCGCCTTTATAGTCTGAGGACTGTCATACCAGACTAAACAGGCTTTATCCTCACCCATTGGCAAGAATGAACGTGGACCATTAGGTGTAAACCACTGCCAAGTTGTATCTTGCTCTGGGCTGTCGGTTTCCACATTGATAAGCATGCAGTGTTGTCTGTAGTCCCAAGCAGTAATGCCTATACCACTCATCTGACGCACTTGAGAGTTTACCCCGTCTGCGCCCACAAGAAGTTCACACTCCAAATGCTCACCTGATTGGAGAAGTAGCTCAATACCACCACTGATATGAGTAAAGGTATCGATCCTATCAGGGCAGAAAAAAGTGACATTCGGATGAGATTCTAGGCTTTGCCAAAGACCAAGCTGGATAACTCGATTTTCCACCATGTAGCCCATGTTTTCGAGCTTAAGATCGGCAGCATCGAAACGGGTGTTGAAGCCTTCCCACTCCCAAGTTTCCAAAACAGAATAGGGGTGCACTCGCATAGATTCGATGGCATCCCACACCTCGAGTTTTTTCAATAACTCGACTGATGCCCTTGAGATAGCCGAAATACGAATATCTAACTCTTGGTTTGCATCAAATGTCTTTGGCGTGAAACCTTCTACCACGGCGACACGCTTTCCTTGACGAGCTAATCCGAGAGCCGTAGCCGCTCCAACCATACCACCGCCCACTACGGCGACATCAAACTGCTTTTTTGTCATTGTTCGACCACTCCATTTGCTTGTAACTGATTGTACTTAAAATGGTTTGCGAATGCCTGTTTAACCGCGCAATTTGTCCCCCTAGTCATGAGTTCAATTAACGAGTACAATACGCGGCTCGCCATGCTTGGCATTGGTGAAATACTGAGCAATTAGCTCATTCGATTGTGATATGAATTAACACGAGTGTAGACGTAATGACTAAGAAACTTCTGATCAAAACCTGGGGTTGCCAGATGAATGAATACGATTCATCAAAGATGGCTGACCTGCTTAATGCCGCGAACGGATATGAGCTGACAGAAGAGCCAACCGAGGCAGATGTATTGCTACTTAATACCTGCTCTATTCGTGAAAAAGCACAAGAGAAAGTATTCCACCAGCTTGGTCGTTGGAAGACCCTGAAAGATAAGAAACCTGGCCTAGTCATTGGCGTAGGTGGCTGTGTTGCAACTCAAGAGGGTGACCACATCCGTGAGCGTGCACCATACGTTGACGTTATCTTTGGCCCGCAGACCCTGCACCGTCTTCCTGAGATGATCAAACAGTCTCAAAGCGATGAAGCGCCAGTAATGGATATCTCTTTCCCAGAGATCGAAAAATTCGACCGTCTACCTGAGCCACGTGCTGAGGGCGCAACCGCATTCGTTTCTATCATGGAAGGCTGTTCAAAATACTGTACTTACTGCGTAGTACCTTACACTCGCGGTGAAGAAGTAAGCCGTCCAATGGATGACGTTCTATTTGAAGTAGCCCAGCTTGCTGAGCAAGGCGTACGTGAAGTAAACCTGCTTGGTCAAAACGTTAACGCATACCGTGGTGCGACTCACGATGGTGACATCTGCACCTTCGCCGAGCTTCTACGTCTAGTAGCTTCTATCGATGGTATCGACCGTATTCGTTTCACTACTAGCCACCCGCTAGAGTTCACCGATGACATCGTTGCAGTGTACGAGGATACCCCTGAGCTTGTTAGCTTCCTGCACCTTCCAGTGCAAAGTGGTAGTGACCGCATCCTAACTATGATGAAGCGTCCGCATACGGCTATCGAATACAAGTCTATCATCCGTAAACTTCGTAAAGCGCGCCCTGATATCCACATCAGCTCTGACTTTATCGTTGGCTTCCCTGGTGAGTCTGACCAAGACTTCCAAGACACTATGAAGCTTATCCGTGACGTTGATTTTGATATGAGCTTTAGCTTTATCTTCTCACCACGTCCAGGTACGCCTGCTGCTGACTACCCATGCGATACGCCTGAGCAGACTAAGAAAGAGCGTCTGTATGAGCTACAGCAAGTAGTAAACAGCCAAGCAATGCGCTACTCACGTCAGATGCTAGATACCGAACAGCGCGTTCTAGTAGAAGGCCCTTCGAAGAAGAACCTGATGGAGCTTCGTGCACGTACTGAAAACAACCGTGTAGTAAACTTTGAAGGTAGTGCTGACCTAATCGGTCAATTCGTTGATGTTAAAATTACCGATGTATTTGCGAACTCTCTGCGTGGTGAGCTCGTACGTACTGAAAAAGACATGGATCTTCGCTCTATCATCTCACCGACTCAAATGATGGCGAGAAGCAAGCGCGAAGACGAGCTAGGCGTTACAACATTTACGCCCTAGCCTTGAAATTACCTCTCTGAGTTACCATCTTAGAAGGGTAAACTAAATCATTGGAGGCCCGGTCTCAATCGGGCTTCCATAAATGAGAGGCAACCTTGAGCAATAAAATTGTTACTCTAGAGATCGATCTAGAACCTGCAGACAACCACCGTCTGTCTAGCCTTTGCGGGCCATTTGACGACAACATCAAACACTTGGAACGTCGTCTCGGGGTAGAAATCAACTACCGCGGCAACCACTTCTCCATCGTTGGACAACCTCATACAGCATCCGCTGCCCTAGATATCATCAAGCGTCTTTACGTTCAGACTGCCCCAGTACGTGGCAACATCCCAGATATCGAGCCAGAGCAGATCCACCTTGAGATCAAAGAGTCCGGCGTTCTAGAACAAACTACCGAGAGTGAAATCCCTCACGGTAAAGAGGTCTTCATCAAGACCAAGAAAGGGGTTATCAAGCCTCGTACTCCAAACCAAGCCCAATACCTGATGAACATGGTTACCCATGACATCACCTATGGTATCGGTCCAGCGGGTACGGGTAAGACCTACCTTGCGGTTGCGGCTGCAGTTGATGCCCTAGAGCGTCAGGAGATCCGCCGTATCCTGCTAACTCGCCCAGCAGTAGAAGCGGGCGAAAAACTGGGCTTCCTACCTGGTGATTTGAGCCAGAAAGTAGACCCATATCTTCGTCCTTTGTATGACGCTCTGTTTGAGATGTTAGGCTTTGAGCGCGTTGAGAAGCTGATTGAGCGCAACGTAATTGAGGTAGCGCCACTGGCGTACATGCGTGGTCGTACCCTAAACGATGCCTTTATCATCCTAGATGAGAGCCAGAACACCACCATAGAGCAGATGAAGATGTTCCTGACTCGTATCGGTTTTAACTCTCGTGCGGTTATCACCGGTGACGTTACCCAGATAGACTTGCCACGCGGCGCTAAATCAGGCCTGCGTCATGCTATCGAAGTACTGTCAGAAGTGGACGACATCAGCTTTAACTTCTTCCTAGCGGACGACGTTGTGCGCCATCCTGTGGTTGCGCGTATCGTTAACGCCTATGAGAAGTGGGAAGTGAAAGACCAGAAAGAGAAGAAAGCTATCGAGAAGCGTCGCCGTGAGGAACGTGAAGAGCGCGAATCTAAACTGGTCGCAGAAGCTGCTGTACAGATGCAGTCTCAACTAGTGAGCAAATAAATGTCTATTTACCTAGACCTACAAGTGGCTGTCGAAGACGACAGCCACCTTCCTTCCGAGCAGGACTTTCAGACCTGGCTTGAGAAAACCATTAGCCAATTTCAGTCCGATGCGGAACTAACCATTCGCATCGTAGACCAAGAAGAGAGCCACCAGCTTAACTTCGATTACCGTGGCAAAGACAAACCCACCAACGTACTTTCATTTCCATTCGAGGCGCCACCTGGCGTGGAAATTAATTTGCTTGGGGATCTTGTCATTTGTAAGCAAGTGGTTGAAGATGAGGCAAAAGAGCAGCAAAAACCCCTGATCTCCCATTGGGCCCATATGGTGGTTCATGGTTCACTTCACCTCCTAGGATATGACCATATCGAGGATGAAGAAGCCGAAGAGATGGAAGCGCTCGAAACCGAAATCATGCAGGGTATGGGTTTTGAAGACCCCTACTTGGCTGAGAAAGAGTAATAACCATTACTCCAGTGAGCTATCACACATTTGATAGCGCTAACCGTTGAGAAGCAATGAACAGCGACGACAATTCATCCTCGAAAGAGAATTCAAAAGAAAAATCTGAAGGTCCGAGTAGAAAGTCCTTCTTCGAACGCTTGGTACAAGTCTTTCAAGTAGATCCGAAAGATCGCCAAGATTTGGTAGAAGTGATCCGTGACTCCGAAGAAAACGACCTAATCGACCATGACACCCGAGATATGCTTGAAGGGGTTATGGAAATCGCAGAACAGCGCGTTCGCGACATTATGATTCCACGCTCACACATGGTGACAGTGGAACGTAATTACGACCTAGACTCCCTAATCAACCTCATCACAGATGCCCAGCACTCTCGCTACCCAGTGATCAGTGAAGATAAAGACCATGTAGAAGGCATTCTACTGGCTAAAGATCTGATCAAATACCTAGGTTCTGAGAGCCCTGAGTTTGAGATTGGCGAGGTTATCCGCCCAGCGGTAGTAGTGCCAGAAAGTAAGCGTGTGGACCGCCTACTTAAAGAGTTCCGTGAGGAGCGCTATCACATGGCTATCGTAGTGGATGAATTTGGCGGCGTGTCAGGTCTAGTCACTATCGAAGACATCTTGGAAGAGATAGTTGGCGAGATTGAAGATGAATTTGATGACGAAGAAGAACTAGAGATTCGTCAGCTAAGCAAGCACACCTTCGCTGTGAAAGCCCTCACCACCATCGAAGAGTTCAATGAAAACTTCGGCACCAGCTTCAGCGATGAAGAGGTGGACACGGTTGGCGGTATGGTAATGACTAACTTTGGTCACCTACCAAGTCGTGGAGAAATTGTTGATATTCAAGGTTATAGCTTTAAAGTAACATCAGCAGATAACCGTCGTATCGTCTCTCTTCAAGTAACAGTTCCAGATACTGTTTCTGAAGAAGAAGTTAGCGAATAGAAACGAATAAAAAATTAAGATGAAATCATTGATGACTCATCGCCTAATGCGGCCGCTTGCGGCCGCTTTTGTTGGCGCCAGCACTACCCTCTCCTTTGCACCCTTTTCTACTTGGCCTCTGGCCATCATTAGCCCGCTATTACTGATCCTGCTAATTCAGAATCAATCTGCCAAGCGTTCAGCCTTTATCGGCTATATGTGGGGCTTAGGCTTGTTTGCCACTGGCATAAGTTGGGTGCACGTTAGCATAGATACCTTCGGGGGGATGCCTAAAGCTGCCAGCCTATTCTTGATGGCGCTGCTTGTGGGTTATCTTTCCATCTATTCTGCGCTGTTCACCGGTCTGGTTAGCAAGCTCAAGGCGCAAAAGAGCCTAGTTGCAACGGCTCTGCTTATCCCTGCATTGTGGATGCTGTCCGACTACCTAAGAGGTTGGGCTCTTACTGGATTCCCATGGCTACTGCTTGGCTACAGTCAAATCGATGGACCACTGGGTCATCTAGCCCCTATCGGTGGTGTAGACCTTGTTAGCTTCGTCATCATGTCGATTGCGGGCTCTATCGCTTACGCTATAAGCAATAAGAAATGGAAAACCCTTGCCCTACCTACGGTAATCTTCCTAGTCGGTTGGTTAACCCACCTAGCTACTTGGGTAACTCCAGATGAATCCCGGACTCAAACCGTTGCTCTAGTGCAAGGGAACGTCGCGCAAGAGCTAAAATGGCTACCGAGCCATCGCTGGCCAACCATGCTCAAGTATATGGATCATACCCGTGATAACTGGGACGCGGATATCATCATCTGGCCAGAAGCAGCAATTCCTGCCTTTGAGCATGAAGTGCCTCAATTCATGGAAACCATCGACCTGCAGGCTCGTGATAACGATGCCGCTGTCATCACCGGCGTTCTCACCCGAGATGCAGACGGTCACTTCTTTAATAGCGTGACCACTTTAGGCGTTAACTCAAACGGTCCGTACGACTACAACACCCAGCATCGCTATCAAAAACATCATCTGCTGCCGTTTGGTGAGTTCGTACCTCTGGAAGATATCCTAAGACCACTGGCGCCGTTCTTTAATCTGCCTATGTCTTCCTTTGACCGTGGAGATTACATCCAAGACAACATTGTGGCTAAAGGTATGCACATGGTGGTCGCCCTTTGCTATGAGATTATCTTTAATCAGCAACTACGCGATAACGTCACAGATGAGACAGACTATATCCTGACCTTATCCAACGATGCCTGGTTTGGTGATTCGATTGGTCCATTGCAGCATATGGAAATAGCTCGTATGCGTGCGCTAGAGTTTGGTATGCCGGTTATCCGCGCTACAAACAATGGCGTAACTGCAGTGACCGATTATCAAGGCAACATAGTGGCAGACCTGCCACAGTTTGTAGAAGCTGTGCTAAAGACTGAAGTAGTGCCAACCAACGGCAAGACACCGTTTGTCATGTTCGGCAACGCACCACTTAAAACCTTGGTTGCTATCCTGATAGCGGGCTTTGTGCTCATCGGACTGCGCAACAGACAGAACTAAAAAATATCCCCGCAATTGCGGGGATATTTGTTTATGGCTTAAGAGGCTGACGAGTAAATTCATCGTGCCCGCAGTTGGAACAGATAGGGATTTCAGTTGCGTGCGTATATTGAGTCTTATGGCCGCACTTCTCACAAACTAAGTTTCCAAGGCCTATGATCTCGCCACTCTTATACACACCTTGGTGTTCAAGGTCTTGAAAGAACTCCACCCACTCCACCTTAGTTCGGTCGGTGATATCCAATAGAGACTGCCACACCGTGTTTGAAATCATGGTGTAAAACGGCCCTGACTTATTCTCTTCATAAGAGTTGGCGAACTCTTGTAAGTCTGATTTTACATAGGCAGATACCAAGGCCATTTCATCCTTGGTCATATCATTAGCAGCCTGTACTACCTCTTCTGAGGTCGCGATTACCTTATTGATTTCATCCGGGCTGTGCTTTAGCGTTTCTACTACATCGGACAGCAATTCTTCATATCCCGATTGGCGTTTTGGCATATTCCCTCCTACCCATGAATAAAGTCGGTTTGTGGTTGTTGCTTTTCTCTCCTTTAGGTATTCTATGCGGATCTTAAAAGAACTGATTTAATCGTTCTCACAGTTTCCAAGAAAACGGATAGCGTCGATGCAAGAACAATACAACCCGCAAGATATTGAACAAAAAGTTCAACAGCACTGGGACAACAACAAGACCTTTGTTGTAAGTGAAGACCCAAACAAAGAAAAATTCTACTGTTTATCAATGTTCCCATACCCAAGTGGCCGACTGCACATGGGTCACGTGCGCAACTACACCATTGGTGACGTTATTTCCCGTTTCCAGCGCCTGCAAGGTAAAAACGTAATGCAACCAATCGGTTGGGATGCATTCGGTCTGCCTGCTGAAAACGCAGCTGTGAAAAACAAGACAGCGCCTGCGCCTTGGACTTACGAAAACATCGAATACATGAAGAACCAGCTTAAACTGCTGGGCTTTGGTTACGACTGGAACCGTGAATTCGCAACCTGTACTCCTGAGTACTACCGTTGGGAACAAGAGTTCTTCACTAAGCTATACGAAAAAGGCTTGGTTTATAAGAAGACCTCTTCTGTAAACTGGTGTCCAAACGACCTTACTGTACTTGCTAACGAGCAGGTAGAAGATGGTTGCTGCTGGCGTTGTGACACTCCAGTAGTACAAAAAGAGATCCCTCAGTGGTTCATCAAGATCACTGAATACGCTCAAGAGCTTCTAGACGACCTAGACAACCTTGAAGGCTGGCCTGAGATGGTTAAAACCATGCAGCGCAACTGGATCGGTCGCTCTGAAGGCGTTGAGCTAAAATTCCAAGTAGCGGGTCAAGAGGACCTAGAGGTGTACACCACACGTCCTGATACCCTAATGGGTGTAACTTACGTGGGCATCGCAGCGGGTCACCCTCTTGCAGCAGCTGCAGCTGAAAACAACCCAGAGCTTGCGGCTTTCATCGAAGAGTGTAAGAACAACAAGGTTGCTGAAGCGGAACTTGCAACAATGGAGAAGAAAGGTATGGCGACCGGCCTTACTGCTATTCACCCATTGAACGGTCGTGAAGTACCTGTATTTGTAGCAAACTTCGTACTGATGGATTACGGTACGGGCGCTGTAATGGCGGTACCTGCACACGACCAACGTGACTACGAGTTCGCAACTAAGTACGGTCTAGACATCGTTCCTGTAATCAAGCCTGTTGACGACAGCGAGCTAGATATATCAGAAGAAGCGTACACTGAGAAAGGCGTACTATTCGATTCAGGCGAGTTCGACGGTCTTGAATTCCAAGCCGCGTTTGATGCAATCGCAGCTAAGCTAGAAGCTGAAGGTAAAGGTACTAAGACAGTAAACTTCCGTCTACGTGACTGGGGTGTATCTCGTCAGCGTTACTGGGGTGCTCCAATCCCAATGGTAACTACCGAAGACGGTGAAGTTCACCCAGTACCAGCAGACCAACTTCCAGTAATTCTCCCTGAAGATGTGGTAATGGATGGTGTAACTAGCCCAATCAAGGCAGACAAGTCTTGGGCTGAGACCACCTTCAACGGCGAGCCAGCTCTACGTGAAACAGATACCTTCGATACCTTCATGGAATCATCTTGGTACTACGCGCGTTACTGCTCTCCACAAGCTGACGACATCCTAGATCCAGAAAAAGCGAACTACTGGCTACCTGTAGACCAATACATTGGTGGTATCGAGCACGCAGTAATGCACCTGCTTTACTCTCGCTTCTTCCACAAACTGCTACGTGACGCAGGTTACGTAACCTCTGACGAGCCGTTCAAGCAACTACTTTGCCAAGGTATGGTGCTGGCTGATGCCTTCTATCACACCAACGAGAAAGGCACTAAAGAGTGGATCGCACCGACTGAAGTTAAGGTTGAGCGCGACGGTAAAGGTAACATCGTTTCGGCTATCGACTCACAAGAGCGAACTGTTGAGCACTCGGGCATGATCAAGATGTCTAAGTCGAAGAACAACGGTATCGACCCACAAGAGATGGTAGACAAGTACGGTGCTGACACAGTACGTCTATTCATGATGTTTGCATCACCTGCAGACATGACTCTAGAGTGGCAAGAGTCTGGTGTTGAGGGTGCAAACCGCTTCCTTAAGCGTGTTTGGAAACTGGTTCGTGAGCACTCAGAGAAAGGTGCAGCGGTTGCAGTTGATGCAGCAGCACTAACTGGCAACCAAAAAGCACTTCGTCGCGACGTTCACAAGACTATCGCTAAAGTGTCTGATGACATCTCACGTCGTCAAACCTTCAACACAGCTATCGCAGCTATCATGGAGCTGATGAACAAGCTAGCTAAGGCTCCACAAGAGTCTGAGCAAGACCGTGCAATCCTAGATGAAGCGCTAAAAGCCGTTGTAGTAATGCTTTACCCTATCACTCCACACATCTGTTTCGAAATGTGGACTGCTATGGGTGAAACAGACATCGACAACGCTGCATGGCCAATCTTCGATGAGAAAGCACTGGTTGAAGATGAAAAACTTATCGTTGTTCAGGTAAACGGCAAGCTTCGCGCTAAGCTAACCGTTGCAGCAGACGCAACCAAAGAGCAGGTTGAAGAGCTTGGCCTTAACGATGAAAACGTTACTAAGTTCACAGAAGGTAAAACTGTACGTAAGGTTATTTACGTACCAGGGAAACTTCTAAACATTGTTGCGAACTAAAGTAACGTACTAATCTAAGCTATATAGGGCATAGCATGGCTATGCCCTTTCTTCGCTTTTTGTTAATGCATTGATTCTCAGTGTGGTAACAAAAGACGAACCCCTTTTAAGAGAGTATTTTAGTGACGTTGATCCCTCGCCTTCGACTCCTCATCGCCTTTGTCATTGTTTCCCTACTCAGCGGTTGCGGTTTTCATTTTCGCGGTGACTACCTAGTACCTGACGAAGTTGGCAAGCTATCGGTTACCAGTTTCGATGAATATGCCCAGCTTACTCGTGACGTTAAGCGTGAACTTCGCTTGAACGGTATCGATATTACCGCACCAGCGGCTAGCGTGAGTAACCTACACCTAGTTTCTGAAAGTATCTCAGAGCGTACCCTTTCTCTTTATCAAAACAGCCGTGCGGCTGAGAAAGAGCTGACTCTGCGCGTTAGCTATCGTGTGGTTGTCCCTGAGCAAGGCATGAAGACCTTTAATACTCAGGTAAACCGTAGCTTCCTAGATAACCCATTGACCGCACTAGCTAAGTCGGTAGAACGTGAGATGATCGAAGATGAGATGCGTAAGCAGGCATCCCGTCAGATCATTCGTCAGCTTGCGCGTCTGCGTGCGGACGTACTAGACGATAAAGCAGAATTTGATGACGAACCTGTTGTCAATGAAGATGGCGTAATGCTTTCTCCAGAAGAAGCCGCTGCACAGGACGATCAGATCAGCCTGCAGGCTGAGTATGAAAAGAACGATCCTCAGCAGCCACAAGCTACCCCAGAGACGCAGCAGTCTACTGATGCAACCGACGAAAAAACCAGTACTGACGCTGAACAAATGCCTGAGACGGAACAGGAACAATTAGCTCCTGAGAGCTCAGATACGGCGGAAACCCAGCAGTAATTATGCGTATCTTCGCCGATAAGCTCGCTGCACAGCTTCAGCGCCAACTGCACTGTATCTATCTGCTGTTTGGTGCTGAGCCCCTGCTCATCCAAGAGTCCCGCGACCTGATCAAGCAGACGGCTGAAAAGCAAGGTTATAGCGAGCGGTTCCGTTTCGATATCAATGCTCAAACCCCATGGGATGAGATCTTTGATGCTTGCAACGCCATGAGCCTGTTCAGCGAGCGCAAGATCATTGAACTAGACCTGCCTGAGTCTGGTGCCAGTCAAGCCATTGCTAAGAACCTAATGTCGCTACAAGAGCTTCTCAATGAAGACGTCATTCTTGTGATTACGGGGAGCAAGCTAACTAAGGCGCAAGAAAATGCTAAGTGGTTTAAGGCACTAAACAGCCAAGGTGTGTGGGTTTCATGCCTGACTCCTGATATACAGCGACTGCCTCAGTTTGTTCAGCAGCGTTGCTACTCCCTTGGACTGCAAGCCGACCATGAAGCCTTGCAGATGCTGGCTCAGTGGCATGAAGGCAACCTGCTTGCCCTGAACCAGAGCCTTGAAAAGCTTAAGCTCCTCTATCCAGATGGTCAGCTTACTTTAGTACGCATCGAATCGGCGCTGAGCCGCCACAACCACTTCAATGCCTTTCATTGGATTGATGCCATGCTGGCAGGCAAAGCAAAGCGCAGTCAGCGAATCCTAAAGCAACTCTCTGCTGAAGGCGTTGAAGGTGTAATTCTATTGCGCACATTGCAAAAAGAGCTCAATACTCTGATGACCTATCAAAAGGAGCTTAAGAGCAAGAGCCTGCAACAGGTATTCGACCAATACCGCGTGTGGAACAACAAGCGCCCACTGTATACAGCAGCGTTAAATCGTCATTCTATGCAGTCTTTGTATCAGATTTGGTCTGAACTGGCTGAATTAGAGATAATTGCCAAAACCGATTACGACACTCCTGTGTGGCCAAGATTAACTCAGGTGACCCTGAGCCTAAGCCAAACAGGGGCTCTCCCCTTCACTCAAGCTTGACAATATTCTGTCAGCCAAGTGATATACTCACATCAATTGTTTAAGAAAAAAGGAGCCAGCATTGCAAGGCGAACAACTAAAAGATTTCCTAGCTGATAAAGCGGATGACATGAAAGCACAAGACATTGTCACTCTAGACGTTAAGGGCAAGTCTAGCGTTACCGACTATATGGTTATCTGCACCGGAACATCTAAACGTCACGTAGCCTCAATCGCTGACCATATCGCTATCGAGTCCAAGAAAGAAGGCATTGAGCCACTTGGCGTGGATGGCGAGCAAGAAGGTGAATGGGTTGTTGTAGATATGGGTTCTACTATGGTTCACGTGATGCAAGAAGAGCATCGTGAGCTGTATCAACTTGAAAAGCTGTGGGGCTAATCTGTGAAAATCCAGCTGATTGCGGTTGGCACTAAAATGCCAAAATGGGTTGAAGAAGGCTTTAACGAATACAAACGTCGCTTTCCTAACGATATGCCTCTAGAGCTTATCGAAATCCCAGCAGGAAAGCGTGGCAAGAATGCCGATATCGCGCGCATCTTGCAAAAAGAAGGGGAAGCCATGCTAGCGGCGGTCCCTAAGGGTAACCGTATCGTTACTCTGGATATCCCAGGCAAACCTTGGGACACCCCACAACTGGCTAAGCAACTGGATAAATGGAAGCTAGATGCTCGGGATGTATCCATCCTGATTGGTGGCCCTGAGGGGTTAGCACCGGCTTGTAAGGCTGCAGCAGAACAGAGTTGGTCTCTGTCTCCCCTAACCCTTCCACATCCATTGGTTCGAGTGGTGATGGCTGAGAGCCTCTACCGCGCTTGGAGCATCAACGCTAACCATCCTTATCACCGCGAGTAAGGCTGGATGTTACGCAAACGCACCCAAATCCGAGATCATGTGTTCGAGTCTCGACTGTTCCGCAGTCGAGCCGCGGTCTCGTTTATCGGTATCGTACTTCTGGTTGGGGCGCTTGTCCTCAACCTGTACCACATTCAGGTAAACCAATACCAAGACTACCGCACCCGCTCCAACGATAACCGTATCAAGGTTGTTCCTATCGCCCCAAACCGCGGGCTTATCTATGATAGAAATGGTGTAGTGCTGGCTGAAAACCGCCCAGTATTTAGCCTAGAGATCACGCCTGAAAAGGTCTCTAGCATAGATGACACTATCGCTGGTTTGCGCAAGATCTTGCAGATCAGTGACGATCAGGTGGAAGCCTTCCAGCGAGAGCGTCGACGCACCCACAGATTCAAGTCAATTCCACTAATGAATCAGATGACCGAAGAGCAAGTAGCTAAGTTCTCGGTACATCAATATGACTTCCCTGGGGTTGAGGTTAACGCCACCCTAAAACGCTTCTACCCGTATGGTGAGGTGCTTACCCATGTGCTTGGCTATGTGTCGCGTATCAATGACCGCGATATGCAGCGCTTGATCCGCGAAGACAAAGAGCAGGATTACAAGGCGACCAAGGATATCGGTAAATTGGGTATAGAGCGCTATTACGAAGACGTGCTTCACGGCAAGCCTGGCTATCAGGAGGTTGAGGTCAACAGCCGCGGTCGTATCATTCGCACCCTCAAGTATGAGCCACCGATTCCTGGCGACGATATCGTTCTCAACATAGATATCAAGCTGCAGAAATACTTGTTTAATCTACTCGATAACTATCGTGGCAGCGCCGTAGTTCTCGACCCTAAAACCGACGCGGTACTGGCTATGGTTTCTAGCCCTAGCTATGACCCGAACGCCTTTGTTCACGGTATATCTGGCAAGGCCTATCGTTCACTACTGAATGATAAGAACCGCCCTCTGGTAAACCGAGCAACTCTTGGTATCTATCCACCCGCCTCGACGGTGAAACCGTTTATCGCGGTGGCGGCTCTACAAGAAAAGGTGATTACGCCGAATACTACGCGAAACGACCCAGGTTATTGGCGTATTCCTAACTCCAAGACACGACCATTTCGTGACTGGCTACGTTGGGGGCACGGCGTAGTGGACATTGAAAAAGCACTGGAAGAGTCAGTAGATACCTTCTTCTATCAGATCGCTTATGACCTTGGTATCGACCGCCTATCGACCTGGATGCAACAATTCGGCTTTGGTGACTATTCGGGTATCGACCTGTATGAAGAGAGTAAGGCCAACATGCCGACTCGTGAGTGGAAAATGGCGCGACACCGCACCCCTTGGTACAAGGGCGATACTATCCCTGTAGGTATCGGTCAGGGTTATTGGACAGCAACGCCTATCCAAATCGCGAAAGCGACCTCTGTACTTATCAATGATGGTAAGGTGATGGCGCCACAACTGCTTCACTCTAAGATCCATCACAGCGATGAAGGAAACACAGAGGAAGTGGCTGAGGTTGAAACCTTCCCGCCGATCACTGGGGTAGAAGATAGATATTGGGATATCTCTAAACGAGGCATGTATCTAGTAAACCATGGTAAGAAGGGTACCGCGCGTCGTTCTTTCCAAGGCACGTCATATAAAAGTGCCGGTAAGTCAGGTACGGCTCAGGTATTTGGTCTTGCAGAAGACCAAGAGTACAACGCCGACGAGATCGCTGAGCACCTGCGAGACCACGCTTTGTTTACTGGTTATGCGCCGTTTGATGACCCTCAGGTTATCGTAACCGTGGTACTAGAAAACGCCGGCGGTGGTTCGAGCCATGGTGCACCTGTGGTGCGTCGTATCTTCGACCATATCCTGCTTAGGGACCGCTACGACTATATTGAGTCTGAGAAATGAAACTAGACCCAGAAACAGGCAAAAACCGCTCCCTGTTCGAGCGTATGCACTTAGACCTACCGCTTATCCTCGGCATACTTCTGCTGATGGGATTTGCGCTACTCATCATGTACAGCGCAAGTGGTCAAAGCATGGCTATGATGGAACGTCAGATGGCGCGTATGGCGCTATCACTGGGCGTTATGGTCATACTGGCACAGATCACTCCAAGGACCTATGAAACCTTAGCCCCACTGCTGTTTACTGGCGGCTTGATATTGCTGCTCGGGGTGCTCTTCTTTGGTGAAGCCTCCAAGGGTGCACAGCGCTGGCTAAACCTTGGTTTTATTCGCTTTCAGCCGTCAGAACTAATGAAACTGGCGGTGCCACTTATGGTGGCTCGCTATATCGGCAACCGCCCACTTCCACCTACCTTTAGGGTGCTGTTAACCTCTTTGATACTGGTGGTGCTGCCGACCATATTGATCGCCAAACAACCCGATCTAGGTACCTCGATTCTTATCGCGGCCTCAGGCATCTTCGTTATCTTCCTTGCGGGTATCAGCTGGAAAATCATTGCCACCGCGGCTATCTCCATCGGTGCCTTTATCCCAATACTTTGGTTCTTCCTGATGCGGGAGTATCAAAAGGTGCGAGTGAGAACCCTATTCGATCCAGAGTCGGACCCATTGGGCGCTGGCTATCACATCATCCAAAGTAAGATAGCCATCGGTTCTGGTGGTCTAACAGGTAAGGGTTGGCTACAAGGCACGCAATCACAGCTTGAGTTCTTGCCGGAGCGACATACTGACTTTATCTTTGCGGTTATCGCCGAAGAATGGGGCATGATAGGTGTACTTGGCCTGCTCTCAATCTATCTGTTCATAATAGGTCGTGGCCTTTACCTATCTAGCCAAGCGCAAACGGCGTTTGGTCGCATGATGGCAGGCAGTATCGTTCTCAGCTTCTTTGTATATGTTTTCGTTAACATAGGCATGGTAAGTGGCATCTTGCCTGTGGTGGGTGTTCCCCTGCCACTAGTGAGCTACGGTGGTACCTCTATGGTGACCCTGATGGCCGGCTTCGGGATACTGATGTCGATACAAACTCATAGGAAAATGCTTTCTAAGGCAACTTAATGGAAAAACGTTCTTTTTTGCTGGCAGGGCTGTTTGCTCTGCTACTGGCAGGATGCTCAAGCTCAGACAGCGAGCGCTACGCGATCAACCAAGACATCCCGCCGGATGCACCCATCACTTTGGACCATATTGAGGACGCCACTCCTCGCTATGAGCCATATAGCCTTGGTGGAAACAAAGATTACACGGTTTTAGGCAAGTCCTATTCTGTGATAGATAATCCGCAGGGATTCAAGCAGAAAGGCAAAGCGTCCTGGTACGGCAAGAAGTTTCATGGTCACCTCACCTCAAATGGGGAGACCTATGACATGTACTCCATGAGTGCGGCTCACAAAACCCTGCCCATACCTAGCTATGTGAAGGTAACCAATCTCGACAATGGTAAAACCGCTGTGGTTCGTGTTAACGACCGCGGTCCGTTTCACGATGGTCGAATCATTGACCTAAGCTACGCCGCTGCGACGAAGTTGGGGGTTATCCAATCGGGTGTGGCCAATGTGGAGATAGAGCACATTGACACCTCGGCGCATAAAAAGCCAAAGACCTCCTCTCACCCTAAATTTATCATCCAGGTGGCAAGTCTCAGCAATGCTGAGAACTCGCAAAAGCTGGCGGATAAATTAAGCAAAGACTATCAACAACCGAGTTTTGTAGAATCAAAGGATAAAACGAATCGAATTTTTGTTGGTCCAATTTCAGAGGCGAACACTGCACAAGATGTGCTTAAAAAATTAAAACAGGATGGATTTACCTCGGCTTTCATCAAAAAGCACAAGGTTCAATAAATCTCAAAGCAATAATTTGGTTAATCTGAACGTAGATAACTGGGTTTAAACGTGGTTTAGACCCTTTATTCTGCTACTATACTGTCAGTTTTGCCTTCAAGTTTGGACATTACACGGAAAAAATGAAAAGAGTTACCCAATCAATGAAATCTGTCATCGCGACAGCAGCACTCGCTACACTGGCTGTTTCTACAGCGCACGCTGCACCTATCGTAATGCCAGATCCGCCGTCAATCGCGGCAAATGGATTTGTGCTAATGGACTACAACTCAGGCAAAGTCCTAGCCGAAAAAGAAATGAACACTCAGCTGCACCCAGCAAGCTTGACCAAGATGATGACTAGCTATGTTATCGGTCAAGAGCTTAAGCGCGGTAACATCTCTAAAGATGACGAAGTGGTGATAAGCAAGAACGCTTGGGCCAAGAACTTCCCGGATTCTTCAAAGATGTTCATCGAAGTGGGTACTACGGTAACCGTAGATCAGCTAAACCACGGCATCATCATCCAATCGGGTAATGACGCATGTGTGGCTATGGCTGAACACGTTGCCGGTTCTGAAGACGCTTTCGTTGACCTGATGAACGCATGGGCAAAGACTCTGGGTATGACTAACACCCATTTTGCTAACGTTCACGGTCTGGACAACGATAACCTGTACTCGACTCCTTACGACCTAGCGCTACTTGGCCAAGCGCTTATCCGTGATGTGCCAGAGGAATACGCGCTATACAGCGAGAAGCAGTTTACCTACAACGGCATCACGCAGTACAACCGTAACGGTCTGCTGTGGGATAAGAGCATGAACGTGGACGGCATCAAAACCGGTCACACCAGCAAAGCGGGTTATAGCCTAGTAAGCTCAGGTACCGAAGGCCAAATGCGCCTAATCGCAGTTGTGATGGGTACTAAGAGCGCTAACGCACGTAAAGCTGAGAGCAAAAAGCTTCTTAACTACGGCTTCCGCTTCTTCGAAACCGTTGCTCCTCACAAAAAAGGTGAAGTGTTTGCTGAAGAGAAAATCTGGATGGGCAACAAGGACACAGTTAAGCTTGGCCTAGCTGAAGATACCTATGTGACTCTTCCACGCGGCGTTGCTAAAGATCTTCAAGCGAGCTTCGTTCTTGATAAAGAGCTGAAAGCACCAATCAAAGAAGGTGATGTAGTGGGTCGCGTATTCTACCAAGTAGATGGCGAAGACATTGCAGAATACCCGCTTCTAGCACTAGAAGACGTAGATGAAGGTGGATTATTCAGCCGCTTGATCGACTACATCGTTCTGCTGTTCAAGAGCTGGTTCTAAAACCTAGCATTCCGATGAAGCCGCTGCCAAGCGGCTTCTTTTTTATCTGCTCCCTTGAAATCAAGCTCGATAGGCCTCACCTTGAGTTTTGATCCAGTTCACAGTAACATTCCCGCCCTAAACGGCAAAGATTTAACCATTTCCACTTGGAGTAGTAACCATGCAAGAGCAGCCAAAACTAAGAGATCTTTTAGAGTTCCCATGCCGATTTACCTACAAGGTAATGGGTTACGCTAAACCTGAGCTGCCTGATTTGGTATTGGAAGTCATTCAGCGCCACGCTCCAGGTAACTACAGCCCAACAGTACGTCCAAGTGGCAAAGGCACCTACAATGCCGTATCTGTCACCATCACCGCTACTTCTATCGAGCAGGTAGAGACGCTTTATAAAGAGCTAGGCGAGATCGACATCGTGCGTATGGTGCTTTAATTGAGCAAAAACTAAGTCATTGATATGGAAAGAGGTGTTTATTTAAACACTTCTTTTTGTATGACAAATGTTTAAAAAACGTGTAATTTTGCTAGGAAAATGACGCATATGCTGATAGCTTGCGTCCTCCGACACAGATAATTCAAGGAAGTAGTGAATTGCCTAGTCCAACTGACCTCGAACAACGCCTAGAGATTAAATTCCTAGGTCGACAGGATTACCTTCCAGTTTGGGAAAAGATGCATCAATTTACCGATGAGCGTGATGAGAACACCGCCGACCAGGTGTGGATCGTCGAGCACAATCCTGTATTTACACAGGGACAAGCGGGTAAAGAAGAGCATGTCCTAAACGCAGGTGACATCCCTATCGTAAAAAGCGATCGTGGCGGTCAGGTGACCTATCATGGCCCGGGCCAGATGGTGGTCTATTTCCTTTTGAACCTGCGCCGTAAAGGCATTGGGGTTCGCGAGCTGGTCACTCACATTGAGAATCTAGTCATTCAAACCCTTGCCGACTTGGGTATTCAATCGGCAGCACGACCAGACGCCCCTGGCGTCTACGTTGAGGGTAAGAAGATCTGTTCACTGGGGTTGAGGATCCGTAAAGGGTGTTCATTCCACGGTCTGGCGCTAAACATCGATATGGATTTGTCGCCATTTTTGCGTATTAACCCATGTGGCTACGCAGGAATGGAAATGGTGCAGGTTGCTGACTTCACCACGCAGGAGCAGAGAGCCAACCTAGAGCAGGTATTGGTAACACATCTAACCAAGCTTCTTGGTTATTCGGACATTACAGAAACGACAGAAAGTTATGAGTAAACCAATTCAAATGGAAAAAGGCGTTAAGTATCGTGACGCTGACAAGATGGCACTGATCCCAACCAAAACAGTGCCAGTGGAGCGCAAAGAAGTATTGCGTAAGCCGGATTGGATGAAAATCAAGTTGCCTGCCGACAGTCAACGCATTCAAGACATCAAATCTGCGATGCGCAAGAACGACCTTCACTCTGTATGTGAAGAGGCCTCTTGCCCTAACCTAGCTGAGTGCTTTAACCACGGTACAGCGACCTTTATGATCCTAGGTGCTATCTGTACGCGTCGTTGTCCTTTCTGTGATGTTGCCCACGGTCGCCCGCTTCCACCAGAAGCTCAAGAGCCACAAAAGCTGGCTAAAACTATCCAAGACATGAAGCTTAAGTATGTGGTAATCACCTCGGTTGACCGTGATGACCTGCGTGACGGCGGCGCTAAGCACTTTGCTGACTGTAACGCAGAGATCCGCAAACTGAGCCCGAACATCCGCATCGAAACCCTAGTACCTGACTTCCGTGGTCGTATGGATAAGGCACTAGAAGAGCTTAAGATCGCTCCGCCAGACGTATTCAACCACAACCTAGAGACAGCACCTCGCCTATATCGCAAGGTTCGTCCAGGTGCGAACTACAAGTGGTCGCTAGAGCTTCTTAAGAAATTCAAAGAGCAACACCCAGACGTTCCGACTAAATCAGGCCTAATGATGGGTCTTGGTGAGACCAAAGAAGAGATCGTTGAGGTTCTTAAGGACCTCCGCGCTCACGGCGTGACCATGCTAACTCTAGGTCAATACCTAGCACCAAGCCGTCACCACCTACCAGTAGAGCGTTACGTGCCACCAGCAGAGTTTGACGAGCTAAAAGAGATTGCCCTAGAGCTAGGCTTCACCCACGCTGCTTGTGGTCCATTCGTGCGTTCTTCATACCACGCCGACCTACAAGCAAAAGGTGAAGAGGTGAAGTAAAAATCCTAACGGATTTTTACTTCAAAGGGTCGTCATCCCCGAAAAGCCAAAGGCTTTATCAGCTATCAGCTATCAGCTATCAGCTATCAGCTATCAGCTATCAGCTATCAGCTATCAGCTATCAGCTAAACTATTCCAAAACCTAGGCCACTCGCCTAGGTTTTTTTATTATCTTTCAAATAACTACCCGACATTTTTTGCAATTCTACTCCTTGCAATTATGCTTTCCGTATAAGCTAAAAAATATACAAGGAGAGTGTTAATGAAACGGATTCTATTTCTACTTGCCCCTCTGTTTCTCTGGGGCTGTGCTGATAAAAATACCCAAGAAGACAACTATCTAGAGGCCTCCTTCGAGCTGTGCAATACTGAGGTATCTTTGTACTCGGTCAGCGATGATGGTCAGGTACGAATCATCTGTGCAGACGGCTCTAAATTCGCTCTAGACAGCGAGAAGACGTTAGAGGTGATGCGTGATATCAACATCGACTATTGCTCAGGTGAAGGTCTTTCTAAGTTCAGTGAGAGCCGACGCTACTACACCTTCAAGTGCAAATCTGGCACCCAACTGAGTATCAACAAATAAGCCTATCAGCCCCGTCATTTGATGGGGCTTTTGTTATCCCCTACTTAACTAGGGTACACTCTGGCTGACTCCCACTAATCCGCTATCAAGATGAACCCATCGCTTAAATACATTCAGGGCTATCCAGAGCACATCATCAAGCCTGTTACCGATATGGTGAACGCAGGAAAACTGGTGCCTTGGTTTGAGAAACGCTATCCAGGCAGACACAACATCAAGAGCGAAAAAGCACTGTTTGAATACACCATGGAATTTAAGAATCGCTATCTCAAGAAGTCTGCGCCTCTGAGCAAGGTGATCTATGACCCAAAGATACATCTGATCAACAATGCGTTGGGACTTCACTCCTATGTAAGCCGCGTGCATGGCAATAAGCTGAAATCAAAAAATGAGATACGCATAGCCAGCATGTTCAAAGATGCCCCTGAACCCTTGCTACGCATGTTGGTAGTGCACGAACTGGCACACCTAAAGGAGAAGGAACACAACAAGGCCTTCTATCAGCTCTGTTGTCACATGGAGCCTAATTATCATCAATTAGAGCTCGATGCCCGTCTATTTATGATCTATCTCGAGAACAAATAACAGACACAAAAAAAGCGAGCCTAGGCTCGCTTTTTCATTAGGTGCTTTGGACTAAGCGTAAACTGGCTTGCGCTTACAGATATCCAGAACCTTAGCTTTAGTTGCTTCGATCACTGCTTCGTCACCCATGTTATCTAGGATGTCACAGATCCAACCTGCTAGGTTGGTTGCGTCTTCTTCAGTGAAGCCACGGCGAGTGATAGAAGGAGAACCGATACGGATACCAGAGGTAACGAATGGGCTACGTGGGTCGTTTGGTACAGAGTTCTTGTTCACTGTGATGTTCGCGCTACCAAGAGCTGCGTCCGCTTCTTTACCTGTGATGTCTTTGTCGATCAGGTCAACAAGGAACAGGTGGTTCTCAGTTGAACCAGAAACGATGTTGTAACCACGGTTGATGAACTCAGCAACCATAGCCTTTGCGTTAGCAACAACGCGCGCTTGATAATCTTTGAATTCTGGCTCTAGTGCTTCTTTGAAGGCTACCGCTTTCGCTGCGATAACGTGCATTAGAGGACCACCTTGACCACCAGGGAATACAGCTGAATTCAGCTTCTTGTAAAGGTCTTCGCCTTCGCTAGAAAGGATTAGACCGCCACGTGGGCCCGCTAGAGTCTTGTGAGTAGTAGTAGTCACAACGTGTGCGTGTGGTACTGGGTTTGGGTATACGCCTGCTGCGATAAGACCTGCTACGTGAGCCATATCAACGAAGAAGTATGCACCTACTTTGTCAGCGATTTCACGCATGCGCGCCCAATCACAAACTTGAGAGTAAGCAGAGAAGCCACCGATGATCATCTTAGGCTTGTGCTCAAGAGCTAGTGCTTCCATCTCGTCATAGTCGATCTGGCCTTGCTCATCGATGCCGTAAGGGATGATGTTGTATAGCTTACCAGAGAAGTTTACTGGAGAGCCGTGAGTCAGGTGACCACCGTGCGCTAGGCTCATACCAAGAACAGTATCGCCAGCGTTTAGAAGCGCCATGTAAACAGCGTTGTTCGCTTGAGAACCAGAGTGTGGCTGAACGTTCGCGTATTCTGCACCGAAAAGCTCACATGCACGAGCAATTGCTAGGTCTTCAACCTTATCAACATACTCACAACCGCCGTAGTAACGCTTGCCTGGGTAACCTTCCGCATACTTGTTAGTAAGTTGTGAACCTTGAGCTTCCATTACACGAGGGCTAGTGTAGTTTTCTGAAGCGATAAGCTCGATGTGCTCTTCTTGACGCACAGTTTCTTCCTGGATGGCTGCGAATAGATCCGCATCATAATCAGCGATGTTCATGTCACGCTTTAGCATCTGTATCTCCTGACTCAGATTGAACTCAAAATGGCAAAATTAGCACCAAACGACCAAAAGCAAACGTTTTCGTCATCCGAATGCCGGCATTCTACCGAATTTAATTCATATCACAAATTGTTTTGTGTCCATGTTTTAGATCAATTTTTCTATCATTGTTCTTATGAACTCAAGGGGGTTATACCCGAGTTGACCCACTTTACACTCTGTAAAAGCAAAATTACACGACGTTAACACCATTTCTGAGTAAAAACTTCGTTAAATACAACTTTTTAGTTATCCTACGCGGCTTATTGAACTCGGGAATGAAAATGAACAGACACACGTTATTGGAAGACTGCGCCGCTATATTTACTGGTACCCTGTTGGTGGCCGTTGGGATCTATTTCCTAAAGTCATCATCTATGATCGTTGGCGGTACTGCAGGCTTGGCTCTACTTCTAAACCAGTTCGTGGATCTGTCGTTTGGTACGCTCTACTTCTTAGTCAACGTACCCTTCTATTTCTTGGCTTGGTTCCGCCTTGGCAAGCACTTCACCATTAACAGCATCATCTGTGTAAGCTTGGTTTCCGTGATGGCGGATAACATCCACCGTGTGATGGTGTTTGAAACGCTCTCGCCTGTGTTTGCTGCAATCGCTGGCGGCACCTTTATTGGTCTGGGGCTTTTGATCCTATTTAGACACAGAGCGAGTCTGGGTGGTTCAAACGTACTTTGCTTGGTGATTCAAGACAAGATGGGCATCTCGGTCGGTAAGAGCCAATTGCTGTTCGATACCACTATTCTATTAGCCTCTCTCTACTTTATACCGCTATCACTGATTGCTTGGTCTATCTTTGCTGCCGTGTTCATCAATATGATCCTATGGATGAACCATAAACCGACTCGCTACACGGTAAGCTACGAAAAATAATTCTGCGTTCAATCTTGGCACATATCCAGTGTGCCAAGCCTTTGCAATTTATCAGTAGCTAGCCGAGGACAGTATGCGCGATTTTCTGCAACAAGCAAAAGAGACCAATAGCCTGATTGCTATCGGCGATCTCATTTACAACCCACAAACCCAGACTCTGTATAAGCAAGCAGCGGACATAGAGCTAGAGCCTCGCACTATAGAGCTTCTAGAACTGCTACTTACCAGCGTTGGGCACCCCCTATCCGCACAAGCCATCATAGATAGCATCTGGCAAAGCAAGTACATCTCAAAGAATGTACTGACTAACCGTATCAGTACCCTGAGAGCACTACTTCAGGAGCACATGCCCGAACAGGATGCAACCAAACTCTTGGTCACCTATCCGCGCAAGGGCTACTTTCTCAATCCTGCAAGTGTCTCTTTGACCCCTGTGGGCAAGCAAAAGCCGAAGTCACTCAATACGAATAGCCTTTCTTTCTCACGAAGGCAGACCATCGCATATACCCTTTGCGCACTGTTGTTCGTGACTACGATAGGGCTAGGATGGAAGCTGTGGCAACAGCCTAATACTTCAAGCCTACAAACTCGAAACCAATTGTTAATCCCCAAGGTTGAGCTTCTGCTAAACCGCGTCGACGCTATCGGCACAGAGGCGCGTGAATATCGAGCCCTTGTAAAAGCTATCTTGCTCCAGCAGCAGGTAGAGTATCCCTATACAGATATCGCCAACCAAGACGCACCGAGCTATTTTCTCGATCCGATAAATGAGACGCCCTATTTTCCTGGCGCCCGCAACATGCAAACCAGCGATTACCTGCTCAATATAGAGTTGAAAGAGGGGGCAACCGAAGGGGTGTTGAAAGCGCAGGTAAACCTTATCTACCCCGCTACGGATAAACTGGCGTTTCGTAATCACTACCCATTGCGCGTAGCCAGTTTGCAGGCGGATCTATTTCACCTACATGCGGATATCGCTCAATACTTCAATCTGCCTCAGCCTTCTCCAAGCACTTGGCAACTGACGCAGACGCACGAAAAAATGCTACTGGACAACCAATTTCCAGCGGCAATAGATACACCTATGGATGAGTTTTCCGCTATTACCCTAGCGCGCTATCTTGCCCTATATGAGGATGATCAACCGAAGCTGGAAATGTATCTGTCTCAGGCTCAGTCATCATTTGATGTGCTGCCTGATGAACTCGGTCTGTGGCTCGGAATCCTGCACTACAAGCTAGGCGAACTGGACAAAGCCAAGGCGCTACTCACCACTCCCGCCGGTGATTCGCGCATCCAAAATGCCTTGGTGTACACCTTTGTATCCCACATTGCTTATAAGCAAAATAAGCTGGATCAATTCCGACTCAGCTATATGGAGTCGTTAGTGGCACTGCTACGAGTGATGCCTTCAAAACAGCTATTCAGTCGCCTATCTCAACCTGAGTCTAAACAAACCTGTTTACAACCCTGGACCAGACTGCGCATTAGCGTGCAAGAAAAAGAGATTTTGATGCGTTGGAGAGCCTTGATTGAAGAGTATTGCACAAATGTTGAATCAGATATTAATCCAATAAAAACAAACACCTAAATGTAAAATTAAGCTTTTGTGTAACTCTGTTATCTTTTGTTTTTTGAAGAGTATTACCCCAGAGCCTTAGCATGCCCACATTCCAAACACGGCTCATAGCCTCAAACACTGAGAATGAAAAACATGCTAAACAAAATGACCTTTATCGCGGCTGCAACCCTAGCTCTATATGGCTGCGGTGGTGATTCTGGCTCCTCAAACAAACAGCCACAAACTCGCACTGATTACCCAATCAAAGGCTCTCTGTTTACCCCAAGTCCATCCACAAACTTGAGCTACACACTAACAACAGATGGACAGGAAGACGGTGAAGTTTCCCTTAACTATCAGCCTATCGATGCCGAAACTTTAGTTGAGAGATTAATTGAGAAAGCGCCTCACAATCCCATCCTCAATATCATCTATGAGCTAAACAACAATGGGATTACTCAGTTCTATCTCTCCGAGCAGATTGTAAACGGTATCGAAGAATATGCTTCCATGTACTTTGCCGGCACTGACGGGGCACTGCATGAGCTCACCGATGCTTATCTAATGGATCAGAGACTTATCTCAACACTCGACGAAAGCAGTCCGTTGTTTCGTTTGAAGGCAACGGATGTTAAAGAGGCTGACCCAAATATCGATATTAGCTCGAATACGGTTTCTGTTAATTGGAGCCTCACTGGCACACAGCTGAAGCTTCTACTTAACGATTTTGATGAACAAAACTGGGTGAAGAACCTGCCAGACTCAGCCAGTTGCACAGCTTGGTGGCAACAACAAATTACCGAAAAAGGCGTTCGTAAAAGCTTCAAGATTTCAGGTAAGTCCATTGAAGCGGCTTATCTAGAAGAGGCCAATATCTACAATGTGAATTGTGATGACTTGGATTCGATGGAGTTTGTGACTACTGCTGAGCGTTGGTTTAACCCAAACTTAGGTCTGATTCAGCAGATCGAAATTATAAAAGCAGAAAATAGTCATATCAGCGAAGAGAAGGCGACGCTTAGCAAAATAGAAAAGTAAAAAAACAAAAAGGCTTTGGGAGCACACCAAAGCCTTTGTCTTACTCGGGGGGTAATTAGGGTCTGTTGAACTTAGCGTTCAACCAGCCAAATGCGAGTTTCATAAGGGCGTAGAGCTTGCGTCTTAGTTGCCTCACCTTGCTCTGAGTAGTTACTCAAAAGCAGTGTTGCTTTGCTGACGTCAAAGTCATCAGGAAGCTCCCAGCTTGCCTCTGTTCCATAGTAGTTGTTCACACAGATAAGGGTCTGATTCGCCGATTTGCGCTGATACATAAAGATCTGTTTATGCTCTGGCAACAAGTCTTGATAATCACCCTCGGTAATGACGGCTACCTGTTTGCGAAGCTCAATCAATCGCTTGTAGAAGTAGAATACAGAACCTGGGTCTGCGACTGCCTGCTCTGCATTTATTTGTGGGTAGTTACTCGCTACCTCAAGCCAAGGTGCTGACTTTGAGAAACCGGCAAACTCTTCACTATTCCATTGCATAGGAGTACGAGAGTTATCGCGAGACTTACTAGCCAGAATATCCAGCATCTGCTGTTTATCCACGCCCTGCTCTTCTACCATCAACTGATACATATTGGTGCTTTCTACATCTCGATACTGCTCGATAGAGGTGTATTTAGGGTTAGTCATACCGATCTCTTCACCCTGATACACATAGGGCGTACCCTGCATCATATGTACTGATGCCGCCAGCATCTTGGCCGATTCAACGCGGTAGTTTTCATCATCTCCCAAGCGAGACACCACACGTGGTTGGTCGTGGTTACACCAAAACAGTGCCCCCCAACCTTGGCCATTTAGGCCAGTTTGCCAGTGATTGAAGATCTGCTTAAGCTCGATGAAATCAAAGGGGGCCTTGGTCCACTTTTCACCGTTTGGATAATCCACTTTAAGGTGGTGGAAGTTAAACACCATAGACAGCTCTTTACCATCTAATGAAGAGTACTGCTGACAATGCTCTAGGGTAGTCGATGACATCTCACCTACCGTCACACTGCCGTATTTCTGGAATACCGCATCGCTTATCTGTTGCAGATATTCGTGCACCCTTGGGCCATCGGTATAGAAGCGACGACCATCGCCGATATCATCGTTCGGAAAATCTTGCTGCTTAGAGATAAGGTTGATTACGTCTAAACGGAATCCGTCGACTCCTTTTTCAGCCCAAAAAGAGATCACCTCTTCTACTTCTTGGCGCACCTTAGGGTTTTCCCAGTTAAGGTCTGCCTGTTCGGTTGCGAATAGATGCAGATAGTATTGACCACTCTTCTCATCAAACTCCCAAGCATTGCCACCAAACTTAGACTGCCAATTGGTTGGCTCTTTACCATCAACAGGATCTTTCCAGATATAGTAATCGCGATAAGGGCTGTCTTTGCCCTCTAAAGCAGATTGGAACCACTTGTGCGCCGTCGAGGTATGGTTAACCACGATATCCATAATGATGCGAATACCACGCTGATGCGCTTGTTCAAGAAGCTCATCAAAATCCTGCATGGTGCCAAAGTCAGGGTTAATGGCGTAGTAGTCAGAGATATCGTAGCCATTATCCACCATAGGCGACTCATATACTGGGGTTAGCCAAATAGCGTCGATACCTAGGCTTTTTAGATAATCGAGTTTAGAGATAATACCCTGGATGTCGCCGGTGCCCTTTGCACCACTGTCACAAAAGCTCTTCGGGTAGATTTGATATACCGTGGCGGTCTTCCACCAAGGCGTCGTTGCGTTATTCATTACCGTGCTACCTAAATGAGAGGGTGGCCTTTGCCACCCCTAGATTATGCGTTTGCTGTTTCTAGCTCGCCCTTGCTTTGAGCGCGCTTATAAAGGATTAGAGTTAGTGTGATTGGCACTATGATTGCCACCAGCATTGCTAGACCAAATACGCCCCAGAAGGCTGGTTGGATAGAAAGGATGCCTGGCAGACCGCCCACACCGATACCGTTTGCCATCACACCTGCGCTACCACAGATTGCTGCCGCTGCCGCACTACCAATCATGGCGCAAAGCATAGGAAACTTGTATTTCAAGTTGATGCCGTACATTGCCGGCTCAGTCACACCTAAATAAGCAGAGATAGCCGCTGGCACAGAGATATCGCGCTCGCCATGTTTCTTGCTGATGATAATGATGCCCACTACCGCTGATGCTTGAGCGATATTTGATAGTGCAATAAGAGGCCAGATTGGTGTACCGCCAAGGTCTTGCATCAGTTGTAGGTCAACGGCGTTAGTAGTGTGGTGGATACCTGTGATAACCAATGGTGCATAGAAGAAACCAAACAGGATTGAACCCAGCACTGCAAAGTCACCTGTCATGGCAGCTTTAGCGGCAAATGCCACACCATCACCCAACATACGACCGAACGGACCAATCAAAGAGTGCGCCAGAATCACAGACAGAATGATAGAGACAAATGGCACCACAACCAGATACAGGTAAGACGGTACGATGCGCTTAAGATTGGTTTCAATAAAGGCTAGCGCCATACCCGCCAGCATCGCTGGAATAACCTGAGCCTGATACCCCACCTTCTCAATGACAAATAGGCCAAAGTCCCATACCTCTGGCACTTCTTTGCCTATCAGATAGGCGTTCATCAATTGAGGCGAAACCAGAGTCACACCTAACGTGATACCCAGAATCGGAGTGCCGCCCAGTTTCTTCACTGTCGACCAACACACACCTACTGGTAGGAAGAAGAAGATAGCTTCACCGATAAGCCATAGGAATGAGTGTACCGTTGCCCAGAACTGACTGATCTCTGTCAGAGTCTGGCCGTCGAACATTCGGATATCACCGATAACGTTACGGAAACCAAGGATCAGACCACCGGTGATAATGGCAGGAAGAAGAGGAACAAAGATTTCTGCCAGATGAGAGATACCACGCTCAAGGATGTTCATGTTCTTGCGCGCTGCAAGCTTGGCATCATCCTTACTCGCCGCTGATTGACCTGATTCCTCAAGCAGCACCTTATACACCTCGTCTACCTCAGTGCCGATAACTACCTGAAACTGGCCTGCATTGGTAAAGCAACCTTTTACCAGAGGAAGTGCCTCTAGCCCTTTGGTGTCAGCCTTATCCGTGTCATTCAAAACAAAACGTAAACGGGTTAAACAGTGACTTACACTGGCGATATTTTCTCTTCCGCCGACCAATTCGATCAGGCGCTGAACATCGCGACGTTCTACCTTGCTCATAACTTAGTTCACCTTAAAGTGGGTACATTTATTATATTCGATGAATCAATGGGAACATTCCCATTTCTTGTGTGACGAATATTGACACTAGTTATGAGAAATTAAAATGGGAACAGTCCCATAAATTGAATCAGGTCACATTCTAGGCAGAGGTTGTTGGGTTTGATGGGTGATTTCAGCCTCACCAGAGAGCTGCTTGATCAAAGCATTTGCCGCTTTCTTGCCGGCTTCGGTATAGCCAGGATCGACGCTATAGACCTTGGGAAATAGGAAAGAGAGCAGTTCATTACCGCCAACACCAGTCACCAAGACATCTTCACGTCCCAGCTCTTGCAGGCGTTTAATAACGCCCAATGCCAAAGTATCACTGGCACAAACTATGGCTTGAGTGTCCGAGCCGAGCACCTTATCCACCAACTGATAGGCACTCTCATGGTGAAGTTCGCCCACCTGGTAGTTAACTCTGTGATCTTTGCGCTGACACCAATCCAGATAAGCGTTTAGTCGAGATAACCCCGTGGTTCTGTCTTTAGGGTCGACACCTATATAGGCAATCTCATCCAGACCTTGGGACTTTACATGCTCTAAGGCAAGCTCAATCACCATCTGGTTGTCATAGTTGATCGAGGAAAGCTCTGGGTAATCCATGGCGATCACCACCGCCTTGTGCTGCCAAGAGGATAAACTCTCCACATCACAATCGGTAAAACCAAATACGATCACGCCATCCACATTGCGACGTTTGAGTACCTCAAGATGCTCATTAGTCTTGTCACGATCAAACTGACTCTCCATAACCACCACATCATAACCAGCGCTATACAGGGTGCTGAGCATAGTGCCCACCGCTTGGTTTTCAGATGGAGAATCGAGGCGGGAGATAATCACACCCACCACTTTTTGACTGCCCCCGCGCATGGACTGGGCTGATTTGGACGGCACATAGCCGGACTCGGAAATCACCTGCTCAACCTTTTGCCGAGTTTCAGGCTTTACCTTAGGGTCGTTGGTCAGGACGCGAGACACAGTCGACTTGCCGACGCCGGCAAGTTTCGCAATATCAAGAATGGTGAGCTTTTTGGTCATGGATTAGCGAGAGGCGATAAATGCAGGAACATCAGCGATGCTATCTAGAACCGCATCGGCAATGGCTTCACCTTTTTCGGTTACCGGCTTACCTGTGCGCACCAAGATCTTAGTGCCAACACCCGCGGCTTCAGCGGCCATCATATCCTCAGCCTTATCGCCAACCATTACAGATTTAGCCATATCGATCTTCAGGAAGTCTCGCGCTGAGATAAACATACCCGGCTTTGGCTTACGACACTCACAATCTTGCTTGTAATCACCAATGCCATGTTCAGGATGATGCGGGCAGTAATAGATGCCGTCGAACTCCACGCCGTTGTCGGAGAAGTTCCAGTCCATCCATTGAGTAAGAGAAAGGAATCTGTCTTCGCTAAATTTACCTCTAGCGATACCAGATTGGTTGGTCACTAGCACCAGCATATAGCCCTGCTGTTGTAGCTTCTTGGTTGCCTCAAATACACCTTCGATGTATTCAAAGTCATGTTCGTCGTGTACGTATCCGTGATCGACGTTAATTACGCCATCACGATCTAAAAAAACAGCAGGTTTAGCCACCGATACTCTCTCTTATAAGGCAGGTTCACACAGATTATTACACGCTTTGTCATCAGTCGCACACTTCAATTACAGTTTAGACGTCTAGACGTAAAAATATCTATTGACTTGACGCTGTGATCGCCATAGCATTTCAGCAGAATTCACTGCAGTTCCCCAGTTTACAGGTTCATTGATGATAGAAATCAACCAAGTTAACAAGATATTTTACCAAGGCAATCGCCCGATTAATGCCTTAGTAGATATCAATCTTAGCGTCGCAAAAGGCAAGATATTTGGCGTAATCGGCTCCTCTGGTGCCGGTAAAAGTACGCTGATCCGCTGTGTAAATATGCTAGAGGTACCGACTAGCGGCGAAGTGATCGTTGATGGCGTTGATCTAACTAAATTAAATGACAAAGGCCTGTCAGAAGCGCGCCGCAATATCGGCATGATCTTCCAGCACTTCAACCTGCTATCTTCTCGCACCGTATTTGATAACGTTGCCCTGCCACTTGAGCTTGCAGGCCGCGACCGTCAACACATCGAAGCGAAAGTAACGGAACTGCTAGACCTTGTTGGCCTTGCTGACAAGAAAGACACCTATCCAGCTAACCTAAGTGGCGGTCAAAAGCAGCGTGTGGCAATCGCACGTGCACTTTCAAGTGACCCTAAGGTTCTGCTGTGTGATGAGGCGACCAGTGCACTGGATCCTGCTACCACTCAATCTATCCTTGAGCTTCTAAAGACCATCAACCGTCAGCTTGGCATCACGGTTCTTATCATTACCCACGAGATGGACGTAGTGAAGAGCATCTGTCACGAGGTGGCGATTATCGGCGGCGGTAAACTGGTTGAGAAAGGCACTGTAGGCGAAATCTTTGCTCACCCGAAAACAGAGCTAGCACGTAAGTTCATTCGCTCTACCCTTGACCTGTCTATTCCAGAAGACTACGCAGAGCGCCTGACCCAGGATCGCTCAGAGGGCAGTCATCCTCTAGTACGCCTTGAGTTCACAGGTGCAACCGTAGATGAGCCAGTGATCAGCCAGATCACCCGCAAATTTGATATCGATGTATCTATCCTAAGCTCTGATCTCGATTACGCAGGCGGCGTGAAATTCGGCATGCTGGTTGCTGAGCTATTCGGCTCAGAAGAAGCCGACCTTGCCGCAATCAAATATCTAGAACAACACAATGTAAAAGTAGAGGTACTTGGCTATGTCAATTGAGATCATTATGGATTGGTTCAGCCTAAACAGTAACCTTCTGCTGAAAGCGACCTGGGAGACCATCTACATGGTGGCATTTTCTGGTATCGTTGGTTTTGCATTGGGTATTCCGCTAGGTGTTATCCTGCACACCACCAAAAAAGGTGGTCTGCTTGAGAACACTAAGCTAAACGCAGTATTGGGCGCGATCGTAAACATTGGCCGAAGCGTACCTTTCTTGGTACTTATGGTAGCCATCATTCCGTTTACTAAGCTACTTATCGGCACCTTTATCGGTACCACAGCGGCTATCGTACCTCTGACTATCGGCGCTATCCCATTTGTGGCTCGCCTTATCGAGGGTGCACTGCTTGAGGTACCAAGCGGCCTTGTAGAAGCAGCTCAGTCAATGGGCGCAACCCCAATGCAGATTATTTCTAAGGTACTGCTTCCTGAAGCACTGCCTACCATTATTAATACAGTAACCATTACCCTAGTTACCCTAGTGAGCTACTCGGCGATGGCCGGTACCGTTGGTGGCGGTGGCCTAGGTGACGTAGCCATTCGCTATGGCTTCCACCGATATGACGTTACTATCATGGCGGTAACCGTTGTGATGCTGATTGTATTAGTGCAAATCATTCAATCTGTGGGTGACGCACTGGTTCGCAAAGTTGACCACAGATAATTTTATTCCAAGGAGAGATTCATGAAATTCAGTTTGAAGAAGCTATTCGCTATTGCCGTTGCAGCATCTGCTGTTGTTCTAGCAGGTTGTGGTGACAAAGCGGAAGATATGAGCAAGATTAAAGTAGGCGTAATGGCGGGTGCTGAAGCACAGGTTGCTGAAGTTGCAGCAAAAGTAGCTAAAGAGAAGTACGGCCTAGACGTTGAGCTAGTAACCTTCACTGACTATGTAACACCAAACGCTGCACTAGACGACGGCTCTGTTGATATCAACGCATTCCAACACAAGCCATACCTAGACCAGCAAATCGCTGACCGTGGTTACAAGCTAGCTATCGCAGGTAACTCTTTTGTTTACCCAATCGCGGGCTACTCTAAGCAAATCAAATCTGTAGACGAGCTAGAAGACGGTGCACGTATCGCAGTACCAAACGATCCAACTAACCTAGGTCGTTCTCTACTTCTTCTTGAGCAACAAGGTCTGATCAAGCTACGTGAAGGCGTTGGTCTACAAGGCACTGTTCGCGACATCATCGAGAACCCTAAAAACATCGCTATCGTTGAGCTAGACGCTGCACAGCTACCACGCTCTCTAGATGACGTTGCACTTTCTATCATCAACACGACTTACGCGAGCTCTATCGACCTAACTCCTGAGCGCGACGGTGTATTCGTTGAAGACAAAGAGTCTCCATACGTGAACCTAATCGTTTCTCGCGAAGAGAACCTAAACGCTGAAAACGTACAAAACTTCGTTAAAGCGTACCAGACTGACGAAGTGTACAAGGCAGCTTCTGACATCTTCAAAGGTGGCGTAGTTAAGGGCTGGTAATCTCCTCCCCTTTTCTTACAGACATTAAAAAACCGCACTCTTGAGTGCGGTTTTTTGTGCGCATAAGGAAATTAAGCCACCTCGATGCCCTTATTCGCTAGAGAGCGATGCAGGAAGTACATCACGCCGCACAACAGGATACCGACAACTACAGCTGTCATACCCATCGAATAGAAGAAGTCACCGTAGGCATGCATAGAGTGGATTTTGTCGCTGCTGCCTTTCGGCACAGCCACCAGCTTACCTAACTGACCTGAGATCAGGTTCGACATAGACGAGGCTAGATACCAAGCACCCATAGCAAACGCGATCATGCGCGGGTGACAGTAAAGGCCAATCATAGATAGCCCCACAGCGCTCACAAACAGCTCTGCAATGGTCACAACAAAGTAAGACAGGCCAACATAGTTACCACTGGCAATACCCGTCTCATAGCCACTAGAGGCGCCTAACCAAAGTACTAGCATAGCCACACCTGCCAAGATAACACCGACTGCGAACTGATATGGGATGGTAAAGCGTACAAAACGGCTGTAGAACTTAGGCAACATTGAACCGATAGCTAGGATAACCAGCGGGTTGATCAGCTGAAACTGTGCCGGAGCTAGAGTCAAACCTAAGATAGTGAAATCGGTATTGTTCTTGGTGAACATCACCATTGTGGTCGCCATCTGGTTGTACAGCACATAGAACACGATAGCCACGAG